>JAKJFE010000136.1 GCA_022705045.1 Pseudomonadota bacterium | reverse complement strand
TGAAGTGACGCCGCTGAACGTGTTCCCGCTGCTGACCACGACCAAGACCGGCGTGTTGAACAACGCCGTGGTCGCGCCGAACGACCAGAGCAATCCGGGCGACACCATCGCCTACACGATCACGGTGGTGAACTCGGGCAATGGCGCAGCGACGAATGTGACCGTGGCCGATCCGCTGCTGCCCGGCCTGAGCTGCACGCCAGCGAACGGTTCGACGTTGGCCGCCGGCGCGACGATGACCTGCACCGGCACCTACACGCTGGTTGCGGGCGACATCAGCACCGGATCGGTCAGCAACACCGCGACCGTGACCGGTGGCAATGTCTGCAATCCGACCACGGCCGGTTCGACCTGCAGCGACACGCGGGTGACCCCGCTGGGCCAGGTGCCGGTGCTGACGACGACCAAGACCGGCGTGCTGAACAACGCCGTGGTGGCGCCGAACGACCAGAGCAATCCGGGCGACACGATTGCCTACACGATCACGGTGGTGAACTCGGGCAATGCCGCGGCGACCAATGTCGTGGTCACCGATCCGCTGCTGCCCGGCCTGAGCTGCACGCCGGCGAGTGGATCGACGCTGCCGGCGGGTGCGACGATGACCTGCACCGGCACACACGTGTTGACCTCGACCGATATCGGCAACGGTTCGGTCAGCAATACGGCCACGGTGTCCGGCGGCAACGTCTGCAACCCGACCACGCTCGGATCGACCTGCAGCGACACCGAAGTCACGCCGCTGGTGTTGTTGCCGGATCTGATGTTGACCAAGACCCATGGCGGCAGCTTCGTGCTTGGCCAGTCGGGCGGCTCGTACACGCTGACCGTCAGCAACGTCGGCCCGGTGGCGAGCAGCGGCCTGGTGACCGTGGTGGATGTCCTGCCGACCGGCCTGATCGCTACGGCGATTTCGGGCAGCGGCTGGACCTGCACACTCGGCACGCTCACCTGCACGCGCAGCGACGCGCTGGCCGCGGGAGGCAGCTATCCGGCCATCACCCTGCTCGTGGACGTGGCCGCGAACGCACCGACGACCATCGTCAACTTCGCCGGCGTCAGCGGCGGTGGCGACACCAATCCGACCAACAACACCGACGACGATCCGGTGACCGTCACCAACGGCACACCGGAACAGCCGCCGGTGCCGGTGCCGGTCGATGCGCGCTGGGCGCTGATGCTGATGGTGCTGGCCTTCCTGGCACTGGCTGCACGTCAGAGCCGACGGTCGCACTGATCCAGCGATGTGTTGAAAGGGCCCGGTTCGCCGGGCCCTTTTCTTTTGTACCTTTGGCGCTTCCCCAGGAAACGGAATGCCCATGAGCGCCAGCCCGCTGATCGATCGCCGCCATCTCGATTTCATGTTGCACGACCTGCTCGGCGTCGAGCGACTGGCGCACTATCCGCGCTTCGCCGACCACGGCCGCGAGATCTTCGACGCGACCATCGACCTGGCGCATCGCATCGCCATCGAGAAGTTCCTGCCGCACAACCGCAAGTCCGATCTCAATGAGCCGCATCTGGTCGATGGGCGGGTGCAGTTGATCCCGGAGATCGGCGAGGCACTGCGTGCCTACAACGAGGCCGGCTTCACCGCGGTGATGGCCGACGCGGCGGATGGCGGCCTGCAGTTGCCGTTCGTCATCGCGACCGCTTGTGATGCCTTGTTCGCCGCAGCCAATCTCGGCACGTCCGCGTATCCGGCGCTCGCGCGTGCGGCCGCGAACCTGCTCGACGCGCATGCCAGCGACGACCAGAAGCGCCGCTACATGCGGCCGATCCTCGAAGGCCGCTGGTTCGGCACCATGTGCCTGTCGGAACCGCAGGCCGGAAGCTCCTTGGGCGACATCACGACGATGGCGACGCCGCAGCCGGAGGGCACCTACAAGATCAGCGGCGCGAAGATGTGGATCAGCGCCGGCGAACACGAACTCGGCGCCAACATCGTGCATCTGGTGCTGGCGAAGATCGTCGGCGCACCGGCCGGCGTGCGTGGCATCAGCCTGTTCATCGTGCCGCGCTACAAGGTCGCGGCCGATGGTTCGGTCGGCGCGTCGAACGACGTGCGCTTGGCCGGTCTGAACCACAAGATGGGCCAACGCGGCAGCGTCAATACCTTCCTGAAATTCGGCGAGCAGGACGACTGCATCGGCGAACTCGTCGGCCAGCCGCATCAGGGATTGGGCTACATGTTCCACATGATGAACGAGGAGCGCATCGGCGTCGGTGTCGGTGCCGTGCAGCAGGGCAGTGCGGGCTACCTGTATGCGTTGAACTACGCGCGTGAACGCAGACAGGGGCGTCATCCCGACCAGAAGGACGCGGGCTCGCCGCCGGTGGCCATCATCGAGCACGCCGACGTGCGACGCATGCTGCTGTGGCAGAAATGTGTGGTCGAGGCCGGACAGTTGCTGTGCCTGTACGCCGCGCTGCAGGTCGATCGCGCGCAGGATCCGGATGCGGCCGTTCAACGCGACGCGGATCTGCTGCTCGACCTGCTGACCCCGATCGTGAAGTCCTGGGGATCCGACTCGTCGTTGAAGGCGAACGAACTCGCGATCCAGGTGCTCGGTGGCTACGGCTACACGCGCGAGTATCCGGTCGAGCAGTTCTATCGCGACAATCGCATCAACCCGATCCACGAAGGCACCAATGGCATCCAGGCGCTGGACCTGCTCGGTCGCAAGGTCATGCAGCAGGACGGCGCCGCGTTGAAGCTGCTGTTCGCGGCGATGGCCGAGACCTGTTTGCGCGCCGGTGACGATGCCGAATTGCGTGATCACGCGCAGCGATTGCAGCAGGGCATGCGCGTCGTCGGCGAGGTCACGCGCATCGCAGCACAACGCATGGCCGCGGGCGAGGCACGCGTCGTGCTCGCCAACGCGACCCACTACATGACGGCGCTGTCGACGCTCACCGTCGGCTGGCTCTGGTTGTGGATGGCCGGCCTCACGCAACCTCGCGCTCGACGGGGACTTCCGTGCCGGCAAACGCCAGGCCTGCCGCTTCTGGTTCGCGACCGAATTCGCGCAGGTCGAACAGGCCGCGCGCCTGGTCGGCGACGTCGACCGCAGCGCCTTCGACATGCAGGTCGGGTGGTTCTGAACCGAAGCGCCGCACGGAAGACAACTTCCGTGCGGCGCGGAAACGTCACTCGAAGCCGTCCTTGAAGACGTCGCGCGCGAGCACGTCCAGCGTGAACACGCGACTTGCGGCGCAGTTGGCGACGCCGGCATCGGTACCGGTGACGGTGAACGTGAAGCTGCCGACTGCCGAGGGCGTACCGCCGAGGCTGCCGTTCGATTGCAGCGTGATGCCGTTCGGCAACGTGCCGACGGTCACGGCCATCGTCGCCGAGGTCAGCGCGCCGGACGCGGTGATGTTCGCGGCATAAGCCTGTTGCTCGATCGCCGGCGCCAGCGCCACTGCATCCGGCTGCGGATTCGATACCGATTGCACGATGTTCGTCGGTGTTCCGGCGCACGTGTTCTGGGTCGCGGTGACGGCATAGGTGATGCTGCCGCTGCCGGTCAATGTCTGCGCGATCGGATTGGCGTTGCCGGCGCTGGCGCCGGTCACCGCACCGGCGGTGTTGGCTGCGGTGTAAGCGAAGCTGGCGCCGCCAGGCGTGCTGGCGAGCGTGATGCTGGTGGTCGCGCCGGAACAGATGGCCCCCGGTGAAAGCGGATTCACCGACGGCGTCGTGGTTGCCGTGATGACGGCGCTGCCGGTCATGCTGGCGCCGCAGCTGGTGTTGCCGTTGCTGGCACTGACGGTGTAGGTGCCGGCCACCGTCTGCGCACCGAAGGCGAGGGCATTGCCGGTGCCGGCAACCGGCGCACCCACCGGCACCGCATCACGCAGCAACTGGTAGTTCACGCCGACTTCGGATCCCGACAGGCCGACAGCAACACCGCCACCGCTGCAGGAGACACCGCCTCCGGTTATCGCGAACGCGCTCGGGTTGGCGTTGACGGTGATGCTGTCGCCGGTGAAGGGCAGGGCGGAGACGGTCGGCGTGACGCCGGTGGCATTGACCATGTCGAGGCGCAAGGGTCCGGCGCCGGTGCCGACTTGCACGTCGATCGTTCGTGTTGCACCGCTGCCGGACACCGCACTGACTGACGCGCCGGAGCCGCCATTCAGGCCGAAGTTTCCGGTGCCGACACCGGCGACCGATCCGCTGAACTGGGCTTGCCAGCTGGCGGTCGTGCCGGCACAGACAGCGGCCGGACCGGTTCGGGTCAGACTGCTCAGCGTCACGCCCGGATCGACGACGTTGATGCAGCCGGTCGCGGTGGTGGTCTGCCCATCGGGATTGGTGATCGTGATGCTGCGTGCACCCGTCGCCGCGCCAGCCGTGGCACTGACGTTCAGTGTCAGCGATGTGTCGCTGTTGTAGGTGACGCTGTTCACGGTCACGCCGCTGCCGCTGACATTGCCGCCCAGCAGCAACCGGCAGCTGCCGACATCGGCGGCCGGTTGGAAGAATCCGGTGCCGGTCAGCGCGATATTGGTGCCGCCCGCACCGATGTTGACGGTGGTGGCGGCGCCGCAATTCGTGGCCACCGGCGCCGGCGCCAGCAGTCGAACGGCGCGTACACCGTAGCTGTTGGTGGCGTCCGCATACTCCTGGATCGTCCACATCGTCATGTCGTCGCAGGGGTCGAGGCTGGTGTACGAGTAGTCACCCCAGCGTCGTCCGGACGCACCGCCCGGGTCGCTGGGCGGGTTGTAGGCGGCCGTCGAACCCGTGTAGTTGGTGACCGGAGATTGCGTCGTTCCCAAGGTGTCGCTCTTCAGGCGACCGATGGTGCCGGCATTCGGCGCGAGGGTGTTGCCCGCCATCGAAAAGCCGAGTGCGGCATGGCCCTGTCCCGAGACCATGATGGATGGGATGAAGTGGTGGACAGGATTGGTGGCGGCGTTGTCGAACACGGTGCCGCTCTGAATCAGCGTGGGCGTCGTGGTCAACGTGCCGAGTTCGTACCAGCGCACGGCAACGCGTGCGCCTGAGGCCGTCGAAGCAACGCCGGACGTATTCACCCTGATGTTGTGGGCTGTCCACAGGCGGCCGCCGCGCACATGCGCGGCGAAGAGGCGATCATCCAGAGAGTCCAGTTGACCATTGGTGCCTCCTGTGTTGCCGAGGTGCGGCACTCGGGCCGGAAAGGTCGTAGTCGGCACGGTCACGGACAGGTTGCCCGAGATGGTGGGCGTGCCGCCGGGATTGCTGACACGGTTGACCATCAACGTGCTGAACGTCGCGTTGTCGACACCGACGAAATAACCCTCGGTGGCGCTCGGATCGTAATTGTCGACGCCTTGCGGCGTGAATGGACCGGCGCCCGAAGCGCTTGCGAGCAACGTGAACGTGGTTGCCGTGATCGGCCCGCCGGAGATCAGGCTGGCCTTGTTGACGACTGACCCCAGGGTGCTCGAGAACGAACCCGCCAGCGTGAACATGTTTGCGCCGATGTAGAGCGCATTCGCATCGATGCCGAGCGTCGGATAGTCGGCGAACAACGAGCCGGACATCTGGAACTGATAGAAGGTGAAACTCGCGCTGTTGCTGATGGTGGCGCCACTGCTGACCGCGATGAGCACGCGATTGGCCAGGGCACCACTGCTGCCCGGCACATCGATGATGATGATGAATCAGCGCCCGGACAGTCGGTCGTAGCGGATGCGCGGATCACTGGTGAAATTGTTGTTGACTGGCGGCGTCATCACCGACGCGAAGAAGGCGTCCGTGCTGGCATCGAGGGCGTTGTCGGCGACCCCCGTGGTTTTCGAAAAACTGCGGATGCGGCCATTGATGGCCACGATGAACTGGGTCGGACCGACCGTGCCCATGGTATCGGGCGGGAAGGCGTTGGCGTCGGCGAGACTCGCACCCAGGAAATTCGGTGTGCTCGGTGTCTGCGCGGCCTTGGCGCCGGCCTTCTGCAGTTCTGTCCACTGCTTTTCGTCGATCGGTGGCCAACTCGCCACCTCGGCCGCGCCTTCGGCCTGCTGCGGGCGTCGGTACTCGTTCTCGAATTCGTACTTGATGCGCGGTCCTTGCGGCGCCCGTGCATCGTATTCGCGGGCACGCGACATGATGTCGCTGACGCGCTCGGTGATGCCGACGGCACCGACGGTACGGACACCTTCCTGTTCCGCGAAAGCGGTGGATGACACCAGCAGCAACGCAACCAGCGGGGCGAACAATCCTCGAAGCTTCATGATGCCTCCAGACGAAAGCGGGGTACGAGTTTTCAGGGCGACTTCTGCAGTCTAGACCCAATGCTTCGGCAGCGTGATATCGGTAGACGAAACACGCCTCGCTACGCGACCGGCTTCACCGCTTCGGCGATGCCGGACACGGCAAGGACTGGAACACCTCGCGGCCATCGACGGTGCAGCGATACACCGTGGGCTTCTTCGGTGCGGGTGTCGCGGCGGGGGTCGCCGCGCTGCGGCGTTCGACGTCGGCGTCGGGTTTGCGTTCGAGCATGATCTCGAAGCTCGGACGGCCATTGGCGTCGAGCATGATCTGCAGCAGTTCGGTCTTGTGGAACCCTTCGGACGTGTCGAGTGCGCGCAGGTAGTTGCTGACCGTGGCATTGCGGTCGGCGCGGCCGGAGATCTGGAAGCGCTTGTCGGAGCCATTGAGGAATTCGACGCGGTCGACGGTGACGGTGGTCGGCGCGAGTTGTTTCAGTGCATCGACGACATCTGCGGGCGCCGGTTCGCCGGCCCAGGACAGGTTGCAGAGACACAGCGCGGATATCCCGAGGATCAGGCGGCGCCAAGGCTGTCTGCGGCGGCCGACGTCGGGGCGATCCGTCTTGATGGTCGTGGTCATTGTGGTCTCCATCCAGCAACAGTGCTGCGGCGAGCATAGTGCACGGCGGCAGCATCAATCGGTCGTTGCCGCCATCTTCCGATAGACCGACACCGTGTCGCTCGATCCTGGACGCCACGGCGTGCCGACCCAATCGCCGCAGCGATGTGTCCGTACCAGTCCGGCGGCGGCCGCCATCGTGTCGAGTCGCGATGGCGACAGATCGAGCAGCATGACGGGATAGTCGCGCAGCTCGCCATCGACAACGATGCGATGCCGCGTCGAATGCGGCGTGTCGTGGTCCTGAAATGCATTGCCGCAGCCGTGATGCACGAACTGTCCGCCAGGTTCGAGGTGGGCCGCGACCTGATGAAGACAACGCTGCTGTGCATCGCGCGTCGGCAACAGCGACAAGGTATCGACCAGCGAAAAGATCAATCGATGCGGACCGCCGAGCGGATCGACGCTGAAGTCGCCAGCGATGACCGGAACCTGCTCGCCCAGACGTGCACGCATGACGGCGCGCATCGCGGGCGAGGACTCGATACCGCAGATGCGTACGCCAAGCCGAGCCAGCGCTGCAGCTGTTCGCCCGGTGCCGATGCCGAGTTCGCAGGCGCTGCCGTCCGCGGCCAACACCTTCAGGTAGTGCAGCATCGCCGCTGCCGGCAGCGGATAGATGCGATCGTAGAAATCGGCGCAGGCGTCGCCGTACTGCGCTGCGGAGGTGGCGGTCTGACTCGTCACGTCGGGTGATCGTTGTCGCGGCCGAGGATGATTCGTGCATGGCGCTGGTAGGTCCAATACGCCCAGGCCCAGTTCAGCAGCACGATCAGGCGATTGCGGAAACCGATGAGGAAGAAGACATGCGTGGCCAGCCAGAACCACCACGCGAACAGGCCCGAGAAACGCAGGCCATGCAGGTCGACGACGGCGGCCATGCGTCCGATGGTGGCGAGGTTGCCGAAGTCGCGATAGCGGAAGGCGGGTGCGGCCTGATTCGCGAGGCGTGCGCGAATCACTGTCGCCACGTGTCGACCCATCTGCTTCGCTGCCGGTGCGACGCCAGGCACCGGCTTGCCGTCTTGCTGCACGCTGGCGAGATCGCCGGCGACGAAGATCTCGGGGTGTCCGGGCACGCTGAGATCGGGTTCGACAATCACGCGTCCGGCGCGGTCTCGCGGTGCATCAAGCAAGGCACCGAGCGGCGAAGCCGCCACGCCAGCGGCCCACAACACGGTGCGTGCGGCCTGTTCGGTGTCGCCGAGGCGATACCCGTGCGCATCGATGGCCGCGACCGGCTGCCCGGTGACGACCTCGACACCGAGTCGTTCGAGTTGTCGGCGCGCCGCTTCAGACAGGGCTTCCGGAA
>JAKJFE010000135.1 GCA_022705045.1 Pseudomonadota bacterium | reverse complement strand
CCCGAGCGCGTGAAGGAACTGGCCGCGCAAGCCCAACAGCCGGCGCCCGACGTGATCGACGACGAGCCCGCGCCGGCCCCCGGAAAACTCGATGCGGAACAGCGCAAGCAGGTCGACGCCTGGCTGGCCTCGGCGGATGAGGCGGTCGCGGAGCGACGCTGGCTCTCGCCCGACGAGGACAACGCGTTGCGCTGGTTCGGCGACGTGCTCGCGCTCGATCCCGGCAACGGCAAGGCGCGTATCGGGCGCAGCGCCGTGCTCGACGCGCTGTTCGCTCAGGCCGACCAGCAACTCGACGACGGCGACGCCAAGGTGGCCGAGGACGTGCTCGCCGCGCTCGACGCACACGGCATCCAGGATCGTCGTGCGCCGGCCTTGGCCCTGCGCATCACGCGTCTGTCGGAACTGCGCACGCAGCTCGCCGAAGCGGCCCAGCGACTTGCTGCAGGCGCGGTGTTCGAACCCAGCGACGCCAGCGCCGTCGCCGCGTTCCGCGATGCGTTGACGCTCGATCCGCGCAATCGCGCCGCGGCGAAGGGTCTGGCCGACATCGAAGGCCAGGTGCTCGACGATGCCCTGCGCGCCGCCTCGGAACAGCGTTTCGCCGATGCCGATGCCCTGCTCGTGAAAGCGATGTCGATCGGTGCCGAATCCGCCCGTCGCGCCGAGTCGGAGCGGAAGATCGCGGAACTCAAGGCGCGTGCCGGCGAGGATTTCCTGTTGCGCGCCGAAGCCGCACTGGCAGCGCGCGACCTCGTCAACGCCAGCATCCTGCTTGAACAGGCGCGTGCGCTCGGTGTTGCGCCCGAGCGCCTGGCGGCCGTCGAGCAACGTCGGACCAATGCCGCGTTGTATGCGAACTACCAGCCGGGTGAAGGCTTCAGCGACACCTTCAGGGACCGCAGCGGCGAAGGACCGCAACTGGTGGTCGTGCCGGTCGGCGAATTCCTGATGGGCTCGCCGGACAGCGAGCCGGGGCGCAATGCCGCCGAAGGACCGCAGCATCCGGTGCGCATCACGCGTCCGTTAGCGTTGGCGCGCAATGAAGTCAGCGTGGCCGAATTCCGCCGCTTCGTGCGCGAATCCGGCTATCGCAGCGACGCTGAACAGCGCGGCGATTCGAATGCCTACGATGAACGCACCGGCCGCATCGTCAAGCGCAGCGATGTGTCCTGGGAGAACGACTTCCAGGGCGGCCGCGCCAAGAGCGTCGAGCCGGTCGTGCACGTGTCCTGGAACGATGCGGTCGCCTACGCGCAATGGTTGTCGGACGCGACCGGGCAGCGTTATCGCCTGCCGAGCGAGGCCGAATTCGAATTCGCGCTGCGCGCCGGCACCACCACTGCTTACTGGTGGGGCGACGGGCATCCGACCCGTGTCGTCGGCAATCTGACCGGCGAAGGTGACCGTTCGCGCAGCAAGCGCACCTGGGCGAAGGCGTTCGAGAACTATCGCGACGGCTTCTGGGGACCGGCGCCGGTGGCGCGCTTCGAGCCGAACGGCTTCGGCCTCTACGACCTCGGCAGCAATGTCTCGGAGTGGACCGAGGACTGCTGGCACCAGAACTTCCTGCGTGCGCCGGAAGACGGCTCGGCCTGGGTCAACCGCGGGTGCGTCAAGCGTGTGGTGCGCGGCGGGTCCTGGGGCAGCGAGCCGGACCAGGCGCGATCGGCGTATCGACTCGGTGTCGCGGCCGACACCGGCAGCGCCCGCGTCGGTTTCCGCGTCGCGCGCGAGCTCTAGCCACTACAATCGTCGGCCACGCCCGCGGTACAGGACGCTTCGATGGATCCAGGATTTGCACTGAATACTCAGCGCCGACGCGGCGGCATGCGCTGGTGGGTGCTGGTGCTGTTCGCGGGTTATCTCGGCTACTACTGGTTGAGCCATCGCCAGGAAGCCGCGTTCACCGGCCGCACCCAGATGGTCGACACGACCATGGACCAGGAAGTCGCGCTCGGTCTGCAGGGTTTCCAGCAGATTCTCGCGGAGTCGCAGGTGGTGCGCGAGGGCGAGGCCGTCAACGAGGTTCGTGAAGTCGCGCGGCGCCTGATCGACGCCGGCCCGAAGCTCGAACAACACCTCGCGACGACGCGTGGCGTTTCCGCGGTCACGCCCTGGGACCAGTTCGAATGGGAAGTCGCGGTCATCGAGTCGGATCAGGCCAATGCGTTCTGTCTGCCTGGCGGCAAGATGGCCGTGTACACCGGCATCCTGCCGATCGCGCAGAATGATGACGCGCTCGCGGCGATCATGGGTCACGAGATCGCGCACGCCATCCTGCGCCACGGCGCCGAACGCATGGCCCAGCAGAAACTGGTGCAGATCGGTTCGGTCGCCGCCGGCATGTCGACCAGCGACATGGATCCGCGCCAGCGCCAGATGGTGATGGCCGCGATCGGTGTCGGCACGCAATACGGCGTGATGCTGCCGTTCTCGCGCAAGCACGAGTCCGAAGCCGATTACGTCGGCCTGATGCTCGCATCCGCCGCCTGCTTCAACCCGGCCGAATCGATCGGTCTGTGGCAACGCATGGGCGCGAACTCGGCCGGCAAGGCACCGCCGGAGTTCATGTCCACTCATCCGTCCTCGGACACACGCATCCAGCAGCTGCAGGGCTGGATGGACGAAGCGAACCAGATTCGCGCGCAATTCTGCGAGAAGCATTGATGAAGAACATCCAGGCCCAGGACGCGCTGCCGACAGTGCGCCTGAAGATCGAACGCAAGTCCAACCATCCGTGGATCTTCCAGAAGATGGTCGAGAAGCCGGAGCCGAAACCACGTCCCGGCACCATCGTCGAGATCTACGACCGCGACGGCCAGTTCTGTGGCCGCGGCTTCTACAACGGCCATTCGCGGATTTCGCTGCGCGTACTGAGCGAGGATCCGGACGAGGCCATCGACGACGACTTCTTCCGTCGCCGCATCGGCGAAGCCATCGACCTGCGCCGCAACATCCTGAAGCTCGACGAAGTCACCGATGCCTATCGCGTCGTGCACTCGGAAGGCGACGGCTTGTCGGGCCTGGTCGTCGACCGTTTCGGCTCGCTGCTGGTCATCGAATACTTCTCGGCCGGCATGTGGAAGCAGCGCGATCTGGTGCGCCGCATCCTCGACGAACAGTTCCCGAACTCGACCATGTACTGGTTCGCGGAAGAACACGTGGCCAAGCAGGAGAGTTTCGACTGCAACGTGCCGAGCCCGCCGCCGCCGGTCACGATCACCGAGCATGGCCTCAAGTTCCGCGTTGCCGCGGGTGGTCGCCACAAGACCGGCTTCTTCTGCGACCAGCGCGACAACCGCAAGCGCCTCGCCGATTTCACGCAAGGCGGGCGCGTGCTCGACCTGTGCTGCAACTCCGGCGGCTTCGCGGTCTACGCGAAAGCATTGGGCGGCGCCGAGGAAGTGGTCGCGGTCGACCTCGACGAGCAGATCATCGAAGTCGCGAAGCAGAACGCGCAGCTCAACAAGGCCAAGATCCGCTTCGTGCACGCCGACATCTTCCCGTGGCTGCGCGATGCCGCGAACAACGGCGAGGAATTCGACACCGTCATCCTCGATCCCGCGAAGATGACGCGCGACCGCGAGCAGGTGATCCCGGCGCTGAAGAAATACCTCGACATGAACAAGCTGGCGCTCGGCGTCGTGAAGCCGGGCGGCATCTTCGTCACCTGCTCCTGCACCGGCCTGGTCAGCGAGGAACAGTTCCTCGACATGATCCGCCGCGCCGCGTTCTACGCGAACCGCCAGGTCCAGATTCTCGAAGTCCGCGGCGCCGGCCCCGACCACCCGTGGCTCGCCCACGTGCAGGACTCGCGCTACCTCAAGGCCGTGTTCTGTCGGGTGTTCTGAGCAGGAGAAGGTGATGTCGGCGAGGATGCTGTTGTGGCTGGGCTTAGTGGCATGCAGCGCGGTGACCTGCGTGCAGGCGTCGGTGGTCGTTGATGCGGCGTCGCTGCAAAAAACGCATGACGATTTCAAAGGCCCATTGGACCAGCGCATCGCCGCAATGCGTGCCGTGTTCGACGCCCGTTTGGCGGACGCGTTCTCCTCCGCGCGCCTGACAGCGATGTCCGATGACGAGGTGCGCGCGGCTTTCGATGCGGCGGCGCTGATGGCGTTCTACGATCACGCGCCGGAAGTGCTCGACGATCAGCGCGACGCCTTTGGCGAGCTTCGTCGGCGTGGATTGACCGACAACGAACGCGTGAAATCGATGTTCGGCACCCTGATCGCGCATCGTCGTTTCGACGAAGCCCGCGCAGTCGCGAACGATTTTCCGGCCGCCGCATTGGAATCGGTGCCGGAACTGCATGATGCCGACGGCTTCGATCCGCACCGGCCCGCGATCCTGCAGGTGGCCCAATCGGGTACGCCGTGGCTTCGACAGAATCCGGTCGTCTCGAATGACGTCCAGATCATCGTCGTCGGCCATCCGCTTTGCCATTTCTCGCAGAACGCGACGCTGGCCATCGAAGCAGATTCGACGCTGGCCGACGTGTTCGCCACGCACTCGTTGTGGATCGGCCCGGCGGACCGCCATGTCTATCGCGACGAATACCTGGACTGGCGCGAGCAACACCCGCGTCTGCCGATCGTGCCGATCCTCGACGCGGCCTCGTGGCCGCTGATCGACACGTCGAGCACACCACGGTTCTATTTCCTGCGCGATGGCGTGGTGCAGGCGGAAGTGGTCGGTTGGCCGAAAGAAGGCAACCGCGATGCCATCCTGGCCGGACTGAAAAAGATCGGGCTTGCCGACTGATTCACTGCGGGCAAGTCGCGAAATCGCCGCGGCCGATGGCCTGGTCCACGGCATTGGCGGTCTTGGCGCGCTCGGCGGGGGCGTGCAGGCTGCTGGCGCGCACGACGCGCAATGGTTCGCCAAGCAGGCGTTCCATCGGCAATGGCCAGTTGCCCGAGGGTTCGAGCAGTCGCATCGCGGCGTCGATATCGAGTCCGCGATACTTGACGGCATAAGCAGCGTACAACTGTCCGGCGCGGGACCCTGAGGCGCAGTGCAGCAGCAGCTTGCCCTTGCGTCCTTCCATGGCGGCAGCAAACGCGGCCAGCAATTCGGGGGTGAAACCGGCTGCGCCTGCGACGGCATGCTGCTCGTAGCCGATGCCGAGGCGAGCCAGTTCCGCCGCCTCGTCGTAGCCGAGCGTGGCCATTTCCTCGGCAGTCCGCAGGTTGAACACATGGTCGATGCCGAGCGTACGCAATTCGGACAGTTCCGTTTGCAGCGGTTGCCCCATGACGATGACGGCATCGTGATTCTGCGCCTTGGCCATCGCGGGAATCGGTGGCGCCGACTGCTGCGCGGGCTTCGGGTTGATCGCGCAGGCACTGAGCAGGACAAGGCTCGACATCAGCAGCAGGGCAGGGCGCATGGCGGACTCCGGTCGGCAGGGATGTAACCGCGATGCTAGCGCGACGCTGGCCTCGCCCGTGCCGCCTCCGTCATCATGCGCGCATGACCGACATCGTCCTGACCACCTTGAATGCGCGTTACGCGCATGCCTCGCTTGGCCTGCGTTACTTGCGCGCGAACCTCGGCGCATTGCGCGAGCGTTCGTGCATCCGCGAATTCGTGATCGGGCAGAAGTCCGAAGAGATCGTCGAGAAGATCCTGGCCGAACAGCCGCGCATCGTCGGGATCGGTGTCTACATCTGGAACGTGGAAGAGGCGACGCGACTGGTCGCGATGCTGAAGGCGATCGCGCCCGAGGTGATCGTCGTGCTCGGCGGCCCCGAGGTCAGCTACGAGACGAACGAGAGCCGCATCTGCGGTTATGCCGACTACGTCGTCACCGGCTGGGGCGACGTGACCTTTGCGAAGCTGTGCGCGCAGTTGCTCGGAGGCGATCGGCCTGCGGCGAAGATCATGCCGGGCGAACAGCCGCCGCTCGATCAGATCGTGATGCCCTACGGCGAATACGACGACGAGGACGTGTCGCGCCGGCATATCTACGTCGAAGCTTCGCGCGGCTGCCCGTTCAAGTGCGAATTCTGCCTGTCGGCGCTCGACAAGACCGCATGGCCGTTTCCGCTCGATGCTTTTCTCGCGCAGATCGAATCCTTGTGGCAGCGCGGCGTGCGCCAGTTCAAGTTCGTCGACCGCACCTTCAATCTCAAGGTCGACACGTCGCTGGCCATTCTCGATTTCTTCCTGGCGAAGCTCGATGCAAATCCGGCCGATCCGCCCTTCGTGCATTTCGAGCTGATCCCGGACCATCTGCCGGACAAGCTCAAGGCCGGCATCATGAAGTTTCCGGCCGGCACGCTGCAGTTCGAGATCGGCATCCAGACCTTCGATCCGGTCACGCAGGCGCGCATCTCGCGACGCCAGAAGAACGATGTCGCCGAAGCCAACATCCGCTGGCTGCACGAACATTCGCAGGCGCATCTGCACGTGGATCTGATCGCCGGTTTGCCAGGCGAAGACGTGGACAGCTTCGCTGCCGGCTTCGACCGGCTGGTGCGCATGGGGCCGCACGAGATCCAGTTCGGGATATTGAAGCGGTTGCGCGGTGCACCGATCGCGCGGCACACGCTGCCGCACGGCCTGCGCTTCAACCCCGAGCCGCCGTACAACATCCTCGCCACCGACGTGATCGACTTCGCGACGATGCAGCGCCTGTCGCGATTCGCGCGTTACTGGGACATCGTCGCGAATTCCGGTCGTTATCCGCGAACGACGCTGTTGCTGCTCGGCGAATCGCCGTTCGCACACTTTCTCGCACTGTCCGACTGGCTGTACGCGAAGACGAAGCAGACCCACGCGCTGGCGCACGAGCGTCTGGTGCACCTGTTGCACGAGCATCTGGTCGACGCGCGTGTGCTGGATCGGGGTGAGGTCGAGGCGGCCGTGCTCGCCGACTATCGTGACGCTGGTGGCCGCACGCGACTGGCCTTCGAAGCACCGGATTCGGTGCTGCCGTCACCGCGACCGCGGAAGGCGGCAGGTGCGACGCCGGCGCGGCAGGTCGAACAGCCGCGTTGACGCTGAATAGTCAGTACATGGCTTGGAAGTGCAGAGTCCGCCTTACTTGTTCGAACGAATTGATCGGAGGAAGTTGGCTTGCCTCACTGCGGCGTCGTAGACCACAGGAGGGAAGCTTGCTCGCCAAATGTCTTGCATCGAGATCCCGGGGCGACATGCGCCGATGCGATCACAGACAAGCCAAGCCTCCGCAGAGTTTGGCCCGCAGGCTTTGCTCAGCTCGCACGCAATCATCTCAATGGCAAGTCGGCGCACCACATTGGACTCGATTCCGTCTGGAAGTTTGGTCGAATCCGCCAACCCGAAGTCCAGCTTGACACGAGCGCTTTCATCAAGAAATCGACCCGCCGCAGCCATTGCTGATGGCGACTCACTTTCAAAGAGAATTCTCATTGCCTCTTCGACGCCGGACCTGGAGTCGATCGCAGTGGTTTCGTGAAGGATGGTCGCCTTGACCACGTCCGATTTCGAATGTTTCTCCATTTCGGCTATCAGCGGTTCAAGTGGTTCGGATTCCACATCGCAGAATTTTTCAAAGAATTCGATTTGCGCGCGCCGCGACGGTGTTAGCTCCTTGGACTGAAGCTGTTGAACTCGTTCAGACATCGCAATTGATCCACACACGGAGGCGAGCCGAACGCGATCATTGATTGCATCAGTATCGTCGTGGGCGCGAAGTTCGGCTTCGGCGATCGCTTCGGAATATCTGCTGGCGCTTGCCAAGATCGATGAGGAATCGTCATGGGCAAGGCTTGTCGATGCAGCGGAAGTATTTGCAGATTGAGGTCGATGACTAAAAAGTATGCTGGCGTCTTCGTCGTCTGGATTGCCAGCCGATACAAGGTCTGCATCGCTTGCAATTTTCGATTGGGTTGTTGCGGGTTGTTCAGATTGTTGATCGATAGGCGTAAGCACAAAATACAGCAGAAGTCCCACCACTGCTGCTGCAATGACTGCCAGTTTGGTTAAGGGATTCATCCGCAACCTGTTGTCGGGAAGAACTGAAGGGACCCTGTGAGCGCTACTCGCTTGAAGGTTTGAGTTGCGTCTCCCGAGAACAGGGCTTCAACCATTGTGTTTCGCGGCATCAGAGGATACACAGCAAGTGCCCGTTGGGCTGTTTTTTGGCGCAGTACCAGTTGTTCGCTGCAAGAGTGGCTTCGTGATGCATCGACCTCTCCTCCGTCAAATC
>JAKJFE010000020.1 GCA_022705045.1 Pseudomonadota bacterium | reverse complement strand
ACCTGCATTTCCTGCCCGCCGAACCCGACATCGCCAGCAGCGACCGCACGGTCGCGGTCGCTGCCCTGCATCGCGGCATCGAAGCCTGCGTGCGCCTCGCGCCGACGCAATACCAGTGGACCTACAAACGCTACTCGGCCCAACCCGGCGTCGACGGCGACCAGGTCTACGGCCGCGGTTAGCGCGGCAGTTCGAGCGTGTCGGTCTTGTACAGGGCCACGTGCGGCACGCCATCGTCGCCGATCCAGCCGCGGGCCATGCCCGGCGTGTTGAACGGGAACGCGATCGAGCCATCGGCGCCGAGCGCAATCGCACCGCCGTCGCCACCGGCCTTGGGCACGTCGATGTTGATGACCTCGTCCGCGGCGCGTGACAGCGGCAGTCCGGCCAGACGCACACGTGCGCAGATCTCGTGCGCGGCGGCGGCGCGGATGTAGAACTCGCCCCAGCCGGTGCCCGACACCGCGCAGCGCGTATCGGCCCAGGTGCCGGCGCCGATGATCGGCGAATCGCCGACGCGGCCATAACGCTTGTTGGTCATGCCGCCGGTCGAGGTGCCCGCGGCGAGGCGGCCCTGTGCATCCAGCGCCAGCGCACCGACGGTGCCGAAGTAGGCCTTGCCGGGCAGCACCATCGACGTGTTCGCGGCCTGTGCGTTCTTCTCCTCGTCCAGCGCCTTCTGCAACGCCTTCCAGCGCTTGTCGGTGCGGAAGTAGGACGGATCGACCAGTTCGATGCCCTGATCCTTCGCGAAGACCTCCGCGCCGTCACCGACCATCATCACGTGCTGCGAGCGATCCATGATCGCGCGCGCCAGCGTGATCGGATTCTTCACCCGATGCAGACCGGCCGCCGCGCCCGCCTTGCCGCTGGCGCCGTCCATGATCGAGGTGTCGAGTTCGTTGCGACCGTCATGCGTGAACACCGCGCCACGCCCGGCGTTGAACATCGGTGCATCTTCCAGCACGGTGATCGCGGCGCTCACCGCATCGACGGACGACGCGCCGCCCTGCAGCTTCGCGTGGCCGGCTTTCAGCGCCGCTTCCAGCGCCGCACGTGCCGCCGCCTCCTCGTCCTTCGTCATGTCGCCGGGTTCGATGCCGGCGCCGCCGTGGAGCACGAGCAAGGGCCGGTCGAGCGCGACCAGCACGCCCTCGCGCACCGCGTATTCGCGCTGGAACGCCGGTCGGTCGATGCGGCCGTCGGGCAGGTGCAACACCGAATCGACGCCAGCGCCGATGGTCTCGACGCGCGCCACGTTCATCGGCAGGTCTTCGATCTGCTTCGCGAGACCGCCTTTCACCAGGATCGCGCCGGCCTGAGGTGCGGTCGCGTAAACGCGCGCGGTGCCGTCCGCTTCCACCGCGACGGCGGCGTCTTCGTCGACGCCGAGTCCGAGCAGGGGACGACCGGCCATCGCTTCCGCCTTGGCGACGAAGGCGATCAGTCGGCCGAGGCGCCCGCGTTCGCTGAAATGGGTGTCGGTGATGATGCCTTTCAGCAGCGGCAGATGCAGGAAGCCGGTTTCGATGGTGTTCTCGGGGCCGAGCGGATCGGCGAGCGCGCGCGGACTGATCTGGCTGCCGCCGTCCATCGCGCCGTACAGGTATTCGCCCTGCATCGCGAGGCCGGCACTGGTGCCACCCAAGGGTTTGCCGGCCTGCACGTGTGCATCCAGTGCCGCGCCCACCGGCGTGCCGCGCCAGAAACGCACATAACGCGCCTGGTCGCCGCCGGCGATGAAGATGCCGTCGGCACGCTTCAACGCGGCGAGCATGCGTTCGTCGCTGGCCTGCTCGCGATCCGTGAACACGAAGGTTTCGACCGACTGGATGCCGCCGACCTCGTTGAAGAATTCCTCGCCGATCTCGCCCGCCTGCGACGCGCGCAACACGACGATGTGGCCGTTGCCGGCGCGTGCCATGAACCAGCGCATCGCCGCGAAATTGCGGTCGCCGCCACCCATCAGCAACAGGCCGGGCTGCACCTTGCCCGGTGTTTTCGTGGAGGTGTCGCCGATCACGTAGTGGCCGTAGTCCGCCGCGAGCGCGGACGCGCTGCACAGGCTGAGGGCGGAAAACAGCATCGACCAGCATGTGCGTCGCAACATCATCATTCACTCCGGCGGAAATGGTTCTTCACAAGACGAAGCAAGGCGCAATCCCCCCCGCTTGCGCTATTTTGGCGTGATGCACCGAGCGCTGGACAGATGGTTCACCGACGAGATCCTCGTGCACGAGGAGGCGCTGCTGCGCTATCTGCGTCAGGCCTGTCCGACGCTCGAGGAAGCGCACGACCTGCGCCAGGACATCTACACCCGCGTCTACGAGGCCGCGGGCAACGCGTTGCCGACGCAGCCGAAAGCCTTCCTGTTCGCGACCGCGCGCAACCTGCTGGCCGACCGCGCGCGGCGGGCCAAGGTGGTGTCGATCGAGCCGATGGGTGATTTCGAGCCCTCGCTCGTCTTGATCGATGACGTGTCGCCGGAACGCTGGTGCGGCGGACGCCAGGCGCTGAAGCACCTGGCCGAAGCCTTCGACCGGTTGCCCGACCGCTGCCGCGAAGTCGTGTGGCTGCGCCGCGTCGAGGAGCTGTCGCAGAAGGACGTGGCAGCGCGCTTGGGCATCACCGAGAAGACCGTGGAAAAACACATCGCCAAGGGCATGCGCTTGCTGGCCGACCACTGGTTCGGCGGCCATGCGTCGGCCGAGAAGCACACCGCGGTCCGGGATCAGCGCGATGAACGCCGGCACGCGGACTGAGATCGAGCAGCGCGCCGCGCAGTGGTTGGCGCAGCGCGACGGCGAGGCCTGGTCGGACGCCGACGAAGCGGCGCTGCAGGCCTGGCTGGCGGCGGACGTCGCGCATCGCGTCGCCTTCCTGCGCTTGGAAGCGGCCTGGCAGCAAGGCGAGCGACTGCAGGCGCTCGGCGCCGGCTGGAAGCACTCCGGACCGCCGCCGCGCGGCCATTGGCAGGCACCGCCTGAAACCCGCCGCGAGCAGTTGCTGCAGGCGCTCGAACGCACTCAGGCGCCGCCCTCCGGCGTGCGTCGTTCGCGCATGACGCGAGTGCTCGCGGTTGCCGCGATGCTGGTCTGCATCGTGTCCGCCGGCCTCGGCTGGCACGCCTACACGCGCGTGGATTCGGTCAGCCTGTCGACCCGGCTCGGTGCCATCGAAACGCAGTCGCTGGGCGACGGGTCGCAGGCGACGCTGGCCAGCGACAGCGCGCTCGACGTGCATCTGTCGCGGCGCGAGCGGCGGGTGGAACTGCTTCGCGGCGAAGCCATCTTCGACGTCGCCAAGGACCCCGGTCGTCCCTTCGTCGTGGACGCCGGCGCGCGCCAGATCGTCGCGGTCGGCACGCGTTTTTCGGTGCGCCGCGATGCCGGCGAGCTGCGTGTGGTGGTGACCGAAGGCACGGTACGGCTGCAGTCGGCCGATGGCGCCGCGGACCAGCCGTCGTCGCTGTTGCCGGCCGGCAGCGTCGCCCGGATCGAGGGCGGCAACGAACTGGTGCGGAGCATGGCGGTCGCCGATGCCGAGCAATTGCTGGAATGGCGCGACGGCCTGCTGTTCTTCCACAACACCTCGCTGCGTGACGCGGTCGCCGAGTTCAACCGCTACAACACCCGCAAGATCGTGGTTGCCGACGCGCGTGCGGCGGAATTGCGGGTCGGCGGCCATTTCCGCTGGGACAACGTCGACGCTTTCGTGCGCCTGCTGGAACGCGGTTTCCCGGTACGCGCCGAGATCGACGACCAGCGCATCGTGCTGCGTTCGCCCTGAGCCGGCGGCGTAGGGATTTTTCCGTTTCGTTCGTCTTGCCACTGGAACGGCGCCACGTCGAGCGCCAGGGGAAACTCACCATGAAATCGCCGCGCCCGTTGCGTGCCCTGCTGTTGTCCTTGGCCTGTTCCGCCGCGCTCGTCGCGCAGGCGCAAGCCGCTACCCGCATCGACATCCCCGCCGGCGACCTCGCCGCCGCGCTTGATGCGTACGCGCGCCAGAGCGGTGTGCAACTGGTTTACCGCGCCGATCAACTGCAGGGCGCACGCAGCCCTGGCCTGAGCAGCGACGCGGCGTCGCCGCAGGCGCTCGATGCCCTGCTCGCCGGCAGCGGCTTCCGCGCCCAGCGCGATGACAGCGGCGCGGTTCTGATCGTGGCCCAGGCGGCGGCACCTGCTGCGGCGGCGACCACACCAGGTGCAACGACGAGTACGCCGGCACAGGCCGAATCCGAGGCCGAAGCGGCGCCGCAGAATCTCGAAACCATCCTGGTCACCGGCTCGCGCATCGCGCGCGCGCAGACCGAGGGCCCGGCGCCGATCACCATCGTCACCGCCGAGGACATCCAGGCCGCCGGCTTCACCAGCGTGCCGGAAGTGCTGCGCTCGCTCAGCCAGAACAGCGGCAGCGTGTACGGCCAGCAGAACACGACGAATGCGCAGTCCACGCCGGGTGCACAGGCCGTCGACCTGCGCGGCCTCGGTTCCAACCACACCCTGGTGCTGGTCAATGGCCGCCGCATCGCCGACTTCCCGCTGCCGCTGAACAGCCGCAGCAACTTCACCGACATCGGCAACATCCCGCTCGGCATGATCGACCGTGTCGAAGTGCTGACCGGCAGTGCTTCGGCGGTGTACGGCTCGGATGCGATGGCCGGCGTCATCAACTTCATCCTGAAGAAGTCCGCCGATGGCCTGACGCTCGACTATCGCTACGGCGATACCGAACGCGGCGGCGGCGAATCGCACCGTTTCACCCTGACCGACGGCTTCGATCTTGGCGGCTTCACCGGCATCGTTGGCCTGGAACTGATCGACAAGTCGCCGCTGTGGGGTTACGAGCGCGAGATCCAGGATTCGACGCTGGACGCACCGACGTCGCGCCGTCGCCTGCCGCGCCTGATCGCGCAACGCTACGACTGGGACGACGACGTCAACATCGGCCCCGCCGACGATTGCGCGGCGATGGCCGGACTCAACGACGGCACCACCGGGCTGAGCGAAGACCGCTGGGGCGAGCCGCTGTGCGGCAGCGATCGCGCGATCGCGTATCGCACCATCGAGAACGAACGCAAAGGCGGCATGGCCTACGGTTCGTTCGAGTACCGCTTCGAAGACGGCCTGGCCTGGTTCGCCGACGTGCAACTCGGCCACCAGAACGTCAACCTGCTCACCGGCACCAATGGCAACGACGTCGCCAGCGACCACATGGGTTGGGAATTCCATGATCCGGAATCGGCGCGCAACTTCCGCCGCAAGATGTTCTTCAACGCCGGCACCGGCCATTACGAAATCTGGTCGCGCCAGTTCTCGCCGGAAGAAGTCGGCGGCCTGCGCAACCGCATGAACCAGACCACCGAGAAGACCTTCGCGCTCACCTCCGGCTTCACCGGCAGTTTCGGCGAGGACTGGAACTGGGAAGCGGCCTACAACCACTCGCAGTACAAGGCCATCGTCAAGATGCCGCGCATCAAGGCCGCGGCCGCGAACGCCTTCTTCCTCGGCCCGCTGCTCGGCTATGACGAGGACGGCTACGCGATCTACAACCCGGATCCGGCGCGCCTGTTCACGCCGCTGACGCCGGCCCAGTTCGCGTCGATCTCGACGATGTCGACCTGGCATCCGAAGGCCGGCAACGACAACCTCAGCTTCACCATCGACAACGCCGCGCTGTTCTCGATGCCCGCCGGCGACGTCGGTTTCGCCGGCGCGATCGAATACGGCCAGCAGTCCTATCGCGTGAATCCCGATCCGCTGGCGCTGACCGAAGACGCCTACTACGGCCCGCGGTATGGCGACGGCAACGGTGATCGCGACCGTTGGGGCGTGGCCGGCGAATTCCGCCTGCCGCTGCTGGAGAGCCTGCAGGCCAGCGTCGCCGGTCGCTACGACGAGTACAGCTACGCCAGCCAGAGCCCCGGCAAGTTCACCTACAACCTCGGTCTGGAATGGCGCCCGCTCGACACCTTGCTGGTGCGCGGCTCCTACGGCACCGGCTTCCGTGCGCCGGACATGCACTATCTGTTCGCCGGTCTCGACTACTACCGCACCACCTTCGCCACCGACTACTACGCCTGCCGCACCGAAGAGCCGGGCTACAGCGACGGCGAGTGTTACGACGACGGCAGCTGGGACGGCAGCACCTTCGACGTCTATCAGGGCAACATGGAACTGGACGTCGAGACCAGCAAGTCGTTCACCGCCGGACTGGTGTGGTCGCCGATCGACAACTTCGACCTCGCCGTCGACTACTACAAGATCGAGATCTCGAACCAGGTGCAGTCGCAGGATCGCGAACGTCTGCGCGCCACCGAGGCCGATTGCCGACTCGGCGTGACCGATACCGGCGAATCCGTCGACATCAATTCGCCGACCTGCGTCGACGCGCTGGCGCGGGTCATCCGCGAAGATCCCGCCGATCCGCTCAGCGCCATCACCAGCGTGCACTTCACGCCGATCAACATCGCGCGCGAAGAGACCTCGGGTATCGATGTCACCGCGAACTATCGGCTGGAAACGGCCGAGGCAGGCAACTTCGCCTTCAGCGGCAACTACACCTTCGCGCACAAGCACACCCGCCAGCAGTATCCGGGCGATCCGGTCGAAGACATGCTGGACGTGAGCTTCGCCGCGACGACGCTGCCGCGCGTGAAGAGCAACCTCGGCGTGAACTGGGACAAGGACGCCTGGGGCGCCAGCCTGTTCGGCAACTATCTCGGCCGCGTCGCCAACTACAACAACGACGCCTGGACGCAGCCCACCTGGCGCTTCAACGCCGGTACGCGTTACGACGTGAACGACCATTTGCGCCTGTCGCTGTCGGTCAACAACCTGCTCGACAAGATGCCGCCGAAAGACGCGACCTGGGCCAACTATCCGTACTACGACACCTCGTGGTTCGACTCGGTCGGCCGCAGCTACTTCCTGACCGTCACCTGGAAGATGGACGGCGCACCGCTGGAATGATCTCGCCCCATGTAGGAGCGCCGTTCATGGCGCGACCCGTGCTTGCGGCGCGATTCGGTCGCGCCATGAATGGCGCTCCTACAGACGTTCGGTGTCTTCACTGAGCGCGCGGGCGCGTTCGAGTTCGCGGGCGGCGGCGCGGTCTCGACCGAGGTGCAGATAGACGCGGGCGAGGCCGAAGTGGAAGCTGTGTTCGCCCTCGTGCAGCTTGATGGCGCGGCGGTAGTGCGTGGCAGCGCGCTCGAAATCGCCGGCCTGTTCGGCGTCGAGCGCGAGCATGAACTGGTGCAGCGGATCGCGTGATTGCACCGACTCGAGTTGTCGCAGCAATGCGTCCGCGCCTGCGCTGTCGCCGTCTCGCCGGCGCTGCATCGCGAGGTTCGACAGCGCGCCGGGGTGCGCGGGATCGAGCATCAGGGCGTGTTCGAAATCGCCGCGTGCGCGCGCGTCGTCGCCGGCATGGCGACGCAGCACGCCGAGGTTGCTCCAGCTGGTGGCGAAATCCGCATCCTGCGCCAGCGAGGCTTCTGCGTGGGCGAGCGCGGCCTCGAGCTGGCCGGCCTGCATCAGGTCCACGGCGCGGTTGTTGTAGTAGTGCGCGAACAGGCGCGCGTCGTCGATGGCGCGCGGCGGTTCGGTGGCGATGACCTCGTCCCAGGCGACGTCGACGGTCAATCGCTTGCGCCGCACGGTCACGCCGGCATTGACGTGGTTCGAGCGGTAGATGGTCTGGTCGACCTTGCGCCAGGCCAGGGTTTCGGCGATCTCCTGGCCGTAGGCATCGAGCCCGGCTTCGCGCGCGAGCGCGATCGT
Source organism: Pseudomonadota bacterium (assembly GCA_022705045.1). Taxonomy (GTDB): domain Bacteria; phylum Pseudomonadota; class Gammaproteobacteria; order Xanthomonadales; family Ahniellaceae; genus JADKHK01. The sequence goes on along the minus strand of JAKJFE010000020.1, from coordinate 26,573 downwards.
GAGCAGGGTGAAGCTCAGGCAGTTCGCGCGTCGCGTCGCATACGCCTCGGCCACGGTGTAGGTGGCGTCGGGCTGGTATTGCATGCCGAGCAGTTCAGGCGCGAACAGGTAGTCGACCAGACGCTGCAGCCGTTGCGCCTCGCCGTGCTCGACGTCGAGCACGCGTGCATGGAAATCGTCGCGCAAGGCCCCGGGCAGGGCGAGGATCTGGGCCGGTGCTGGCACGGCGACGACGCTGCCCGCCCAGACGATGAGCAGGATCGCCAGCCAGCTTCGTCCCATTCGCCCGTTCATCGTCCCGTCCCGCGCGACCCGTGTCCGATTGCGCGGCCAGTGTAGTCAGCGCGCGCTGGCGCGAAGCGTGCCGGAAGCCCGGCCTGCACCGGTTTGCGCTAGGGTTTCGGCGACTCTTGCGGAGGACTGCATGCGAACCGTTCTGCTGGCTGGCGCGACCGGCCTGATCGGCATCGAACTGCTCGGGCGACTGTTGCGCGACGAAGCCTTCGACGGCCGCGTCGTCGCACCGACCCGGCGCGCCATCGGCCTGTCGCATCCGAAGCTGGTCAATCCGGTCCTCGATGCGATGACACTTGGCGACCTCGGTCTGCTCAACGTCCTGGCCAACGATGGCGTCGACCACATCGACACCTATGCCTGTTGCCTCGGCACGACGCTCGCCAAGGCGGGGTCCAGGGTCGTGTTCCAGAGCATCGACCATGGCCTGGTGCTGCGCTGGGCGCGGGTCGCCCGCACGCGCGGTGCGCGCCAGGTGCTGCTGGTGTCGTCGGTCGGCGCCGACCCGAACTCACGCTCGTTCTACCTGCGTGTGAAGGGCGAAGTCGAACGCGACCTGGCGCAACTCGGCTTTCCGCGCATCGATGTGCTGCGCCCCGGGCAACTGCTCGGCGAGCGCGGCGAATCACGCCCGGTCGAACGCATCGCCCAGGCCGCCGCGCGTCTCTACAGCCCGTGGCTGAAGGGCGGCCTGTCGCGTTATCGCGGCATCGACGCCGGCACCGTCGCCGAAGCGATGGCGCAGCTGATCCGCGAGAACGGCGTCGCCGGAGACCGCATCCACCATCACGACGAGATGCAGGCGCTGGCCGCCCAGGCCCCCGCTCACGGAGACTCGAAACCGTCCGCGTAGACGGGATCGGACGCGGCCGGAAACGCGGAATCGACCAAGGCCAGCGGCTGGTCGATCTGGGTGGCCGCACCGGCGATGACGCGTCGGGCGACGACGCTGCCGTGGTCGCCGATGCCATAGACGCGAATGCTGTTGCTGGCGCGTGCGGCGACGTAGATCTCGTCGTCGCGGTGGAACACCTCGATCGGGTTCGACAGGCCGGCGGGATCCTCGATGACACGCAGCGCCGCCGTCACACCCGATGCGGACCGGTCGAACACGCGCACGGCGTGGTTGAAGTAGTCCGCGACGATCAGCTCGGTCGGTGTCAGGGCCAGGCCGGCCGGGAAATTCAAGGACTGCCCCTGGATCACGCGCAGCGGCGCGTCGGTGCCGGCAGCGGTGCGCGCGAAGACGTAGATGGCGTGATCGCCGGTGTCCGGGTGCCGCGACAGGAACATTTCCTCGCCGTCGATGGCGATGCCGTAGACGCTGCTGATCGTGTTCAGCACACGCTTCGGCGCAGTGTTGCCGCTGGCGCCGACATCGAACACCGCGAGCGGCGCGCCGTCGTAGGTGGCGACGAACAATTCGTCGCCGTACACGCGCAGGTGTGTCGCGCGACCCAGTCCGGTGAGGGCGCCCGACAACACGCGGAGCGGTGCGACATTGCCGTCGGCCTCGCGCGGAAAGGCGAGCACGCTGCGGCCCTCGTGGTTGGCGACGAAGATCGCATCGACGCCGAAGGCGACGCCGTTCGGCTGATTCAGCAGGGTGTCGGGGCCGGCGATGCTGCGGGTCGGCGTGACATTGCCGGCGGCGTCGCGGGCGAAACATTGCACCCGATGATTGCCGAAGTTCGCGACGGCGATTTCCTGGCCGGGTGGCAAGGCCGCCGCGGCCGCGATGTTCGCGCCTGGCATTGCCAGCGTCAGCAGCAGGGCGAGCGGGATTCGAATCCAGCGATCCGCACGGGTCATGGCGGCATCTCCTCTGTCCACGCAAGACTAGACGTCACGCAGATGGCCCGGCTTGATTCCGATCAAACCGGCAAGGCATGTCCGAACCGGCCGCATCACGCTAGATTGCGTGCCATCCACGAGGGGAACCGCCATGGCCGACCGTTACACCGAAGTCACCCGCACCGGCTGGGGCAAACGCATCGGGCAGTCCTTGTCCGGCGCCTTGATCGGCGGCCTGTTGTTCCTGGCCTCGTTCGCCTTGCTGTGGTGGAACGAGGGCCGTGCCATCGGCGAGGCGCGCGCGCTCGAGGAAGGTGCGGGTGCGGTTGTCGATGTCGGCATCGATGCGGTCGATCCCAAACTCGAAGGCAAGCTGTTGCATGTGACCGGCGCGGTCGACGCCAGCCCCGAGGCGCGCGACGAGGCCACCGGCATCGCCGTCGATGCCTTGCAGCTGCGTCGCGTCGTCGAGATGTACCAGTGGGTCGAGAAGCGCAGCAGCAAGGAAGAGAAGAAGATCGGTGGCGGGAGCGAAACCGTCACCGTCTACGAATACGCGCAGGAATGGAACGACGATCCGATCGATTCCAGCGACTTCAAGAAATACGAGACCCATGCCAACCCGAGCGAATGGCCGCTGCGCTCGGACCGCTTCGCTGCCGGCGAAGTGAAACTCGGGGCGTTCACGCTGGCGCAGCCGGTGCGTGATGCGTTGGGACGCTGGCAGGACCTGCCGGCGCAGATCACCGCGCAGTTGCCGGAACAGTTCGGCGAGTTCCGGCGCCTGGCCAGTGGCGTGCTGTATCGCGGTGCCGATCCGGAACGTCCGCAGGTCGGCGACATGCGCGTGCGCTACGAATACCAGCCGGAGGCGACCTATTCGATCGTCGCCAAACAGACCGGTGCGATGCTGGATCGTTATGTCGCATCGAATGGCCGCGACGTGCTGCTGGTCGAGGACGGTTCGGTGCCTGCAGCAAAAATGTTCGAAGGCGCGCAGTCGCGCAACAGCCTGATCACCTGGCTGGTGCGGCTCGGTGGCACCGTGTTGATGTGGATCGGTCTGTCGATGGTGTTCGCGCCGATCAGCCGTGTGCTCGACGTGTTGCCGATGCTCGGCACCATCGGCAGCTGGGGCATCGGCCTCGTGACCGGCCTGATCTCGCTGCTGCTGTCGCTGACCACGATCGGCATCGCCTGGGTGTTCTATCGGCCGCTGCTCGGCGGCGCCATCATCCTCGGCGTCATCGTGCTGTTTTTCTGGTCGCGCAGCGGGCGCAAGCCGGCGCCGGCGCCGGTGGTCGCGACGACGCCACCGCCACCCCCTGCCATGTAGGAGCGCCATTCATGGCGCGACCGAACCTTGTCGCGGCGTCTATCGCGCCGAACCTTGTCGCGACCTCCATCGCGCCATGAATGGCGCTCCTACGTGGGGCGTCGCGATGCGGTCCAGCGCTGCAGCTCGTCCAATGGCAGCGGCGTGCTGATCAGGAAGCCTTGCACGTAGTCGCAGTGGTGGCCTTGCAGCCATTGCAGGTCGGCGCGTTCTTCCACGCCCTCGGCGACCAGATTCAGGCCGAGGTTGTGGCCGAGCGCGATGACCGAGCGGCAGATCGCGGCCGAATCCTCGTCCACCGCCACGCCGCGCACGAAACTCTTGTCGATCTTGAGCTTCTGCACCGGGAAGCGCTTGAGGTAGGACAGCGACGAATAACCGGTGCCGAAATCGTCGACGGCGAGGCCGAGGCCGATGCCGCGCAACCGGGCCATGATCGCGATGGCGTCGTCGAGGTCGTGCATCAGCACGGTCTCGGTCAGTTCCAGCTCGACCCGCGCCGCCGTCACCTGATGCACGCTCAGCGCCGACTGCAATCGTTCGACCAGGGCCGGATCGCGGAACTGCGCCAGCGACAAGTTGATCGCGAGCCGCACCGGCGGCAGTTCGGCCTGGTCCCAGCGGGCGAGATCAGCGATGGCCTGGGTCAGGATCCAGTGACCGAGCGGCACGATCAGTCCGCTCTGTTCGGCCAGCGGAATGAACCGGTCCGGCGTGACCAGACCCAATGTCGGGTGGCGCCAGCGCACCAGTGCCTCGATGCCGTGCAACTCGTTGCCGCGCGCATTCATCACTGGCTGGTAATGCAGTTCGAACTGCTGCTGCGCCAGCGCCAGCGCCAGCTGGTCGAGCATGGCCTTGCGTTCGACCAGTTCCGCATGCAGGCGGTCGGTGAAGAAACGGAAGGTGTTCCGGCCCTCGGACTTGGCGTGATACATCGCCAGATCGGCCTTGCGCAGCAGCTGTTCGGCCTGGCGGTCGTCGCCCGGACACAGGGTGATGCCGATGCTGACGCCGACCTGCAACCGGTGTGCGTCGATTTCGAACTCGTCGCCGATGCGGTCGATGATGCGTTGTGCCATCCAGGCCGCTTCGCCGGCATCGAGCAGGTTCGGCATCAGCATCGCGAACTCGTCGCCGCCGAGACGCGCGACGGTGTCGCCCGGGCGGATGCAATCCTGCAGGCGTTCCGCGACCGCACGCAGCAGGGCGTCGCCGACGCTGTGGCCGAGGCTGTCGTTCGCGACCTTGAAGTGGTCGAGGTCGAGGAAGAGCAGGGCCATCGCGCTGTCGTCGAGCTGGCAGCGTTCGACCGCGCGTTTCAGACGATCGTTGAACAGGGTGCGGTTCGGCAGCCCGGTCAGGGTGTCGTGCGTGGCCAGCATGCGTACGCGTTCTTCGGCGCGCTGGCGTTCGGTCACGTCGCGCACCTGCACGTTGTAGAGGCCATGGCTCGGACCGCGCCAATAGCTGACCGAGACTTCGGCCGGAAAGGCGCGCCCGTCCTGGCGTTGTGCGCTGAGTTCCAGCACGCGGCTGGCGGCGCGACTGGCGCCGTGGCCATCACTTTCGCCGAACCGTTCGCCGCGCGGGTCCCAGGGCATCAGGCGCTTGAATTCGGCGCCCACCAGATCCGCTTCGCGCCAGCCGAACATCTGCTCGCCGGCGCGGTTCATGCTGATGATGCGTCCGTCGTCGTCGATCTGGATCAGGGCGTCGTGCGCCAGTTCGGTGACGGCGCGGAACTGTTCCGCCGATGCATGCAGGTCGGCGTGGTTTTCGGCGATCTGCTCGGCATAGCGGTTGAAGGTCCGTGCGAGCTGCGCCAGTTCGTCGCGACCGCGCTCGTCGATGCGCCCGGGCACCACCGAGTGTTCGGTGGCTGCGAGTTGTTCGGTGATGCGCTGGATCGGCTGCACCAGGGTCCAGCGCAGCAGCCAGCCGGCGATCAGGACCACGACGACGACGGCCAGGCCCAGTGCCCAGGCCACGCGGGTCATCACCGACATCACCGCTTCGTGCACTAACCGTGCCGGTTGCACCAGCACCAGCTGCCAATGCGCGCCGGGCAGGCGGATCGCGGTGACGAGGCCCGCTTCCTTCAGGAACGGATCGCGCGGCAGCGTGACCTGGCGGACCTCGGGATCATGTTCGTCGTCGTCGAGCAACTGGGCGGCGATGCGTTCCGCTTCGGGGCGGTCGATGCCGGCCGTGGCGGCGTCGATCTGTTCGGCGATCTCGGCCTGGCGCGGATCGCGCGGCGCATCCAGCGGCTGTTGCAGGAAGCGTGCGAGTTCACCGAAGTCGGCATGGTGGGCGGCGAAGTCGGCGATGCCGAAGACCTTGCCCGCGGGTGTCGGAGCGCTGGTGCCGGCCAATGGCACGCGGCGCATCGGCGGCACGGTGATGAACACGCCATTGCGATCGACGGCGAAGGCATACCCCTGCATCGCGGCGCCGCGACGGTCCAGGAAGCCCTGCAGGCCCGACAGTTTCAAATCGACCGTGCTGACGCCGATGAAGCGGTCGTCGACACGCATCGCTGCCGTACAGGTCACCATCTTCTCGCCGCTGTAGGGGTCCTGATAGGACCGCGACCAGTAGCAGCGGCCTTCGCGCTGGTGACGGGCCGGCACGTACCATTCCTCGCCGTGGTAACCGGGACCGTCGGGCGCGTTGTAGTCGTCGAAGTAGCGCAGCACGCCGCCGGCGTCGCGGCCCCAGAAGAAACTGCGGCGGGCGACGCCGGGCGCGAAGGCATCGGGTTCGGGCCATAGCCCGCCGCCGGCGATCAGGTCGCCACGGCCGTCGAGGTCGAGCACGCCGGGAATGACATCGCGCCACAGGGCTTCGTCGCGCGGCAGGCGCTCGCCCAGGTTTTCCAGCGCCACCGCCAGGCCTTCGGCCAGCGCCAGTTCCTTGCCCATGTCGCTGGCCAGGCGCTGGGCCGCGACATTGGCGGCTTCGCGCTCGCGGGCCATCAGCAGTTCGTAACCGCGCAGATAGAAGACCACGAGCACGGCGGCCAGCAGCATCGCCAGCGCCAGCACCAGGCCGACCAGCAACTTCGCCCTGAGGCTGTGCCGGAACGGCACCTCCGTTCGCTCGGAACCCTGCATCCTGCCGTCCTTCGCCGAATTTCCCCGAGCCGGGACGCTCGCATGCGTTTCGCGAAAACGCAACGGTCCGAACGAACAGGTCGACTATTCGAAGCCGTCGCCGAAGACCTGCGCCAGCGGCACGCCGACCACGGCCAGCCAGCCCGATGCGGCACTCACGCCGGTGTTCGAACCGCTGATGTCCCGGCTCGGCGCGATGTTGCCCTGCGCGGTCCGCGCGAAGCCGAGCACCTGTGTCGTCGCGCTGTTGTAGGTGCCGCTCGCGACCAGCAATTCGTCGCGGAAGGCGTAGTAGTCGAGGCCCGAGGCATTCGTCATCCGGGTGTTGTCGCCGCCGATCACCCGCAGCGGCGCGACATTGCCGTCCGCGCTGGTCGGAAACACGACGATGCGGCTGCGCGAATCGGCATCGGTGACGAGCACGAACAACTCGTTGTGGGCCGTGTCGACGGCCAGCGAGTTCACGAACGAACCCAGCTGCGTCAGCGGGCCGGCGATCCGTCGCGACGGCACCGGCGTACCGCTGATCGTGCGCGGGAAGATCAGCACTTCGCCGCCGTACAGATTGGGACCGAGGTCCTCGTAGTCGCCGACCGCGACCTCGTCGCTGGCCGGCAGGTAGGCGAGACCGCTGGCGTTGCCGATCACGGTCGGCGCATACGTGGTCATGCGCAGCGGGAACTGGCTGCCGGTCGCGGTGCGCGGAAACGCGAGCAGGAAGCTGGCGCTCAGCGCGATGTATTCGTCCTGTCCGCTCACCCGCACGATGTTGCGCGGCTGGCCCATGTGCGCACTCGAGAACGAACGCAGCGGCGCCACGTCGCCGCGCGCGGCGGCCGGGAAGACGTGGATGCTCTGGCCGTAGAAATCGGCGACCAGCACGGTCTTCTCGCCGGGGTCGTAGACCATGGCCGACGCGTCGAGCATGCCGCTCTGGGCCGGGCCGCCGAGCAGGGACAGCGGCTCGGTGTTGCCATTCATGGTGTCGCCGAAGATCGAGATCGTGCGGAAGCGGTCGCAACTCGCTTCGCAGATCTTGCCGGCGAGCACGTCGGCGTAGGCCGGCGTGGCCAGCGACAGGATCGACAGGACGAACAACGGCAACGAGGAGCGACGGTTCATGGCGGATTTCCGGTGGGGTGGCAACGACTGGTGCGCCCCAGTACGAAGATCCGCCGCGAAAATTGTCACCCGCCCGCGATCAGCGCGAATGGAAGGGCGATCGTCGCGCCTTCGTCGCCTGCTCGAACGCGTAGCCGAGGCCGAGCAGCTTCGCTTCCGAATAGGGCAGGCCCATGAAACTCAGGCCGACCGGCAGATGGCGCACGAAACCCATCCGCACGGTCAGGTGCGGATAGCCGGCGACCGCAGCGAGCGAGGTGTTGCCGCCGCTGTACTGATCGCCATTGATGGTGTCGATCAGCCAGGCCGGGCCGCCGCTCGGTGCGATCAGGGCATCGAGGCGATGGGCCGCGAACGCCGCGTCCAGGCCCTTGGCGCGGCTCAGCTCGTGGTTCTTCTCCAGCGCATCGCGATAGGCCTGGTCGGTCAGTGCGCCTTTGGCTTCGGCGCTTTCGAACCATTCCTGGGCGAACAGCGGCATCTCCAGCGTGGCGCGGGCGCGGTTGAACTCGATCAGCTGGGCCAGCGTGCGCGCCGGCGCGGTGACGGGCAGGCGCGACAGATAGGCATTGAGGTCGGCCTTGAGCTCATAGCTCAGCACCTCGAATTCACTCTCGTCGAACTGGCCGAGGGTGTCGATCTTGACCTCGTCGATGATCTCGGCGCCGAGTTCCTTCAATGCCCGGATCGCTTGGTCGGCGAGCTTGTCCACCTCCGGATGGAAACCGAACAGGCCGCGTGCCACGCCGATGCGTGCACCCTGTGCGGCGCGCGCCTTCAACGCGCCGAGATAGTTGCGGTCGAAGCCGGACGCGGGCGGCGCGATCGTGCCGGGCTCGTTGTTCGGCTGCGCGATCGCGGCGAGCAGGGCGGCCGCATCGGCGACGCTGCGCGTCATCGGGCCGGCGGTGTCCTGCGAATGCGCGATCGGGATGATGCCGGTGCGCGGCACCAGCCCGAGCGTCGGCTTCAGTCCGACCAGGCCGTTGGCATTCGCGGGCGAGATGATCGAACCGTCGGTCTCGGTGCCGATGCCGAGCGCGGCGAATTCCATCGCGATGGCCGCGCCGGTGCCCGAGCTGGAACCGCTCGGCGAACGCGTGCGGTCATAGGCATTCGTGGTCTGTCCGCCGCGCGCGCTCCAGCCGCTGGTCGAACGCGTCGAACGCGCATTCGCCCATTCGCTGAGATTGGTCTTGCCGAGAATGACGGCGCCGGCCGCACGCAGGCTGGCCGCGACCGGTGCATCGACCGGCGCACGCCAGTCCGACAGCGCCAGCGAACCGGCGGTGGTGTGCATGCGGTCGCCGGTATCGATGTTGTCCTTGATCAGCACCGGCAGGCCATGCAGCGGGCCGCGGACCTGGCCGGCCTTGCGCTCGGCATCGAGCGCCGCGGCGATGGCTTCGGCATCCGGGTTCAGTTCGATCACCGCGTTGACCGTGCGCACATCGTGCGCCTGGATGCGTTCGAGGTAGGCGCGGGTCAGGCCGAGTGCCGTGTACTCGCCGTTCTGCAAGCCAAGCGTCAGTGCTTCACGGTCCTTGCCGGCGAGTTCGAATTCGCCGAGGTGCGCATGTTCGCCGTGTCCGGCCTGCGCCGCATTGGGCAAGGTCGACGCGGCCGCCAGCGCGGCAGTGCCGGCGATGAAATCGCGACGACGCGGATCGTGGTTCTGGCTCATGGCGCTCTCCGGTGGCGAGGCTCCGATCATCGCACCGGTGGCGTCAACATCAAGTCGCCGACCGTGGCGTCAGGCGCCGCAGTGCGCCTCCACCGTCATGCGGCTGCGTTCTGCCCCCAGCGTGATGTCGAGCACGGCGCGCTGTCGGCTGCCTTCGCATTCGCTGCCGGCACAGGCATCGACCGGACCGAAGTCGCGGGCGACGATGTGCACGTGCTCATTGCCAAACACCTGACGTCCGCTTTCCCCGGTGTCGATCCGGTCGAGTCGCTGTTCCTCGCCCTTCACCGAAACGCGTGCGACACCGCGACCGTCGTCCGGCAAGGACCTGGATTCGGTGACCATCAGCAGATCTCCCGAGTCGAGATCGCGGTATTCGCAACCGGCGCCGTTCAAGCCCGATTCCAGCGGATCCAGCGGAGACGCGACGGCCGCTGCGGTCTCAGCCGTCGTTGCTCCCGCGACGATCAGCATCAGGCCAGCGAGCGTGCGCATGCAGCGCTTCATTCGCTCGCATCCAGCGCCTTCGGGTCGACGCCGAGGTCCTTGAGCTTGCGGTAGAGGTGGGTGCGCTCCATGCCGGAAATCTGCGCGAGGCGCGAGACCGAGCCGCGGCAGTGCTTGAGCTGGCGCATCAGGTAGGCGCGTTCGAAGCGGTCGCGGGCATCGCGCAGCGGCAGCGACAGGTCGAGCAGGAAATCGCCGGCGGGTTTGGCCGGGTTCGGCGTGATGATGCCGAGTGCGTCCTCGATTTCGTCGAGGTCGATCTCGCCGTCGCCGCCGATGATCAGCAGGCGTTGCACCAGGTTGCGCAGTTCGCGCAGGTTGCCGGGCCAGGCGTGGCGACGCAGGCGCTCGACCGCGGGCGCGCTCAAGGTCCGTGCCGGCAGGCTGTCGCGCGCGGCCACCTGTTCCAGATGCGCACCCAGCAGGGCGGCGATGTCTTCGGGCCGTTCGCGCAACGCCGGCACATGCACGGTCAGCACGTTGAGCTGGAAGAACAGGTCTTCGCGCAAGGTGCCCGCCTGCAATTCGTGTTCGAGCGGGCGTGTGCTCGAGGCGATGACGCGGGCATTGAACGCGCGCGGCTTCTGGCCGCCCTCGGGCACGTACTGGCGTGCGGCGATGGCCGAGGCGAGTCGCGCCTGGGTGGTGGCGTCGAGGCTGGCGACGTCATCGACGTAGAGCGTGCCATTCGCCGCCTGCGCGATCGCGCCGGCTTCCTCGCCGTGCGCGGTCTCGCGGCCGAACAGTGCACCGACGCCGCGTTCGCCGGCCATCGTCGCCGCCGCGAAATGCACGAAGGGCGCGGCGGCGCGCGGGCCATGGCCGTGCACGTAGCGCGCCAGCGCTTCCTTGCCGGTACCGGTTTCGCCGCGGACCAGCAGCGGTGCGTCGACGTGTGCGGCGCGTTCGAGCTGGGTGCGCAGGATCTGCATCGCGGTGCTGCCACCGATCGGCGGCGGCGGTGCCACGCGTGCGCGCAGCCCGATGTTTTCGCGCTTCAGTGCGGCATGTTCGAAACCGCGCTGCACGGTCGCCAGCAGCTTCGCGAGCGATACCGGCTTCTCGAGGAAGTCGTAGGCGCCGAGCTTGAGTGCGCTGACCGCGGTCTCGATGGTGCCGTGGCCGGAGATCATCACCACCGGCGCATGCAGGGCACCCTGTTCCTGCCATTCCTGCAACAGGGCGACGCCGTCGCCGTCCGGCAGCCAGACATCGAGCAGGACCAGGTCCGGCTTGAAGGCCGGCAGGGCCGCACGTGCGGCGGTGACGCTGTCGGCGGTCTCGACCTGGTGACCCTCGTCGAGCAGGATGTCGCCGATCAGTTGACGGATGTCCGGCTCGTCGTCGACGACGAGCACGCGATTCTGGTTCATGCGGACCTCGTGAAACGGTCCCGAGCATAGCGAAGCGAAACCGCCGTCGGCCACGCTGCCCCCGCTTCGACACCGAATTTGAACCAGCCGGACGAAACCGGGCTGGCACAATCGGCTTCTTTGCCGCAGGTCCGACCATGGAACTCAGCCACATCCTCTTGCTCGCGCTGGTGCAGGCGCTGGCCGAATTCCTGCCGATCTCGAGCTCGGGCCATCTCGGCCTGGTCGGCTTCCTGTTCGGCTGGGCCTACCAGGGCGTCACCTTCGACCTGGCCCTGCATTTCGGCACGCTGATGGCGGTGCTCGTCTACTACCGCCGCGACCTGACCGCGATCGCGACGGCGATGCTGACGCGCGATCGCAGCGAGCAGGGCCGTGCCCAGCATCGGCTCGGCATCGGCCTGGCGCTCGGCATCATTCCGGCCGTGGTCGTGGGTCTCGCGATGGGCGAGGAGACCGCGAACGCGCTGCGCCTGCCGGCCCTGATCGCGGTCAACCTGATCGTCTTCGGCATCGTGCTCGGCATCGCCGACCGCACCGGCCGCCAGACCCGAGGCGTGATGGACGTGTCGATCAAGGAAGCGCTGCTGATCGGTGCCGCGCAGGCGCTGGCGCTGATCCCGGGCACCTCGCGCTCCGGCATCACCATGAGCGCTGGCCTGTTCCTCGGCTTGAACCGCCATGAGGCGGCGCGCTACAGCTTCCTGATGGGCGTGCCGGTGACGGCTGCGGCCTGCGCACATGGCGCGCTCGAGTTGTACAAGAGCGGCGAAACCTTCGCCTGGGCGGATTTTGCGATCGGCGCCGGCGTATCTGCGGTGGCCGGCATCGCCTGCATCCACTTCCTGCTGCACTTCCTGCGCCGCCTCGGCCTGATGCCCTTCGTCTGGTACCGCATCGCGCTCGGGGTGGTGGTGTTGGGGTTGGTGTATTTGCGGTGACCAACCGAAAGTCGACGCAACGAATGTCGACGCAATGAATATCGATGCCATGAATGTAGGTCGGATCAAGCGAAGCGGATCCGACCACGGTTGGATGCCGCGGTACATGGTGATGCCATCGTCGGATCCCTCGCTGCGCTCGTTGATCCGACCTACGTTCGGTTCGGTGGTGGCAAACCGAATGTCGATGCAATGAATATCGATGCCATGAATGTAGGTCGGATCAAGCGAAGCGGATCCGACGACGGTTGGATGCCGCGATGCATGGTGATGCCATCGTCGGATCCCTCGCTGCGCTCGTTGATCCGACCTACGTTCGGGCCGACCTACGTTGGCGGGGCGGGGTGCCAATCGGGGGGATAGGCGCCGCGGCGGATCCAGGCGGCGAGGGAGCTGTCGGGCCAATCGGTCGGGCGTTGGACCCAGCCGTGTTTGACCGGGTTGTGGTGGATGTAATCCATGTGCCGGGCCAGATCGACGGGGTCGCGGATGACGTGATCCCAGAACCGCTTCTGCCAGATGCGTGTGGGCAGCCCGGGCTGGCAGCTCATGTGGTGCTTGAGCAGGCGCATGCGGCGGGAATAGTCGCCGTCCTCCTGCGGCATCGCCCAGATCAGATGGCAATGATCCGGCAGGACCACATACGCATGCATGCGCACCGGATGGCGCGCGGCGACGTGCGCGAAGGCGCGCCGGAACGCGTCGCGCACCTCGGGCCGCAGCAGCACCGGTTCGCGCCGATGCGCGACCACGGTCAGGAACACCAGGGCATTCGGAATGTGCAGTCGCCGATAACGCATAACCACGAGGGTCGACCATCGTCGCCGATGGTGCGATCGGTGTGTTCGCAAATCCGTCCGCGAAATCTCCGAATGTCGACGCCATGAATGTCGATGCCATGAATGTAGGTCGGATCAACGAGCGCAGCGAGGGATCCGACGACGACATCACCATGCATCGCGACATCCAACCGTCGTCGGATCCGCTTCGCTTGATCCGACCTACATTCGGGCCGACCTACATTCCGGTGGGGTGATCCGAGAGGAAGGCGAGCTTCTTCGCCTTGGGCAATTTGCGGATGGCGTGTTCGGCCTTCGCCGCGGCGCTGCGGTCCGGGTAGGTGCGTGTGCCGAGCAGGCGCAGCGGTGGATGGGCGCGGGTGAATTTCGCGCCGCGGCCGGACGCATGCATCGCGTAGCGGCGTTCGATGTCGTTGGTGATGCCGGCGTACCAGGCGCCGTTGCGGCATTCGATCAGGTACAGGCACCAGGGCTTGGGTTCCGGGCTCATGGCGTCTTCGCAGTCGGGCGGCTACTTTAGGACGTTGTCATCCACTGGAGCATTGCCATGAAATCACGTGCCGCCGTCGCGTTCGAAGCGGGCAAGCCGTTGCAGATCGTCGAGATCGATGTCGCACCGCCGCGCAAGGGCGAGGTGCTGGTGAAGATCACCCACACCGGCGTCTGCCATACCGATGCGTTCACGCTCAGCGGCGATGATCCGGAAGGCCTGTTCCCGGTCGTGCTCGGGCATGAAGGCGCCGGCATCGTGGTCGAAGTCGGCGAGGGCGTGACCAGCGTCAAGCCCGGTGATCACGTGATCCCGCTGTACACCGCCGAATGCGGCGAGTGCCTGTTCTGCAAATCCGGCAAGACCAACCTGTGCGTGGCCGTACGCGCGACCCAGGGCAAGGGCGTGATGCCGGATGGCACCTCGCGTTTCTCTTACAACGGCCAGCCGCTTTACCACTACATGGGCTGCAGCACCTTCAGCGAATACACCGTGGTCGCCGAAGTCTCGCTCGCGAAGATCCACCCGGAAGCCAAGCCCGAACACGTCTGCCTGCTCGGCTGCGGCGTCACCACCGGCATCGGCGCGGTGCACAACACGGCGAAAGTGCAGCCGGGCGATTCGGTCGCGGTATTCGGCCTCGGCGGCATCGGCCTCGCGGTCGTGCAGGGCGCGCGTCAGGCGAAAGCGGGCCGCATCATCGCGATCGACACCAATCCGTTGAAGTTCGAACTCGCGAAGCAGATGGGCGCGACCGATTGCGTCAACCCGAAGGACCACGACAAACCCGTGCAGCAGGTCATCGTCGAGATGACCGGCTGGGGCGTCGACCATTCCTTCGAATGCATCGGCAACGTGCAGGTGATGCGCGCCGCGCTCGAATGCGCGCATCGCGGCTGGGGCCAGTCGGTGATCATCGGCGTGGCCGGTGCCGGTCAGGAAATCTCGACGCGACCGTTCCAGCTCGTCACCGGCCGCAAATGGATGGGCACCGCGTTCGGCGGCGTGAAAGGTCGTTCGCAGTTGCCGGGCATGGTCGAGCAATCGATGCGCGGCGAGATCGAACTCGCGCCCTTCGTCACCCACCAGATGCCGCTGACCGATATCAACCACGCCTTCGACCTGATGCACGAAGGCAAGTCCATCCGCACCGTCATCCACTACTGACGCTGGTCTTCCCTCTCCCAAGTGGGAGAGGGATCGAGGGAGAGGGGGAACCATGCAACGAATTGAACATCGCGCCTGTTTCGGCGGCTGGCAGGACGTCCATCGCCATCGCAGCGACACGCTCGATTGCGACATGAACATTGGCGTCTATCTGCCGCCGCAGGCCGCGACGCAGCGCTGCCCGGTGCTGTACTGGCTGAGCGGCCTCACCTGCACCGAACAGAATGCGATCACCAAGGCCGGCATGCAGCGTTACGCAGCCGAACACGGCTTGATCGTGGTGACGCCGGACACCAGCCCGCGCGGTGCCGGTGTGGCCGATGCCGATGGCTACGATCTTGGCCTCGGCGCCGGTTTCTACGTCGATGCGACGCAGGCGCCTTGGGCCGCGCACTACCGCATGCACGACTACATCGCGCGCGAATTGCCCGCGTGGATCGAGGCGAACTTTCAAGCGAGCGATGCGCGCAGCATCAGCGGCCATTCGATGGGCGGGCACGGCGCACTCGTCATCGCGCTGCGCCATCCCGGTCGATATCGCAGCGTCTCGGCCTTCGCACCGATCGTCGCGCCGACCCAGGTGCCGTGGGGCCAGAAGGCTCTGCGCGCCTATCTCGGCGACGATGAATCGGCGTGGCGCGAATGGGACAGCTGCGCCCTGATCGAGCACGCCACGCAGCGCCTGCCCTTGCTCGTCGACCAGGGCGACGCCGACGAATTCCTCGCCACCCAACTCCGCCCCGATCTGCTGCAGGCGGCCTGCAGCGCCGCGCAGCATCCGCTCACCCTGCGCCTGCAACCCGGGTACGACCACAGCTACTACTTCATCGCCAGCTTCATCGGTGAACACATGGCCTGGCATGCGGCGGCGTTGAGTCGCTAGAGATCGCGGGACGGAGCCCGCTCCCACAAGAGCCAAGCCCGCTCCCACAGGACCCAGAGACCTGCTCCTGGCTTTTGTGGGAGCGGGCTCTGTCCCGCGATCTGCACTCCCACCGTACACAACAAACTTGGTCGCCATTGTCAGGCGCCAATCACGGACACCATCGTTGTCAGCAGTCACGTTATTTCTTGTGCATCCGCTCAGACAATCGAGGTCCCAAGAAGGGAGTCGTAAGCAGATCAGAAACGAAGACTTCAAGTGTTGCGCAAGCCTGTCTGATCTCGTCGGCTTGCGGAAAGGGATCATGTCCATGCACCAACCGGCTTCGTAACGAATAGCAATCAGTAAAGTACTTTGCCGCGGCTTTTCCAGAGTATTTGTTGCCGCCAAGTCTTTCTTGCACCATTCGCCTCCCCGCTTGACCAATGGACTCCTGCTTCATGTAGGAGAGACTTCCCATGATGGATTGCTTGTCAGAGGATGGAATGTCTGAAGACCTGACCTGCGCGATGAATGATTCGATTACTCGAACAGACTGCGACTCGCGGTCTGCAGGACGGATCAGTGCTTCAATCGCCATCATCAGCAGCATGAATCGGCCATCTGGTCCACGCTCAAAGAACGAGCTATTGAAAAGCTCGAATGCGACACTTTCACCGGCGTCTAGTGACGGCGAGTCCTTAAGCAGTGCTCCCAAATTGCGTGACAGTATCGCTGGGTCAATTCTTCTGCCCAACTTGGCATTGAATCGTATGAAGCGTGGAGGTGGTTCGGATTCGAATGCACACAATCCGTGTCGGTCGTTCAAGCAACGGCGTCCTTCGGACGCACTGACGGCGTCGAGCCCGTGTTCCGTTAGCTTGGACTCGGGTGCGCGACTGCCAAAATCTGCGCCGACACATTGGCGTGCTAGTGCAATCTGGGCGGCAGTCATGACCACTGAGCCGCTTTCGAGAGCGACACGCTCGCTTTCGAATCCGGCTGCCCGAATGCTCAATCGCTCCGCCTGATGTATGAGTTTCGCTTCTACCGACGAAACCAGTTCGACTGGTTGCCCGGAAATGCGGGCTACTTCTTCACGATCTGAGTCGATGTTGATGCTGTCTGGGGAGGAAATGTCGAATCGGATGCGAAAAGTGAACACCCAAATTCCCCTCTGGTTGCGCTGATGCCATGTTCATTCGAGCGGCACATCGTCGTCAATCTTTTAGACAAGGTCTCAAGCTTTGATGCATCGATTGCATCTGCTTCTTCGAGACTTCGAGGGCTTGTAAGGAGCGCGGCGCATTCGCGATTGCGCAAAGTTGCGCGATAGGATCGTCGCGCAAACCTGATGGCGGTGGACATGAATCGTCGAGATGCGATTTCAAGCGTGGTGAAGCTGGCCTTGGTCGTGTTGCTCGGCTTTGCCGTGAGCGCGTGCAAGTACTTGTCGAGTGAACCCGGGATCAGGCGGGCGCGGGCGTTGTCGGCGGAGGAGTTGACGGCGATCTTTCGTGGCATGGAAGAGTTGCAGCGCAAGTTGCCGCCCGACGGCTGGCAGTTTGAGGGGAACGATGCGCGCTTGCCGGAGCCGATTCGCGCGCTCGATGCGACCTCCATCGACGTGGGCTATCTTGATCGCATCGTGTTGTCAGGCGGCTTCGACGACAAAGCGGCGCTGGTGTTCGATGGCCTGAATCGCCGCCCCGGGCCGAAGCGGATTCGGCTGTTTCCGGGGGAAGCGCCCGACGAAGTGCTCTGGGAAGAGGCGGCGCCCGAGCCTGTCGCGCAGTGATCGGCGGAACCGCGGGCGTGAACCACAACAGATCGACCGACGGGTCGAGGACGAGGCGATGAACAAGCGAGCACTCGGTATCGGATTCATGGGGGTGCTTGCGCTGTCTTGCGCCGGCGCCGCGGCATCGACGGTGGCGGACGATCTGCCTGGGCGCACCGAGTTGAAGCGCGCCGATCTCGACGGCGCGCCGGGCATGGAGGTGATCACGTCGGTGGTGGTGATCCAGCCGGGCGAGGTGATGCCGGCGCATTTCCATCATGGCGTCGAGACCGGCTATGTGCTCGAAGGCGGGCGTGTGGTCGTCGAAGGCAAGCCCGAGTTCGAGTTGGTCACCGGTGCGCCGCTGATGAATGCGCGCGGCGTGATGCATGGCGGATTCAAGGTGCTGTCGGATGCACCGATCAAGCTGGTGACCGTGCACATCGTCGACAAGAACAAGCCGTTGTATGACGGCATGAAGCATTGAGGTTGTAGAGCGTCGCGGGACAGAGCCCGCTCCCACAAAAGCGGTGATTCGGTATTCCAGAAACAGTGGGGCTGGCTCTTGTGAAAGATCGCGGGACAGAGCCCGCTCCCACAAGAGCGGTGATTCGGTATTCCAGAAACAGTGATGCTGGCTCCGGTGCAAGCGGCTTTTGTGGGAGCGGGCTCCGTCCCGCGATGCTTTTGCGCTCAGTCCAGCGATGCTTTCACACGGTCCTCGAAGGCCTTGCCAAGCGACTCCGCAGCCTTCGGGTCGCCGCTCGTGATGAGGCCGGCGTCGAGTGCGGCGCGCAGCACGTCGGCCTTGCCGCCAACAATTGTCGCGGTCTGGTCCATGGTTTCGAGCAGGATGAAACGCTGGTCAGAGCGGCGTTCCAGCAGCGCGGCATCGAGCAGGCGCAACACGGCATCGACGTCGTACCAGTCGCCCAGATTCTCGGCCGTTGTTTCCAGCATCTGGCCATCGACATAGGCGCGCAGCACGTAGCTGCCGTCCTCGGCGTCGATGTCCGGCGCGATCTCCTCGAACACCACGCCGTCGAGCGCCGGGCGCACCGTGTCGGCGAGTGATCGCAGCAGCGAATCGTGTTCGTTCGGGAAGGTGCCGGTCTCGACGTCGAACCAGTAGCCGTGACCCGCCTCGACCAGCAGGTCGTCGGCCGTAGTCGCGTCACCGGGATGATCGGGATCGACGCGGCTGAAGCCGAGATCACGCAGGCGTGCGGCGAGTGCACGCGTGTCTGCCGTCGCCGCAGTTGCGGCTTGCGGCGTGGAGGCGAGCGGCTGCATCGCCTGTGCGAGATAGTTCGAGAACTCTGCGTCCTGGATCGCCGCGTGTTCGGCACGCAGCGCCGTCATCGCGGCCGGATCGGACAACTTCGCCATCGACAGCGCCGCCTCGTAGGCCATGCTGCGGTCATTGCGCGCGATGGCGGCGTGCAGGACATCGGCGAGTCGCGTGTCGTACGGCATCGCGGCGCCCAGCGCGCGATCGCGCCATGGCGAATACCAGGCCAGCACCGCCCAGTCCGGCGTGTCGGCGCGCACGATCAGCGCCAGCGCATCGGCCTGCGCGCAATGTTCGGCATAACTTCCGACGATGGCCATGCGCAGATGCGACGGTGGCGCATCGACGATGGCCTGCGCGGTGCTGCAGAACGACGGCCCGATGTCGCGATAGTGCAGGCCCTGATGCCAGGCCTGCGCCCAGGCGGTGGCGTCGGCTTCGGCCACGCGCGTCGCGGCGGCCTGCAGGCGCTCGAACATCACCGCATCGCCGCGCGCGAGGGCATCGAACACATGGGCCTGCGGCGGCGGTGTCGCGTCACCCTCGAACCAGGCCTTCATCGCGGCGGACGAGTCCGGCAGGGCGGTGTCGTACCGGGCCGGCAAGGTGCTGGCGCTGCGTTTCACCTCGACGGGAATCGACTTCGTCGTCTTCGCGACGTCATCGGCAGGCGGCGGGCTGCATCCCGACAGAGCGGTGAGGGACAGGCACAGTGCGAAGATGGCGATGTGGCGCATGGGCGGCGAGCCTGGCAGTGGGGCATCGCGCAAGAGCATCGCGGGACGGAGCCCGCTCCCACAAGAGCGAAGACCAGGTTTCTGGCTTTGGTGGGAGCGAAAGCATCGCGGGACGGAGCCCGCTCCCACAAGAGCGAAGACCAGGTTTCTGGCTTTGGTGGGAGCGGGCTCTGTCCCGCGATGCACTTCTGAGAAATTTCCCTCACCCTTTTCGGTTACCGCCCAACGACCGCCGCTCGCCGGGACAACATCTTGGGTGCATGGACACCCACATCACCCGCGGCAGCCATCGGCTGCGACTGCATCGAACGTCGGGCAGGGCCTTGATCACCACGTGTTGCGCGGATCGACAGCCGCTGCTCGCCGATCCCGTCGCCGCGGCTCTCGTGCTCGAATCGTTGCAGTGGCTGGACGCGGCGCAGCGGTTGCTGCTGCATGTCGCCGTGGTCATGCCCGACCACCTGCATTTCGTCGCCGATCCGCTCGGCGGCGATTGGCCGTCGCTGCTGCGCATGATGAAGAGTTTCACCGCGAACCGGGTCGGCAAGTGCCTGCAGTACGACGGCAAGCTTTGGCAGACGCAGTATCACGACCGCCGCATCCACAGCGACGCACAATTGGCTGTCGCCATCGACTACTGCCTGCAGAATCCGGTGCGGGCGGGACTGGTGGCGACGGCTTCGGAGTGGCCTCACTCTTGGTCGAGGTTGTAGAGCATCGCGGGACAGAGCCCGCTCCCACAAGAGCGAAGACCAGGTTTCTGGCTTTTTGTGGGAGCGGGCTCTGTCCCGCGATGCTCTTGCTGTGAAGCTTGCTCTTGCTGTGAAGCTTGCTCTTGCTGTGAAGCTTGCTCTTGTGGGAGCGGGCTCTGTCCCGCGATGCTCTTGCCGATTGCCTAGAATCACCCGAGCTCCCGGAGTGCCGCACCATGTCCGAATTCCTGTTGGCCATCGACGCCGGCACCACCAGCATCCGCGCCATCCTTTTCGATCGCAGCGGTCGCGTGCAGGCGACGGCGCAGCAGGAATTCACGCAGCATTTTCCGCAGCCCGGCTGGGTCGAGCAGGACGCCGACGAGATTTGGGCGACGACGCTGGTGGTGCTGCGGCGCGTGTTGGCGGAAGCTGCGATCGATGCTTCGCGTATCGCTGCGGTCGGTCTGACCAACCAGCGCGAGACCACGGTGTTGTGGGACCGCGCCAGCGGACAGCCCATTCATCGCGCCATCGTCTGGCAGGACCGGCGCACCGCGGACGTGTGCGAACGGCTGCGTGCCGAGGGCCACGAAGCCGCGGTCGCCGCGCAGACCGGGCTGCTGCTCGATCCGTATTTCTCGGCGACCAAGATCGCGTGGACGTTGGACTATGTGCCCGAAGCACGCGCGCGCGCCGAACGCGGCGAACTCTGTTTCGGCACCATCGACACTTGGTTGTTGTGGAAACTCACGGGTGGCCGCAGCTTCGCGACCGATGCGACGAATGCCTCGCGCACCTTGCTGTTCGACTTGCAGACGCAGCAGTGGGACGACGCGTTGTGCGCGCTGTTCGACGTGCCGCGCGCCGTGCTGCCCGAGGTGCGCGATTCGAATGCGGACTTCGGCCACATCGATGCCGCGTGGCTGGGCGCAGCCTTGCCGATTCGCGGCGTGCTTGGCGACCAGCAGGCCGCGCTGGTTGGCCAGGCCTGCTTCGCGCCCTGCATGATCAAGAGCACCTACGGCACCGGCTGTTTCCTGGTGATGAACACCGGCGGCGAACGCGTGCAGTCGCGGAACCGCCTGTTGTCGACGGTCGCGTATCGCATCGATGGCACCACCACGTACGCGGTCGAAGGCAGCATCTTCGTCGCCGGTGCGGCCATCCAGTGGTTGCGTGATGGCCTCAAGCTGATCGACTCGGCGGCGCAGACCGAAGCCATCGCCCGCGGTGCGCGCGGCAATCACGGCGTCTATCTGGTGCCGGCCTTCACCGGACTCGGTGCACCGCATTGGGACCCGCATGCACGCGGCGCCATCCTCGGGCTGACGCGCGACACCGGCATCGCCGAAATCGTCACCGCCGGATTGCAGTCCGTGTGTTTCCAGACCCGCGACCTGCTCGAAGCGATGCAACGCGACGGCGCGAACGGTGCCTGCACCTTGCGCATCGACGGCGGCATGGCCGCCAATCAGTGGTTCGCGCAATCGCTGGCCGATCTGCTCGGCGTGCCGGTCGATCGTCCCGAGGTCATCGAGACCACGGCGCTCGGCGCCGCCTACATGGCCGGACTCGGCATCGGCTGGTACGACTCGCTCGACCAGATCGCCACACACTGGCGCCGCGAACGCCGCTTCGAGGTGCAGATGGCGGCCGCCGAACGCGAGGCGCTGTATCGCGGCTGGGCTGCGGCCGTGCAGCGTGTGCTGGAGCGCGGCTGAAGCAATCGCGGCTGAAGCCGCTCCAACGGAGCCGGAATGATGTTGGAGCGGCTTCAGCCGCGATGCCTTTCGCGATCCAATGCCACCGTCATTGCGCGCAAGCAACGCCGCATGGCGCCCTGCATGAACACGCGCAGCAAGAGTGCGGCGATCGGCCAGGCCAGCGGCGAGGTCAATTCGAAGCGATAACGCCAGACCACATCGGTGCCGCCGTCGCGCGGTGCGAAGGTCCAGTCCGCGTGACCGACACGCACCAGCCAGGACAGCGGCGGACGCAAGCGACTCAAGGTGTAGGCATGACGACGGTCGGGTTCGAATGCGGTGACGGTTTCCAGCATCACCACGCCATCCTCGCCTTCGACATCACGCGTCACGCCGAGCGCGAGCGGCCCGTGCAGGGTGATGCGGCGCAGCGCCGGAATCGGTCCGTAGCCACGGAACAGTGACGGAAATCGTTCGGCGTCGACCGCAAGTGCGAACACCGTGTCCGGCGCGGCGGCGAAATGCGATGTGGCCTGCAGGTCGATGGGCATGGCCGCAGTCTCGGCCGTCGTCGTCATGCTGTCCAGCACCGGGTTATGCTCGCCCGCGTCCCCCTGTCGGAGGTGTGCCATGCAGTCGAAAGCAACGACGGTCGCGCAGTATCTGGCCGAATTGCCGGAGGACCGGCGCGCCGCGCTGAGTGCGGTGCGCGACCTGATTCGCGCCCACATCGATCCCGGGTTCAGCGAGGGCATCGGCTACGGCATGATCGGCTGGTCGGTGCCGCATTCGCGTTATCCGGCCGGGTATCACTGCAATCCGAAGGACCCGCTGCCGTTCGCCGGGCTCGCGTCGCAGAAGAACCACATGTCGCTGTACATCTGCCCGCCGTCGATGGGCGAACCGAATGCCGCAGCCGACGCCGAAGCGGACTGGTTCCGCACCGCCTGGGCCAAGACCGGCAAGAAACTCGACATGGGCAAGAGCTGCATCCGCTTCAAAAAGCTCGATGACCTCGCGCTCGACGTGATCGCCGAATCGTTCCGGCGCATGAGCACCGACAAGTTCGTCGCGTTGTACGAGGCGGCGCGGGCCGCGTACACGCCGAAATCGCGTGCCGAGATCCAGGCGATGATGGCCGAGCGCAAGGCGGCGAAGGCGGCCGTGTCGCAACGCCCTTCGACAGGCTCAGGGCGAACGACGGTGGTGGCGAAGAAGGCACCTGCCAAGAAGAAAGCGGCCGTGTCGAAGCGCCCTTCGACAGGCTCAGGGCGAACGGGTGGGGTGGCCAAGAAAGCGTTGGCGAAGAAGGTGGCGGCGAAGAAGGCAGCGCGCGGCCAGCGCTGAGCGGCTTGCTCAGGGCGCGGGCACGGCGGCGAGGGCGCGTTCGCGTTGCGGGCTGGTGGGCAAGTGCGAGAGGACCGCGCGCAGTTCGGACTGTGCCGCCTGCAGGTCGGCATGGCCTGGAAATCGTGCGGCCGTCGCGACCAGGCTGGCGAGGTGCGCGACGGGATCGGGATTCGCGAAGTCGTCGGGTTGCAGCCACTCGGGGTTCGATGCGATCTGTGCGGCGGTGACGCGCATCGACGCGGCCACGGCCACGGCCCAGGCCGGCTTCAGCGCGGTTGCGGGGGCGTAGCGCACGAATTCGGAGGCGCCGTGGCGATAACGCGGATGCGCATCGGTGATCGTGGCTGCAAGATCAGCGTCGAGCTCCGGCACCTGCAGCGCGCGGGCGATGATGAAGTCGCGCACGTCGGCCTCGGTCGGGTCGGGCAGGCCGGCGATGAAGACCCAGAGCGGTGTGGTCGGACTGAATCGGGCATAGTCCTCACGCAGGCGTTCGACCGGCGACAAGGCGTCGCGGCGCGCCGATTCCGAGTCGCGCTGCGCCTGTTCGGCACGCGCGCGTGCGGCATTCTCGGCACTCTGCTGCCATTGCCGCACGCCACCCCAGAGACCCATCGCCAGGCCACACAGCGCCGACAACACGAGCACGATCAGAACACCGCGCACCCAGCCCGCAGACTGCAGCGTCGCGCCATCGCGCCAGGCGCTGGCGACCAGCAACACGATGGCGGACATCGGCGCAATGACGCCGCAGAACCAGCCCAGCGGCGTCACCCACACGCCCATGCGTTCCATCCACGCGACGAGCACGGCGCCGGCAGCGAGGCCGACGCCGAGCATCACGGCCATCGCGAGCCAGCCGCCGCGCGCGCCAAGCCAGTCGAGGCGGCCGTTCGCGATCAGCAGGCCGGTGGCGACCAGCAGCAGGATCACCGCGCCGACCGCGCAGAAGAACGGCACGACCAGACCCATGGCCGCGTCACCGCTCGGCACGCGGCCGGCGTAGGCGCCACTCATCAGCAGGTTGGCGAGCAGCAGCAGGCCGGCGAGCAGGGCGGCAGCGGTGGCGAGCAGGGACAGGAACATGCGTGCTCCGGGATGCGCGATCAGCGCCATGACGGTTGCGCCGGCGGCGGGTCGATCAGGGTCAACGCATGCGCCGGCGCCAGCTGCAGGAACACCGCGTCGGGCAGGGCGGCATAGCGATGCAGGCCGGCTTCGGTGCAGGCGAAGCGCAACAGGTCGATGTCGCCGGCCATCAGCACGCGCAGTTGCAGCGGCACGACGCGGGCATCGGTGCAGAGTTCGCGCAGCGCGCGCAAGGTCGACTGCGTCACGGTGGCGTCGACCGGGAAGTCCTGGGCGGCCTCGGCGGCGCGCAGTGCGTCGAGCGCGTACCACAGCAGTCCGCGTACCGGCGCCGTCGCGGCGTCGGTGCCACGCTCGTTGCGGGCGGCGTCGATCAGGTCGCGCAGGCGATGCACGCCGCCGCCTTCGCGCGCGCAGTCGTGCATCGCCGCGATCGCCGCGTCGACGAGTGCGCCGAGCGGCACCGGCCATTCACGGCGCAGGGTCAGGGCCGCGCGTTGCAGCAAGCGTGCGGCGACCAGCACCTGCGCCCACAGCGGCAGGTCGGCGAGTGCGGTCTCGCCGGCCAGCAAGGTCGCCCCGGCGCCGGCGGCACGTTCGCGATGGGGTGAAGCCTGGAGGTGGTTCATGGCGCTCCGGATCCGCGGCGGGTGGCCGCTTGATCCGGGATACGCAGGATCGGTGTCGGACCGGACAAGATGCCCGACCCGCACGGGTTCAGTCGGCGGCCGGTGCGGCGAACATGCGGGCGAAGAAATCGCCGTCGTTCCAGCGTGGACGTTCGGGCGTGTTGGCGACGCGTTCGCCGATCAGCGCGTTCACGGCAGCGATCCGCGCCGCGGTCGGATAGTGGATCGGCTGGTCCGCGTCGTCGCTCGGACGGTGGTAGTGCTGGTTCAGGAAACCGTCGAGGCTGGCCAGACCGTCGAAGTGCGGATCGCGGCCCTTCACGCCGCCATCCAGATACACCGCCGGAATACCGGCGCGGATGAAGGCGTACTGGTCGCTGCGCACGAACACGGTTTCCTCGGGCTTCGGGTCCGGCGACAACACGATGCCGGACTCGCGCGCCGCCGTTTCGACCACGGCCTTGAGGCTGGAGTGTTCGATGCCGACCGGCACCACGTCGACGAGGTCGCCGAGCACCACCGGCATGTCCATGTTGACGTTCGCGACCAGGCTCGACTTCGGCACCGGCGGCGTCGCGACAAAATGCTGCGCGCCGAGCAGGCCCTTCTCTTCGCCGGTCAGCGCGACGAACAGGACCGATCGCGCCGGACGTTGCGGCGCCGTGCTCATGCGCCGCGCCGCTTCGAGCAGCACGGCCACGCCGAGGGCGTTGTCGATGGCGCCGTTGTAGATGTTGTCGCCATCGACGGCCGCGCCGATGCCGAGGTGATCGAGATGGGCGGTCAGCACCACGTGTTCGGCGGCCAGCGTCGGATCGGTGCCGGGCAGTCGCGCGACGACGTTGACGCTCTCGGCCGTCTCCGTGTGTGTCGCCTGCGCCAGCGTCGCGGTGCCGGGCAGGTCGAAGGCCTGCAAGCGGTTCTCGCGCATCATCGTGAACACATCGTCGGCGCTGTGCGGGGAACCTGCGAAGAGGGTCTGGGCCAGTGCCGCGCGCAGCGACACACGCACGCGCAGTGCCGGAAAGCTGTCGACGGCGCGGCCATTGGCATCACGCAGACGCATGCCGGCCGAACCCCAGTTCTTCGCGCCCATGGCCCACGGCCGCTTCTCCTCGTCGCGCGGGTCGCCGATCGAGATCGTGCCGATGGCGCCGCGTTCGGCCAGCAGCTTCGCCTTCTCCATGCGCGAGGCGTGGAAGGCGCGCTCGTCGTTCGACAGGTTCGACGGCGCATTCGCCAGCACGACCGCGATCTTGCCGCGCACATCGACACCGGCGAAATGATCCTGGCCGAGTTCCGGCGCATGCACGGCCTGGCCCACGAAGACCAGGGGCGCGGTGATGTCGCCGGCGGCCTCGTTGAAGTTCGCGGACACCACGTAGTCGTCTTCGAAGACGAATTCGCTGTGGGCGCCGTCACGGTCCAGGGCGAAACGCGCGCCCTCGCGCAAAGCGCGTGCACGCAGCAGCGGCACCGGCTGCAGGAATCCGTCATTCGCCGCC
Organism: Pseudomonadota bacterium; assembly: GCA_022705045.1. Taxonomy (GTDB): domain Bacteria; phylum Pseudomonadota; class Gammaproteobacteria; order Xanthomonadales; family Ahniellaceae; genus JADKHK01. The sequence goes on along the minus strand of JAKJFE010000020.1, from coordinate 305 downwards.
GGTGCCAGTCCGAGCTTGCGGAACTGGCTGGCGACGTACAGCGCCGCGAGGTCGTAGCCGCGGGTGCCAGCCTCGCGTCCTTCCAGCAGGTCGTCGGCGAGGAAGCGCACGTCGGCTTCGATGCGACCGGGTGCCGCGGTATCGGCGGTGGTTGCGGACTGCCCCTGCGGATCGCTGCAGGCAGCGAGCAACAACGACGCGACGAGGGTGAAGCAGACGCGGGACGACATCGGCACGGCTCCGGCAGCAGCGAAGCGCCGGACGCTAGCAGCGTGTGCGCGGGCTTCGTCGTGCGGCGGGACGAG
>JAKJFE010000019.1 GCA_022705045.1 Pseudomonadota bacterium | reverse complement strand
CAGCTGCTTCATCTCCGGGTATTCCGGCTTGTACAGGCGCAGCTTCTCCTGATACGCGCTCTGCAGGGTCGAACGACGTTCCTGCAGCGGACGGATGTTCGAGCCTTCGAGCATTTCCGCCGGTAACGCGGCGCCCACCGCGGCCTGGGCCTGGCGCCAGCGCGCCTCGGCGCGGATGCGTGCCCCCTGCGCCTGGCCGACGGCCGAGTTCAATTCTCCGAGGTTCTGCTCGATCAGGGTCTGGTTGTTGGTCGCGGAGAGGATCTGTTCCTTCTGCGCGAAGGCCACCAGTCCGAGTCCTCCAGCTTCTGCTTGAGCTGGGCCAGGCGGTCCTCGAGGTAGCCCTTGGCGTACGAGGAGGCATCGAAGCGACGTTCCAGGTTGGTCGCGATGAAGGCCTCGGCCACCGCGTTCGCGACCCGCGCCGCGAACTGCGGGTCCGGGCTGTCGAACAGGATGTTGACCAGGCGCGAGTCGCGCACCGGTTCGATGGACAGTCCGCCCGAAACGACGCCGGCGTAGTTGCGGTCGTCCTCCACGCGGGCGGCGGTCGCGCGCTGCGCGGCGGCCGGCGCCTTCTTCTCCCCGCCGAACAGCGAACCGAACAGGGCCGACCACGGCGACGGCTGTTCCTGCTGGCGCATGGCCGGGTCGGCGCCGAGGCGCAGCTGCGAGGCGACGCGTTCGGCCAGGCTGCGGCTGCGCAGCAGCTGGTATTGGGTCTCGTAGAACTCCCAGTCGTTGCTCGCGCCCTGCGGCGTCACGCCTTCGACGTTGACCACGTTCAGGGTTTCGCGATCGATCTGGATGGTCGCGCCGGCGCGGAAGATCGGCGTGGTCAGCAGGGTGTGGACGAAGGCCGCGAACATCACCAGCAGGGCCAGCCCGAGCACGGTCCAGCGGCGCTTGAGCAGGATGTTCCAGTAGTCGAGCAGGTTGATCTCGTCGCTGGCCGGCGCCTCGGCCTGGCGCAGCTCGGCCAGCACCGTGCTCGGCGTGACCGCGTGCACCGGTGCCAGCGCGCTGCCCGGTCCGCCCGTGATCGCCACGGGCAACTGGCCGCGTCCTGCGCCGCCCGCGTGGTTGCCGTCTCTCATGTCCAGTCCCCCGTCCTTGGCATCAAAGCGCCGAGAAGCCGACCAGGCCGCGCAGGCCGTCGACCAGGCTCTTGTAGGCGCTGCGCACGCCGGAACGTTCGACGACGACGATGTCGTCGCCGTAGATCTGCGGATCCTCGGCCTGGCCGGCGCGGATGGCGCGGATGTCGAACAGCGCCGCCATCTTGCGGCCCTCGATGGTGCGGAACACGATGATGGTGCGTTCGTCCGCCAGTTCCTCGAAGCCGCGCGCCATCGCGATCGTCTGCAGCAGCGAGGTGCGGCCGGTGATCGGATAGATGCCCGGCTGCTTGACCGCGCCTTCGACCGTGATGCGCTGGCTCGAGAACTCCTTCACGAAGACGCTGACCTGCGGATCCTGCAGGTACTGCGCCGACAGCTTCGCGGCGATCTCGGCCTCGAGTTCGGTGACGGTCTTGCCGCCGGCGCGGAGGGCGCCGATCAGCGGCAGCGAGATCTGGCCGCTGGTGTTGATGCGCACGGTGCGGTTCAGGTCCGGCACCTGGAACACCGACACTTCCAGCAGGTCGAGCGGTCCGACCCGGTAGTCGGACACGCCGAGATAGGCGCCCGAATCCGCCGTGGTGTCCGGCGGCGGCAGGGTGTCGGTGGCGGTGACGGCTTTGGCCGACCCGCTCTTCAGGGCCGACGAGGTGCTGCAGCCCGCGAGGCACAGCACCAGCAACAGGGTCGCCAGGGCGACAAGTCTCAGCATAGGTCGGTCCAAACTGTGAACTGGGTCACGTTGTGCAAGCAATGATTATGCCCTCCGGAAGAGCCGGGACCAAAAGCCGCCGGCCGGCGGCGGGGCCCCGCCGGTCCGGAAGGCCGGCGGCGGCACCAGGGCGGCCGGGGCGAGATTGTCCAGCACGCCTTGCGGACGTGTCGTGACCAGCAGCTCGGCTTCGGCCTCGCCGAGGCGTTTCGCGGCGGCCACGCGGGCTTCGCCCAGCAATGGCGGGCGCCGGTCGGCGCGATGCGCGTCGGTCGCGATGATCGCCACCAGGCCTTCGTCCAGCATCTTCTCGGCCCAGTATTGCGGCTTGCGGCCGAAGCGCCCGGTGATGGCGCCGGCGGTCAGCTGCATCCACACGCCGGCCTTGGCCATGCGCCGAAAGATGTCGTAATGCGACTCGATCCAGGTCAGGCGTTCCGGATGCGTCACCACCGGCACGTAGCCGGCGGCCATGGCATGGAAGGCGGTGTCTTCCAGCCGCGGCGGGGCGACATGGTGCGGCGACTCGAACAGGAAGTAGCGCGAGCCCGCCAGCGTCGGAATGCGACCCGACTGGAGTCCCTCGACCAGTTCCGGCACGACATGGGCGTCGGCGCCCTCGACCAGGCGCAACGCGATGCCCTGGCGGTCGAGCAGGAGCTGCAGCGTGGCGATCGCCTTGCGGATGCCGGCGGCGTTGTTCTCGTACAGGCCCGGGTAGATGTGCGGCGTGCAGGCGGTGACGGTGATGCCGTCCGCGACGGCGATGCGCGCCATCGCCAGTGCCGTCTCCAGGTCCGGGGCGCCGTCGTCGATGCCGGGCAGCAGATGGCAATGCAGATCGATCACGGGGTGGATGGCCTCGTCGCGCTAGGAGGTGCAGCGCCTGACCCCCGATGCCCTGCGTGCGCGAAGATTGTGACCGCATTCGTCGCGATGATACAAATCATTCTCGGGTCGGGATGCCACGGTCCTGGAGAGCATCCATGCATTTCGAGGGATTCGACACGCTGACATGGCAAGGATTCGCCTGGTCGCTGGGCGTCACCGTGCTCGCGATGCTGGCCCTGTTTCCGATGGCGCATCGACTCGGGCTCGTCGACCACCCCGTGGGCCGCAAGGACCACGCGCAGTCGACGCCGGCCACGGGCGGCGTGGCCATGTACATCGGTATCCTGATCACGGTGTCGATCACGACGCCGCCCTCGGCCGCGGTCGGTTCGCTGCTGGTGGCGGGCGCCCTGCTGGTCGGCACCGGCTGGCTCGACGAGCGCCACGACCTGCGCTGGTACTGGCGCATCCTGATCCAGGTCGTCGCGGCGCTCATCCTGATCTACGGCGGCGGCGTGCGCATCGAACAGATCGGTCCGGTGTTCGGCGCCGGCGCGGCGTCGCTCGGGGCCTTGTCGGTGCCGTTGACCGTGATCGCCACCGTCGGCCTGATCAATGCGCTGAACATGATCGACGGCGTCGACGGCCTGGCCGGCACCCTGATGCTGGCCGCCATGGTCATGGTGCTGGCGGCCGCGGGGTATTCCGGCAATGCCATGCTGGCCGAGCGCGCCACGGTCCTGATCGGCGCCATCGTCGGCTTCCTGCTGTTCAACTTCCGCTTTCCGGGGCGCCGGCGCGCCCATGCCTTCATGGGCAATTCCGGCAGCGCCCTGCTCGGCCTGGTCGTGGCCTGGTCCTGCTTCCGGCTGACCCAGAACGAAGGCCATCCGGTCACCCCGGTGCTGGCGCTGTGGCTGGCGCCGGTGCCGGTGATCGATTGCCTGACCCTGATCGTCCGCCGGCTGATGGCCGGGCGCTCGCCTTTTTCGGCGGACCATGACCATATCCATCACATCATGCGCGACGCCGGCTTCTCGCCGCTCTCGACCGCGCTCGGCCTGGCGACGTTCACCGGCCTGTGCGGGCTCGTCATCGGCCAGTGTCTGCGCTGGAATGTGTCCGAACCGCTGCTGCTGTCCTCGTATGGCGTGTTGCTCGCGCTCTGGTTCGCGCTGACCGCGAACCGCGCCCGCGCCGTCGCCTTCTTCCGGGTGGCCCGCTTCTGGGCGCGCTGGCGCCGCTCGCCGGGTCAACCGGCGGCGGACGAGGTGCGGAACGAGGCGTAGGTCTGCGCGATGCCCTCGCGCAAGGCGATGCGGTGCCGCCAGCCGAGCGCGTGCAGGCGCGACACGTCCATCAGCTTGCGCGGCGTGCCGTCCGGCTTCGACGGATCGGTCGCGATCGTTCCTTCGAAACCGACCGCCTCGGCGACCAGGCCGGCCAGCGCGCGAATTGTCAGGTCTTCGCCGACGCCGACATTGATGAATTGTTCGTCGCTGTAACCGCGCATCAGGAACACGGCCGCGTCGGCGAGATCGTCGGCATGCAGGAACTCGCGCAACGGTGTGCCGCTGCCCCAGATCACGACCTCGCGGTCGCCACGCAGCTTCGCCTCGTGGAACTTGCGGATCAGCGCCGGAAGCACGTGGGAATTCTGCGGGTCGAAGTTGTCGCCCGGGCCGTACAGATTGGTCGGCATCAGGCTGATCGCGTCGAAACCGTACTGGCGCCGATAGGCCTGGCACATCTTGATGCCGGCGATCTTGGCGATGGCGTACCACTCGTTGGTCGGTTCGAGCGGGCCGGTCAGCAGCGATTCCTCGCGCAGCGGCTGCGGCGCCAGTTTCGGATAGATGCAGCTCGATCCGAGGAAGCAGAGTTTGCGCACGCCGTGCGTCCAGGCGCTGTGGATCACATTGGTCTGGATCGCCAGGTTGTCGCGCAGAAACTCGGCCGGATAGGTGTTGTTGGCATGGATGCCGCCGACCTTGGCCGCGGCCAGGAACACGTACTCGGGTTGTTCTTCGGCGAAGAACGCGTCGACCGCGCGCTGGTCGATCAGGTCGAGTTCGGCATGCGTGCGCAGGATCAGGTGCGTCGCGCCTTCCGCCTGCAATCGGCGTGTGATCGCGCTGCCGACGAGGCCGCGGTGCCCGGCGACGTAGATACGTGCATTGCTGCCCATCACCTCATTCATGATGCATCGGCGCGTGATAGCCGGCGTTGGCGACGAGGGCATCGCGGCGGGCGAGGGCGAGGTCGGCCTGCATCATCTCGCGCACCAGGTCGGCGAACGGCGTACGTGCCTGCCAGCCGAGTTTGGCCTTCGCCTTCGACGGATCGCCGAGCAGGGTGTCGACTTCGGCCGGACGGAAGTAGCGCGGGTCGATGGCCACGATGCGTTGGCCCGGTTTCGCCGCCGAATCCAGCGCTGCGGATGCGATGACGCCGTGGGCATCGCTGCCGGTTCCGCGCCAGTCGATGTCGATGCCGATCTCGCGCGCGGCGCGGGTCACGAAATCGCGCACCGAGTGCTGCTCGCCAGTGGCGATGACGAAGTCTTCCGGCTGATCCTGCTGCAACATCAGCCACTGCGCCTCGACGTAGTCGCGGGCATGGCCCCAGTCGCGGCGCGCGTCGAGGTTGCCGAGATACAGGCAATCCTGCTGGCCGAGGTGGATGCGCGCCAGCGCCCGCGTGATCTTGCGGGTCACGAAGGTCTCGCCGCGCAACGGCGATTCGTGGTTGAACAGGATGCCGTTGCAGGCGTACATCCCGTACGACTCGCGGTAGTTCACGGTGATCCAGTACGCATACAACTTCGCCACGCCATACGGCGAACGCGGATAGAACGGCGTCGTCTCGCGCTGCGGCGTTTCCTGGACCTTGCCGTACAGCTCCGACGTCGACGCCTGGTAGAAACGCGTCTTTTTCTCCAGCCCGAGGATGCGGATGGCTTCGAGCAGGCGCAGCGTGCCGACCGCGTCCGAGTTCGCGGTGTATTCCGGCGTCTCGAACGAGACCTGCACATGACTCTGCGCGCCGAGGTTGTAGAGCTCGTCCGGCTGCACCTGCTGCAGGATGCGGATCAGGTTGGTGGCGTCGGTCAGGTCGCCGTAGTGCAGGAACAGGCGCCGACCCGATTCATGCGGGTCCTGGTACAGATGGTCGATGCGGTCGGTGTTGAAGCTCGACGCACGGCGTTTGATGCCATGCACTTCGTAGCCTTTGGCGAGCAGGAATTCGGCGAGGTAGGCGCCGTCCTGGCCGGTGATGCCGGTGATCAATGCACGTTTCACGGGGAGGCGGTTTCCGGGTCAGTCGTCGCGGCGGCGGACATCGGCCAGTCGCGGCCCTGTTCGGCGGCGACCAGGTGCGCAATCAGGGTATCGAGCGACGTCCGGGCTCGCCAGCCCAGGACGCGTTCGGCTTTCGCCGGATCGCCGCAATTGCGCGCCAGATCGCTGGGGCGTTCGAGCTGCGGATCGTGGTCGACATGGTCGCGCCAGTCCAGATCGACCCGCGCGAAGCAGCGCGCGACGAAGTCTTCCAGCGTCGTCGCGACACCGGTGGCGATGACGAAATCGTCCGGCGCCGGCTGCTGCAGGATGCGCCACATCGCCTCGACATATTCGGGCGCGAAGCCCCAGTCGCGACGGATGTCGAGGCGGCCGAGGCACAGCCGTTCGTCGCTGCCGGCGGCGATGCGCGTCGCCGCGCCCACGATCTTGCGGGTGACGAAGCGTGCCGGCCGCAACGGCGATTCGTGGTTGAACAGGATGCCGGTGCAGGCGTGCAGTCCATACGCCTCGCGGTAGTTCGTCACGGTCCAGTGCGCGCTCGCCTTCGCGACTGCATACGGGCTGCGCGGACGAAAGGCCGTCGATTCGTCCGCCGTCGTGGCCACATCGCCGAAACATTCGCTGGAACCGGCGTGATACAGCCGTGCCGGCAGGGCCAGGAAACGCATCGCCTCGAGCACGTTCAAGGCACCGATGGCGATGCTTTCGAGCGTCTCCACAGGTTGCCCGAACGACAGGCCGACCGAACTCTGTCCGGCCAGCAAGTAGATTTCGTCCGGACGGACGCGGTCCAGACAGTGCGCGACGCTGCGGAAATCGGTCGGCGCCATCGAGTGCAGATGCACCTGCGCGCGCACACCAACGCGCTGCAACACATCGAACGGATTCAGTTGCGCATCGCGCGACGTGCCATGCACGGCATAACCCTTCCCGAGCAGCAGATGCGCCAGCAGGGCGCCGTCCTGGCCGGAAATGCCGATGATCAGTGCGGTACGCGTCATCAGCCGAACTTAGCGGCTTGCCCGAACGGCAGGCAAAAAAAACCCGCCATCAGGCGGGCAGAAGGGGGAGGAGAAACGGAGAACCGGAAGCGGGAATCAGGCCGCAAGACGCGACAGCATCGCGTTCAGCTTGGCGCGACGACCTTCGAGCAGCTGGAACTGGGCCGTGGCCGGGGTGTCCTGATCGGACACGTCCTGATCCGGCTGGATCTGTTCGAGCGCCATCTCGACCTTGCCGAGTTCGATCAGCAGGTCGTGATGCAAGGTGACTTCGTCGATACCGAGGGTGGAGAGCTGTGAATCCATGGGACTGACCTCCTGCTTCGATTGCGATGGAGATCATGCAGAAAACGTGCCAGCGGTCACATTGACGGTGTGAGCGGTTCGACCGTGACTTTGCGCAGGTTGTCGCGAAAAGCAAACGAGCGCATGATCCAAACGACCCCGATGTTGCGTACTGCATGTCAGGGATTGGCCGCGGGGGCGGCCCAGGGGTTTCGAACCCGACGTATATCGCGATGGCGCTCCACAGCGACGTCGCCGTGTCACTGGCGCCCGGACTAAACGGTCACAAAGGATACCCCCTGTTCCTCGACGACCGCCGGGCGCCAGCCTTCTTCGTCAGCGGACGCCCAAAAGAACGAACCAGACCGCGAGGCCTGGTTCGGGTGAAGTCCGCGCGTCCGCGGACTTCGGCAGCTTCCCGAGTCGGCACATGGACTGTCCCCTGTCAGCCAGCCCGGCGCTTTGTGCGCTTGCCCGACCCGGTGCGTTCATTGCCGTGCAGGAGTCGCGCCAGCGGGTCCCGAAATGTGCGCCGTTTCACAATTGCTCACGGCAGAAAATGAGAACTGGCGCACGCTTTTCGGGAGGCTTGGAACGGGTCGGGATGTGTCGCTCGGTGACGCCGCAAATTCGCGCCCCGGAACGGCACTCTGCGACGGAAAACTGACAAAATCGCGCCCTGCGGCGCGCCGCGACACAGTCTGGAACCATGGAATACAGCAGCACATTCGACGTCATCGTCGTCGGCGGCGGACACGCCGGCACCGAGGCCTGCCTCGCCGCGGCGCGCACCGGCGCGCGTACGCTGCTGCTCAGCCACAACATCGAGACCCTGGGGCAGATGAGCTGCAACCCGGCCATCGGCGGCATCGGCAAGGGCCACCTGGTCAAGGAGGTCGATGCGCTCGGCGGCCTGATGGCGCGGGCGGCGGATCACGCCGGCATCCAGTGGCGCACTTTGAACGCAAGCAAGGGTCCGGCAGTGCGCGCGACGCGCTGCCAGGCCGATCGCGCCCTCTATAAAGCGTATGTGCGCCGCGTACTGGAAACGACGGCGAACCTGACCCTGTTCCAGCAGGCGGTGGACGACCTGATCCTCGACGGCGACCGCGTCGCTGGCGTCGTCACCCAGATGGGCCTGCGTTTCCGTGCCCCGACCGTGGTGCTGACCGCCGGCACCTTCCTGGCCGGCAAGATCCACATCGGTTTCGAACATTATTCCGGTGGCCGCGCTGGCGACCCGCCCGCGACCGCATTGGCGCTGCGCCTGCGCGAACTGCCGCTGGGTGCCGATCGCCTGAAGACCGGCACGCCGCCGCGCATCGACGGCCGCTCGATCGACTATTCGAAACTCGAGGAACAGCCCGGCGACACGCCGATGCCGGTCTTCAGTTTCCTTGGTTCGGTGGCCGACCACCCCGAACAGGTGAGCTGCTGGATCACCCACACCAGCGAGCGCACCCACGACATCATCCGCGGCGGGCTGGACCGTTCACCGCTGTACACCGGCAAGATCGAAGGCGTCGGGCCGCGCTATTGCCCGTCGATCGAGGACAAGGTCGTGCGTTTCGCCGACAAGACCTCGCACCAGATCTTCATCGAGCCAGAAGGCCTGAACACCACCGAGATCTACCCGAACGGCATCTCGACCTCGTTGCCGTTCGACGTGCAACTGGCGCTGGTGCGGTCGATCCCGGGTCTCGAGCAGGCGCACATCACGCGGCCCGGTTATGCGATCGAATACGACTATTTCGATCCGCGCGGGTTGAAACATTCGCTGGAGACCAAGGCGATCGAGGGCCTGTTCTTCGCCGGCCAGATCAATGGCACCACCGGCTACGAGGAAGCAGCCGCGCAGGGCCTGATCGCCGGACTCAATGCGGCGCTGAAGGTGCAGGGCCGCGACGCCTGGTGCCCGCGTCGCGACGAGGCCTATGTCGGCGTGCTGATCGACGACCTGATCACCCACGGCACCACCGAGCCCTATCGCATGTTCACGTCGCGCGCCGAATATCGCTTGCAGCTGCGCGAGGACAACGCCGACGCGCGCCTGACCGAGATCGGTCGCGGCCTCGGTTGTGTCGATGACACGCGCTGGGCCGCCTACGCCCGCAAGCGCGACGCGGTCGTGGCCGAACATGCCCGGTTGTCGCGCGTGTACGCGGCGCCAAACAATGCGCTCGGTGCCGAGATCGCGGCCACGCTCGGCATCACGATCACGCGCGAGGCCAGCGCCGCCGAACTGTTGCGCCGCCCGGAACTCGATTACGCCAAGCTGATGCAGGTGGCGTCGCTCGGTCCGGGTGTGCCGGATGCCGCGGTCGCCGAGCAGGTCGAGGTCGGCATCAAGTACGCCGGTTACCTCGATCGCCAGCGCGACGAGATCGAGCGTCAGCGTCGCCACGAGGCGCTGCCGATCCCCGAAGGTTTCGTGTATGCCGACGTGCGCGGTTTGTCGGCCGAAGTCGCACAGAAGCTGGCGCGCGTGAAACCGGAAACCATCGGCCAGGCGGCACGCATCAGCGGCGTCACGCCCGCAGCCATTTCCCTGCTGCTGGTGCATCTGCGCCGCGGCCAACCCGATCTGGCGATCAGCGCATGAGCAGCACACCGAACGAGATCTGGATCGGCCGCAACGACGCGGCACTCGGGCCGCATGCGCTCGACAAGATCCGCCAGTTGCGTGCCGACGGCGCATTGCGTGCCGACGACCTGCTGTGGTGGGACGGGTTGAACGAATGGATCGCGCGTGATGCGGCGCTGGCGCAGCTCGGCATCGGCACCGTTCAGGCACGACCCGCACCGCCGCCGATGCCCACGCGCCCGGTCGTGCCCGACCTGCCGCGTACCGCGCCGCTACCGAAGGCGCCTGCGCGCTCTCCTGAACGCAGCAACGCCCTGGTCTTCATGGCGCTGGGCTTGCTCACCTTTGCGGCCTTGGCTGCGGCGGCCTTCACCTTCCTGCGTGCGCCGAACCTGTCGCTGCCGTCCTTCGGCGGGCGCAAGGAGATGGTCGACGCGCTCAGCGCAGCAGGTACGTACAAGACCGCCTACGCCGAATACGTGATGAGCACGGACCAGACGCCGCAGTCGCTGGCCGATCTCGGCCTGAGCAGTGCGCCCTACGGCACGATGCGGGGCGTACGCCTTGAAGCCGGCACCTTGTTGCTCGATACCGCGCGCGGCGTACTGGCGCTGCAGCCGTATCGCAACGAGAACTACCAGATCTGGTTCCGCTGCGGTCGCGCCGTGCCGCCCGCAGGCATGGAAGCGCTGGGACTGATCGATGCCGCCTCGGCCACGACGGTACCCGAGGGCGACCTGCCGGACGGTTGCCGCTGACTACTTCGTCGCGCTTGGGCAGCGCGACCAGGTCCATTCCATCGATGGCCCGGTATCGGTGCCGTCGTCGATGCGCGCGAACAGGCGGCCGTCTTCTTCGCGACGATAGGTGACGCGTTTCGGGAAGTCGTGGCCAGGTTGTTCGAACACGATCAGTCCGGGCGCCTGTTTCGTGGCCGGAAAAATCGTTTCCGGAGCGCCGCCCGGTTGGGCATGGAAGCGGACGCCATCGCTGTCGTCGCTGATGCGCATGAACTCGAAACCGGCCAGCTTGCCGTCGCGAGTGTCGCGATGCCAGCCAAGCATCAGCCCGGCCCTGGCGCTGCTCCAGTGCTCCTCGTTCTGCACACCCTCGCGCTCGCCGCACCAGTCGCCGCCGAGCCAAGACAAGTCGGCGCCCGCTTGCGCGCTGCTGGTTGCAAGCAGTGCCAACACCATCGTCATCGAATGCAGGTTCATTCTCGTCTCCTCGGTCAGCGTGGATCGGGCGCGCAAAGGTCGACGGCGCGTTTCTCGGGGTCGAACATGCGCTCGATCTCCATGCCGAAGCGCGGTGGTCTGGCATGCGCGAATGACGTCGCCCGCCATTCTGCATGCAGCGCCTCGGCCTGCGCAGCCTGTTCCTTGCTCAATCCGGCCTCGGCCGCGGTCCCGACGATGAAGTCCGGGACCAGGTCGTCCATCAGCAGGTCGAGGGCGTGCGCTTTGACGGGGTCGGGGTCGATGGCGCCGGCCAAAGCGACATAACCGACGTCAACCTCGTTGTGCACGCGCCAAAGCAGTGCGGCTGCATCCGGGTCACCGTGAGAAAACGCTTTCCACGCGAGATCGGGTGCACGCTGTCGAAATCGCCGAATCGCGTCGGTGTTCTTGATGTCTGGGACTCCGCCCAATCCGATGCCTGTCGCATACAACACCTGAGACGGCGTGAAGCCGCGCTCGGCCGACTGCTGGAGGGCATCAGCGAGACCACGAACATCGGAATCGGTGACGCCGGAGCAGTCTGTCAGCCGATTCTCGGGGTCCTGTGCCCGCCATTGCGTCTCCATTCGATGTCGCGCCCAAGGCGAATAGTTCTGGATTACGCCTGCACAGTTCTGCGCGGCCAATGCAAAACGACATTGCGCGTACACCTCGCCGGATGAAGCCGCGATCCGCCAGTAGCGAATGTGCTCGATGGGCTTTGCGGTCGCTGGAGGTTCGGCGGGGCGCGGGTGTCCCGAGCTCATCGGGTCGCCTGGCTTCACATGATGCATCGTCGGTGGGTTCGGCCCGACGAGGTCTGCAACTGCGTCGGCGCGTTCTTTAACGCCCGCCGGGACTTCCACTTGTGTCCGTGGATCTCCGATCGGCCTGATCTCCGACACCTCATGCCAAAGCCAGAGCGTCGTCAATGCCGTCGAAACGAGCAGCGCCCATCGATACCGCGGTCGGATCACGGCATCACCGCGCAGTTCTCGACGCGAGTCAGATCGAAGTCATGTCGCAACCTCTCCCCGTTGTAGGGCGTAGGATCGAAGTACCGCACGTGAATCGAATGTGCACGCGCCCGGGCAATACGCTGGATGTCGGGAGACACGAAGGGGTGCTCCAACTCCGATTGGCCACGAACCAGCCGACCAAGATGCCAGAACGTTGTGGCGGTCACTTCGTCCATATCGAGCGCTTGTGTCAGCAATGAAAATCGAATGCCGTCACTGGCCAGCGACATCGTAACGGCTGTTTGTGCGTCGCCGCGCCTGATCAATTCGGCCAAGTACCGCGGCGCCCGAGATCGATAAGCGTCCAACGAATCGGGATGTCGGATCAGGTGATCCATTGTCGCGAACATGTCGCCGGAGAAATAGAGCCGAAGCGCGGCGACATTGCCCGCATCCGCAGCGTTCTGAAGATATGCGACGCGAAGATCAAGATCGCTTGTGGAAAGGCCCTCGCACGTGGCCTCTCTTCCGGGGCGTGAAAAGTCGGTGGAGCGCATCGCGAGAAAATTGAAGGCATCCTTGTCATCCGGAGGCGTGTTGCGAATTTGCGCCTTCGATGGACGCATCGACAGATGCAGCGCACACGCACTCAACGCCAACCCGATATGACACGCGGCCACATGATCGCCGGCATCAGCGCGGGCCTTGAGGGCGGGCAGCACATCGACGAGTTTCGCGTCCCAGGGCGGTAGCGGTTCGGTGAAGGTCGGTGGTGGCAGCGGCGGCGGTGCCTGCGTGGTATCGGCGAGGACGGCCAGCAGGTCTGGTTTGGCGGACGTGCCGTGGGCATTGCCATCGGGTACCGACGCTACAGTTTCGGCTGCTTCGACTTTCGTCGCAGGTACCGCGACCGGGCTTTCGTCTTGCGCGCCGCCATCGTCCGCGAGACCGCGCCAGAACAGCGCCGCAGCGACGGCGAGCGCACACAGGGTCAGGGTCCATCCACGTCGATCCATGCGCGCAGGATAGCGAACCGCCACAACGTCCGGCAGACGTGGGCGATATCATGGGCGTCTTTCCGGATCGCCGAGAACGCCGATGAACGCCAACCGTTTCCGCAAGCCGCTGCCGGGCACGTCGCTCGACTACATCGACACGCGCGCCGCCGTCGACGCCATCGCGCCGGGCAGTTACGACAAGCTGTCCTACACCGCCCGCGTGCACGCCGAGAACATCGTGCGCAAGGCCGATCCGGACAAGGTCGATGCCTATCTCGCGCAGCTGATCGAACGCCGCCGCGACCTCGACTTCCCGTGGTTCCCGGCGCGCGTGGTCTGCCACGACATCCTCGGCCAGACCGCACTCGTCGACCTCGCCGGTCTGCGCGACGCCATCGCCGACATGGGCGGCGATCCGGCCAAGGTGAATCCGGTGGTGCCGGTGCAGCTAATCGTCGACCACTCGCTCGCGGTCGAACACGGCGGCTTCGAAAAGGACGCGTTCGCGAAGAACCGCGCCATCGAGGATCGCCGCAACGACGATCGCTTCCACTTCATCGACTGGACGCGCTTCGCATTCAAGAACGTCGACGTCATTCCGCCCGGCAACGGCATCATGCACCAGATCAACCTGGAGCGGATGTCGCCGGTCATCCACGCGCAGGACGGCCTCGCCTATCCCGATACCTGCGTCGGCACCGACAGCCATACGCCGCATGTCGATGCGCTCGGTGTCATCGCCGTCGGCGTCGGTGGCCTTGAAGCCGAGAACGTGATGCTCGGTCGTGCCTCGTGGATGCGCACGCCGGACATCGTCGGCGTCGAACTGCGCGGAAAGCCCGCGCCGGGCATCACCGCCACCGACGTGGTGCTGGCGCTGACCGAATTCCTGCGCAAGGAAAAAGTCGTTGGCGCCTACCTGGAATTCCGCGGTGAAGGCGCGGCGGCGCTGACGCTCGGCGACCGCGCGACGATCTCGAACATGGCGCCCGAATACGGCGCGACCGCGGCGATGTTCTTCATCGACCAGAACACCATCGACTACCTGCGCCTGACCGGCCGCAGCGACGAACAGGTGAAACTCGTCGAGACCTATGCGAAGCAGGCCGGCCTGTGGGCCGATTCGCTCGCCAGCGCGGAATACGAACGCACCTTGCATTTCGATCTGGGCACCGTCGTGCGCAACATGGCCGGCCCATCGAACCCGCACAAGCGCCTGCCGACCTCGGCGCTGGCCGAACGCGAGATCGCGAAACCGTGGGCGATGCCGAGCGCAGGCACGATGCCGGACGGCGCCGTCATCATCGCCGCGATCACCTCGTGCACGAACACCTCGAACCCGCGCAACGTCATTGCCGCCGGCCTGCTCGCGCGCAATGCGAACGCACGCGGCCTCACGCGCAAGCCTTGGGTCAAGTCTTCGCTCGCGCCCGGTTCGAAGGCGGTGCAGCTGTATCTGGAAGAAGCCAAGCTGCTGCCGGAACTGGAACAGCTCGGCTTCGGCATCGTCGCCTTTGCCTGCACCACCTGCAACGGCATGAGCGGTGCGCTGGATCCGAAGATCCAGCAGGAGATCATCGACCGCGACCTGTACGCGACCGCGGTGTTGTCCGGCAATCGCAACTTCGACGGCCGCATCCATCCGTATGCGAAGCAGGCCTTCCTGGCCTCGCCGCCGCTGGTCGTCGCCTATGCCATCGCCGGCACCATCCGCTTCGATATCGAGAAGGACGTGCTTGGCGTCGATGCGAACGGCGTTGAAGTGCGACTCAAGGATCTGTGGCCGAGTGACGCCGAGATCGACGCCATCGTCGCGAGCAGCGTGAAGCCCGAGCATTTCCGCAAGGTCTACGACCCGATGTTCGCGCCGCGTGCAGGCGCAGGCGGACAGATCAAGCCGCTGTACGACTGGCGCGCGCAGAGCACCTACATCCGTCGCCCGCCGTATTGGGAAGGTGCTTTGGCCGGCGAACGCACGCTGAAAGCATTGCGCCCGCTCGCGGTACTCGGCGACAACATCACAACCGACCACCTGTCGCCGTCGAATGCCATCCTGCTCGACAGTGCCGCCGGCGAATACCTCGCCAAGATGGGCCTGCCGGAAGAGGACTTCAATTCCTACGCGACGCATCGCGGCGATCATCTGACCGCGCAGCGCGCGACGTTCGCGAATCCGACCCTGCTGAACGAGATGGTGCGCAACGCCGATGGTTCGGTGAAAAAGGGCTCGCTGGCGCGCATCGAACCCGAAGGCCAGGTCACGCGAATGTGGGAAGCGATCGAGACCTACATGGCGCGCAAGCAGCCGCTGATCATCATTGCCGGCGCCGACTACGGCCAGGGCAGTTCGCGCGACTGGGCTGCCAAGGGCGTGCGCCTCGCCGGTGTCGAAGCCATCGTCGCCGAAGGCTTCGAACGCATCCATCGCACGAACCTGATCGGCATGGGTGTATTGCCGCTCGAATTCAAACCCGGCACGACGCGCCTCACGCTCGGCATCGACGGCACCGAGACCTTCGATGTGGTCGACGCCCGCCAGCCGCGCGCGACGCTGACCCTCGTCATCCACCGTAAAAACGGCGAACGCGTTGAAGTGCCGGTCACCTGCCGCCTCGACTCCGACGAGGAAGTCTCGATCTACGAAGCGGGTGGCGTACTGCAGCGCTTCGCGCAGGATTTTCTGGCGGGGGCGGCGTAGACCGACCCCGTCGAGGTCACTAGAATGAATTGGCAATCTTTGCCATAGGGGTTGGCCATGGCCACGATGAACATTTCCCTGCCCGATGAGCTCAAGGAGTTCGTCGACGCACAGGTCGCCGAGCAGGGTTACACCTCGAGCAGCGAGTATCTGCGCGAG
Source organism: Pseudomonadota bacterium (assembly GCA_022705045.1). Taxonomy (GTDB): domain Bacteria; phylum Pseudomonadota; class Gammaproteobacteria; order Xanthomonadales; family Ahniellaceae; genus JADKHK01. Next base: position 18,736 of record JAKJFE010000019.1, on the reverse strand, counting down.
TTGATTCGCAAGCAGCGCGATGTCGAAATGTTGCGCGGCCTGCTGCTCGACGGTGTCCGATCAGGCCCTGCCGCACCGATGGCATCGGACTTCTTCGCGCAGATGCGCGCAAGGGCACATGCTCGCCCCGCCACGACATGAAGTCTGTGCACTGGCACCCGCTTGCACGACACGATGTCGACGCGGCGGCTGCGTGGTACGCAGGTCAGGGTGGCGTGGCTGTCGAACTCGCTTTCGTCGACGCGCTGGAGTCCGCGATCGCGCATCTGGCGCGACATTCCGGCACGGGTTCCGTCCGTTACGCCGAACTTCTCAAGATCCCGGCATTGCGCTTCTGGCCGCTGGGCAAATTCCCCTATCTGATCTTCTACGTCGAGCGCGAACATCAGGTCGATATCTGGCGTGTTCTACACGCGCAGCGCGATGTTCCGGCATGGATGGGGCCCTCTGAATGAACTGCGTCGGCTAGTTGCCGCGCATCGCCACAACTCTTCATGTCGAGATCCGTGCCATGACCTTCGAAGCTCAACTCCGTATCCCCGCCACCTACCTGCGCGGCGGCACCGACGAAGGTTGAGGTGCGCCTCGGCCTGGAATCGAGCAGAATGGACGCGAGGCCGTACTTCATGAGCATCGATCCGCTTCGCCAACAGCCCGAAATCGCCGCTCTCTGCCGCCGCTTCCACGTGCGTCGCCTCGATCTGTTTGGATCGGCTGCGACCGGCAAGGCCGGGGCGGACAGTGACCTCGACTTCCTCGTCGAGTTCGAGCCCATGGCCGAGGGTTACGCCGATGCCTATTTCGGACTGCTTGAAGCATTGCAGGACCTGTTTCGGAAGCCCGTCGATCTGGTCGTGAGCTCCGCAATTCGAAATCCGTACTTCCGTCGTTCCGTCGAGAGCAGTCGGGAACTGTTGTATGCGGCTTGAGTTGGCCAAATATTTGTTCGACATGCAGCACGCCGCGGCGTCCTTGGCGGCGTTCATCCAAGGCAGGACATGGTCGGACTACGAGAGCAATGCGATGCTGCGTGCGGCCGTGGAACGCCAATTCGAGATCATCGGCGAAGCGTTGGCGCAGCTCGCCAAGCGTGACCCGGACATGGCGGCACGCATCAGCGAATACCAACGTGTCATCGCCTTCCGCAACGTGCTGATCCACGGCTATGCCGAAGTGGACGACAGACTGGTTTGGGATCTGTCGCAAACCCGGCTGCCGAAGCTCCGGCAGCAGGTCGACGAACTACTGCAAAAGGCTTGAATCATGGATGTGAAGCAACTCAAGGTCCCCGCGACCTACATGCGCGGCGGCACCAGCAAGGGCGTGTTCTTCAAGCTGGAGGACTTGCCGATCGAAGCGCAGGTGCCGGGCGTGGCGCGCGATGCGCTGCTGATGCGCGTGATCGGGTCGCCGGATCCGTATGGCAAGCAGACCGACGGCATGGGCGGCGCGACATCGAGCACGAGCAAGTGCGTGATCATCGGCAAGAGTTCGGTGCCCGACCATGATGTCGACTACCTGTACGGCCAGGTCGCGATCGAGCAGGCCTTCGTCGACTGGTCGGGCAACTGCGGCAACCTCAGTTCGGCGGTCGGTCCATTCGCGATCGCGAACGGGCTGGTCGATGCTTCCCGCCTGCCGCGCGACGGCAAGGCGACGGTACGGATCTGGCAGAAGAACATCGGCAAGACGATCATCGCGCATGTGCCGATGCGTGATGGCGCGGTGCAGGAACTCGGTGACTTCGAACTCGATGGCGTGACGTTCCCGGCGGCCGAGATCGAACTCGAATTCCTCGATCCGGCCGAAGATTCGGGCGACGAGGGCGGTTCGATGTTCCCGACCGGCCATCTCGTCGACACGCTCGACGTGCCGGGCGTTGGATCGTTCGAAGTCACGATGATCAATTCCGGCATCCCGACCGTGTTCCTGAAGGCGGAAGCGCTCGGACTGAAAGGCACCGAACTGCAAGCCGACATCAACAACGATGCCGCGTTGCTCTCGACCTTCGAAACCATCCGCGCGCATGCCGCCGTGCGCATGGGCCTGATCAAGGCTGTCGCCGAAGCGGCGACGCGCCAGCACACGCCGAAGATCGCCTTCGTCGCGCCGCCGACGGCGTACACCGCATCGAGCGGCAAGCGCATCGAGGTCGGCGATGTCGACGTGCTGGTGCGCGCGCTGTCGATGGGCAAGCTGCATCACGCGATGATGGCGACCTGCGCAGTCGCGATCGCGACCGCCGCATCGGTGCCGGGCACGCTGGTCAATCTCGCCGCGGGCGGCGGTGCGCGCGACGCGGTGCGCTTCGGTCATCCGAGCGGCACCTTGCGCGTCGGCGCCAAGGCCGAACAACGCGACGGCCAATGGATCGTCACCAAGGCGATCATGAGCCGCAGCGCGCGCGTGTTGATGGAAGGATTCGTGCGCGTGCCGAAGGTGTGGTGATGCCGCCGCGGGTCGCGCGATAAACCGCGCTCCTACAGTTCGCCGATGTGTAGGAGCGCGGTTTATCGCGCGACTTTCAGACGACAGCCGTTAGAATCGCCTCCCCGACAATGTGTTCGACCGATCGCTGACGAAGCGCGATCCTTCCCGGAGTTTCCCCCGCATGCTGCACATCGCCCAACGCATCGCCGCCGACATCGGCGCGACGCCCGCGCAAGTCAATTCGGCCGTCCAACTGCTCGACGAAGGCGCGACCGTGCCCTTCATCGCGCGCTACCGCAAAGAAGTCACCGGCGGCCTCGACGACACGCAATTGCGCACGCTCGAAGAACGCTTGGTCTACCTGCGTGAACTCGAAGACCGCCGCGCCGCGATCCTTGCCAGCATCGATGAGCAGGGCAAGATGACCGACGCCTTGCGCGGCGACATTCTTGCGGCCGATTCGAAGGCGCGCCTCGAAGACCTGTACTTGCCTTACAAGCCGAAGCGTCGCACCAAGGCGCAGATCGCGCGCGAAGCCGGGCTAGAACCGCTGGCCGACGCGCTGACCAGTGATCCGACCCGCGACCCGCAGGCGGAAGCCGCGGCCTACATCGACGCCGAGAAGGGCGTAGCCGATGCCAAGGCCGCGCTCGACGGTGCCCGCGCCATCCTGATGGAACGCTGGAGCGAAGATCCGGCCCTGGTCGGGCAGATCCGCGACTGGCTCTGGGACAGCGCCCTGATCCGCGCCAAGGTCATCGATGGCAAGCAGACCGAAGGCGCCAAGTACCGCGACTATTTCGACCACGCCGAGCCGATCAAGAGCATTCCCTCGCATCGCTTGCTGGCGCTGATGCGCGCGCGCAACGAAGGCTTCCTCGATCTCGAACTGATGCCGCGCGCCGGTCAGCAGAACATCACGCGAGCGAGCAACGAAGACGGTGCGCTCGACGAGATGGCCAAGGCCGGACACCAGCTTGCCGAAGGCCTGATCGCGAAGCAGGTCGGCGTCAGTGCCAGTGGTCGCGCCGCCGATGCCTGGCTGCTTGAATCGGTGCGCCTGACCTGGCGCGTGAAGCTGTCGCTGTCGCTGACGCTGGACCTGTTCGGCCGCACCCGCGAAGCCGCCGAGGACGAAGCCATCCGTGTCTTCGGCGACAACCTCAAGGACCTCATGCTGCAGGCGCCGGCGGGACCGAAGGTCGTGCTGGGCCTCGATCCGGGCCTGCGCACCGGCGTCAAGATCGCCGCGGTGGATGCCACCGGCAAGGTGCTGACGACGGGCGCGGTATTCCCGCATCAGCCCATGAACCGCTGGGACGAATCGATCGCGCAACTCGCCGCCGGTTGCCGCCAGCTCGGCGTGCAACTGGTGTCGATCGGCAATGGCACCGCGTCGCGCGAGACCGAGAAGCTGGTCGGCGAACTCGCCAAGAAACATCCGGACCTGAAGATCGCGAAAGTCGTGGTCAGCGAAGCCGGCGCTTCGGTGTATTCGGCCTCGGAACTGGCCGCGAAAGAGTTCCCGGACATGGACGTGTCGTACCGCGGCGCGGTGTCGATCGCGCGGCGTTTGCAGGATCCGCTGGCGGAGCTGGTGAAGATCGATCCGAAGGCGATCGGCGTCGGCCAGTACCAGCACGACGTCAACCAGGTAAAGCTGGCGCGTGCGCTCGATGCGAAGGTCGAAGACTGCGTGAACGGTGTCGGTGTCGATCTGAACACGGCTTCGCAGCCGCTGCTGGCGCGTGTCGCCGGTCTGTCGGCCAGCGTCGCCGAGAACATCGTCAAGTTCCGCGACCAGCATGGCGCGTTCAAGTCCCGCCGCGAGTTGTTGAAGGTGCCGCGCCTCGGCGACAAGGCCTTCGAGCAATGCGCGGGCTTCCTGCGCATCGCGAACGGGGACCATCCGCTCGATGCCTCGGGCGTGCATCCGGAAGCCTATCCGGTGGTCGAACGCATCCTCGCGAAGACGGGCAAGGAGATCCGCACCCTGATCGGCGACACCAAGACGTTGCGTGCGTTGAATCCGGCGGATTTCACCGACGAAAAATTCGGTGTGCCGACGGTACGCGACATCCTCAAGGAACTGGAGAAACCGGGCCGCGATCCGCGCCCCGAGTTCGTCACGCCGGCGTTCGCGGAAGGCGTCGAAGACTTGAAAGACCTGAAGCCCGGCATGTTGCTCGAAGGTCGCATCTCGAACGTGGCCGCGTTCGGCGCCTTCGTCGACATCGGCGTGCACCAGGATGGGCTGGTGCACGTGTCGGCCTTGTCGAGCAAATTCGTCAAGGACCCGCGCGAAGTCGTGAAGGCCGGCGACATCGTCAAGGTCAAGGTGCTCGAGGTCGACCTGCTGCGCAAGCGCGTGGCCCTGACGATGCGTCTCGACGATCCGATCGGCGAGGGCAAGCCCGCACCGGGCGGTCGTCCGGACAGCCGTGGCGCCTCGTTCAAGGCGCCGCCGCAGAAGGCCGCGCCGGCGAACAACGCCTTCGCCGATGCCTTCGCGAAAGCCAAGCGGACGTGACGCAGGCCGCGGGCGGGCAATTCTGGGAGCCGGTACGCTAGCCCCATGAAATCTCCATCTCGTCTGCTCGCGATGCTGTTCTCGGTGCTGCCGCTGTGGGCACAAGCCTTCAGCGGCGGTGCGCCCACCTGTCATGCCGAGGATGTCCTGGAATCGCCGATGGGTGATCCCATCGCGAACATGGGGTTCTCGCTGAGCGCCACGCCCGCGCAATACACGCCCGGACAGGCGATGACGCTGACCTTGTCCAACGTCGACTCGGGCGTCACCGTGCGCGGCGTGCTGCTCTACGTCGAAGATCCGGATGCGCTCGATGACATGGCGATGCCGATCAAGCGCGGCAACTTCACGGCGCCGTATCCGATGGGCATCAAGGCCGTGTTCGACGGCTACGAGGGCTGCAATTTCGCCGGACTGACGCCCGTGCTGACGCACGACAGCAGCCAAACGAAGAGCCTGCCGATGACCCTGACCTGGCAGCCACCGGCCATCGATACCGGTGATCTGCGCGTGCGCGGCATTGCCCTGCTGGGTTTCAATGCCTATCAGATGCTGTCGCTCGATCTGCGCAGCATCAACCACATCTTCACCGACAGCTTCGAGTAACCCATGCAGGCTCCGCGAACGCGTTTCGAAGGCACCGACCGCTACATCGCCACCGACGACCTGATGCTGGCGGTCAACGCCGCGATCACGCTGCAGCGGCCGCTGCTGATCAAGGGCGAACCCGGCACCGGCAAGACCCTGCTGGCCGAGGAAGTGGCGCGCGCCCTTGGTGCGCCGCTGATCGAATGGCACATCAAGTCCAGCACCAAGGCGCAGCACGGGCTCTACGAATACGACGCGGTCTCGCGCCTGCGCGATTCGCAGCTCGGTGATGCACGCGTCGCCGACATCCGCAACTACATCGTGCCCGGCAAGCTGTGGGAAGCGTTCGCGTCCGAACAGCGCGTGGTGCTGCTGATCGACGAGATCGACAAGGCCGACATCGAGTTCCCGAACGACCTGCTGCGCGAACTCGATCGCATGGACTTCCACGTCTACGAGACCCAGGAAACCATCCGCGCGAAACACCGCCCGATCGTCATCATCACCAGCAACAACGAGAAGGAACTGCCGGATGCCTTCCTGCGCCGCTGCTTCTTCCACTACATCCGTTTCCCCGATGCCGAGACGCTGACGCGCATCGTCGACGCCCACTATCCGGGCATCAAGCGCGAGCTGGTGAACGAGGCGTTGCAGGCGTTCTTCCATGTGCGCGAGGCGCCATCGCTGAAGAAGAAGCCGAGCACGTCGGAACTGCTCGACTGGATCAAGCTGCTGGTCGCCGAAGACATCCCGCTCGAGGTGCTGCGCGAGAAGAATGCGCGCAAGGTCTTGCCGCCGTTGTATGGCGCACTGGTCAAGAACGAGGCCGATGTGCAGTTGTTCGAGAAGCTCGCGTTCATGGCGCGACGCGGCTGAGGGTTTGGCCACGATGCCGACGGCGTTGTCGCTGAGCATCGAATCGGGGCCGCCGCGGGCCCATGTCGGGCCATTGGACGCGGGTGAATACCGCATCGGTCGTGCGCCCGAGAACGAGATTCAGCTGATCGACATCGCCGTGTCGCGCCAGCATGCGCGGCTGGCCGTGATCGACGGCCGCTGGTGTCTGCGCGATCTCGGCAGTACCCAGGGCACGCTGTTGAATGCGGCGCGCCTGGTGCCGGAGCAGGATGTGCCGCTCGCGGCCGACGACCGCTTGCGTGTGGGACCGTGGACCTTCGTGGTGCGCATGGCCCGTGCGCCGGACGAGCCGGTGCCGGCATCGCTGCATCGTCCCTCGACCATCGGTTCTGTGCCGCAGCTGCGGCTGCGCGCCTTGTTCGCGCTGGTGCAGAGCGCCGGTCAGGCCGAGGATGAGCAGTCCTTGCTCGATGCCCTGTGCCGCGATCTCGGGGCGAGCCTGGCCTACGATCGTGTGGCGGTGTTGCGTGGTGACATCGATGCGATCGACGTCGCCGCGATGCAGGCGCGCGAGGGCAGTGCCGATCGCGTGTTCAGCACGACCCTGCTGCGGGCGGCCGAGGCGGACGAACCGTCGGTGCTGGAATCGATCGCGCCGGGCGAGTTGGGCGCGAGTCTGGTCGCGACGCCGATCGCGCATGCCCTGTGCTTCCGTCTCGGCGGCGTGCAGCATCCGACCTGGCTCTATCTCGATCGCGCCGAACCGTTCCGCGATCGCGACGGCAGCGTGCTCGCCTATGTCGAAGCCGCCGCGCGCATCGCCGCACTGGCGCTGGCGCATCGCGAAGGCATCTCCGCTGCGGCCGAACGCGAACGCCTGATGGCCGAACGCGCGCAGGCGCGCCGTGTGCAACAGCAGTTGTGCGCGTCGCGACAAGGCGTCGTCGGCGCACTCGACTATGCCTTCAGCACCGAGCCCGGCGATGGCATGTGCGGCGACTTCATCGATGTCATCGACACCGGCGACGGTGCGGTCTGGTGCTTTGTCGGCGATGTGGTCGGTCATGGCACCGCCGCAGCCTTGCTGATGGCGACCGCGCTCGCGATCCTGCGCAGCGAATGCCGGCGCGCGCCATCACCCGCGCAGGTGGCCGACCATCTTGCCGCCGAACTCGCGACCGTGCTCGCACCGGGCCAGTTCATCACGTTGTGGCTGGCGCGCATCGACGCGCAGGGTCGTGCCGACGCGGTCGACGCCGGCCACGGCCAATGCTGGATCGCACGCGTCGATGGCAGTGTCGAAGCCGTCGCGCTGCGCGGCCATCCGCCGATCGGCGTGGTGACCGACACCCAGCATGTCGGCGAAGCCCTGCAGCTCGCCGCCGGCGACCGTTGCATCGTCGCGACCGACGGCTACAGCGAATCGCTCGCCGACCCAGCGATCCGCAGCACCTGCCGCGACCTGCTTGCGCGCCCGGCCAACGCTGCCGATACCGCGTCCGCACTGCGCCGACGGGTGCCGCGCGGCGGCGATGACGCGAGCTTGCTGGTGTTGGCACACCGCTAGCGTTCTTGGTTGTATCAGAACGTAACAGAAGATATGGTGCCGGCCCGATTCCAGACCCTCGACCACAGATTGGAGCCGTTCCATGAAGAAGATTGCATTGATCGTCGCCCTCACGCTCTGCGCGCCCATGGCCCATGCTGCGGCAACTACCGAGACTAAAGAATTTGACATCTGGGCTTGGTTTGTCTCTCTGTTCGAGAGCGACAATGCGGCGGTTGCCGACAGTCAGGTGATTGAAGCTTCGCTCGCGAACATCGATACCGCGCTCGGCCTCGGTCCGCGCTAATCGCCGAACCAGCAACCAAATTCGAGAGACCGTCATGAAGAAGATCGTGCTGGTATTGCCGCTACTCCTCGTTGCGCCGTTCGCTCATGCAACGGCAAATCCAGAGGCAGGGACCCTTGACCTTTGGAGCTGGGTTGTTTCGCTCTTCGAGTCCGAGAGCGAAGATGCAGCGGCCGAGAACACTGCCGAGCAACTGGAGTCTGTGCAGGACGAATCGCGGAGCTTCACGTCGATCATCCGCTGATGCAGCAGGCGGCGAGTGTTTGGCTCGCCGCCACTATGGTTTTTGTGTGAAACCGACGGCGTCTAGCGGCCGCGCTTCTCCGCTGTTTCGATACGCGCCAGAGACTTCTTCACGCGTTCATGTTCGGCGCCGAAGGTCGCGACCAGGCCCTTGTGGCTCGCACGCAACTCCTTCAATGCTTCGTCGTAACGTCCGAGCTTGGTCAGACAGTCGCCGTAGTTGTTGGCGAATAAGTGGCCATAGACGTGGTCGTCACCGAGAACTTGCCGAGTTGCCGCCAGAAGTGAAACGAACTCGCGTCTGGCGCCTTCAAGATCGCCGCGTTTCATCAACAACATGGCTAGATTGTTCTGAGTGGCGAAGGTTTCCGCGTCGGTCAGGTGGGCCGCGGCGCGAATGCGCAACACGTCGCGATAGACTTTTTCGGCCTCGTCGAGTTGATTCAGATCGTCGAGCGCATAAGCCAACACATTCATCGCCACCAAGACAAATTGGTGCGACTCACCACGAATGGCCGTCATGCGCTCAATCAACTGCCTCAGCAACGGCACTGCTTCGGCCTGCTTGCCTTTGACAATCATCACCGTCGCCAGATTTTGCTGCGAGGTCATTGTCTCCGGGTGCATCTCCCCGTAGATCTTCAAGCGTCCCTGATAGACCTTTTCCAGCAGCTCCTCGACATCATCCATCTTGCCGGCGAGCTGCAGGGTTGCCGCCAGAATCTGAGTGGCATTCAGCGTCATGACGTGATCGCTGCCGTACTTGCCGTTCAAGAACGCGATCTGGGGCCTCAGCAGTGCTTCTGCTTCGGAATATCGAGTGGCTTTCTGAAGCGCCGCACCGCGGTCGCTGCGGGCGCCGTCGCGCAGGAGATCATCATCCTGTCCCGGCTGCTCGGGCAGGCGCTCGATCAACTCAAGCTGTTCCAACGCGGCGTCGAACTTCGATTGGTTGGCCAGCGCACCAGCGAGCAGTCGTCGAAGCTGGGCCAGCGTAATGGCGGAAGATTCGTCGGCGCTGCCGATAGTCTCGATTTCGCGTCGAGCTTCCCGTTCGACATCGGCATTCAGGCCGCGGCTCGACATGACACTGATCTGCTGAAGCCGGAGCAGTCCTCGTTCGGTCGAGAAGCTCGGACCGGCCCGTTCGACCGCCTTGAACGTCTCCGAGAGCACGCCATCGGCGCCATCGTAGTCGGCCAGGGCCACCATGGCCTGCGCCAGCTGGTCCGCAATCGCGGCACGAACCCGCAGGTTTCCAGGTGGCGACGTTTCGAAGCTGCGCCTTGCTTGCGCCACGACTTCCTTCACCGTGATATCCCGGCCGAGCGCATTTTCCGGAATGGCTGCGGCAATCATCGTGCTCATGAAGTCGCTGACTGAGCTTGCAATCTCCGCGTTGGCCTCGGCGACAGCACGCGCCTCGCGCTCCTTCTGCGCCGAATACAGCGAGAACGTGGTGGCGGCGATGAGTGCAACGAAGGCGATCGACGCGGCGGCGACGAGAGCGCGGTGGCGGCGCGCGAACTTGCGGGCGATGTAGAGCGCGCTCGGTGCGCGCGCCTCGATCGGGCGATGGTCGAGGTAGCGTTCGAGATCGGCGGCGAAATCGGCGACGGACGCATACCGCTGCGACGGCGATTCCGCCAGCGCCTTCATCACGATGGTGTCGAGGTCGCCGCCGAACTTCGGTTCGATCTTCGCCAGCGGCACCATCGGATTGCGCTCGGCACTCTTGATCGCCGAGAACAGCGAGGTCGCGTCGAGGTTGCGCGGGCGTTTGCCGCTGAGCAGTTCGTACAGGATCACGCCGAGCGCGAACACGTCGGTGCGCACGTCGATCTTGCGCGATTCGCCGCGCAGCTGTTCCGGACTCATGTACGGGATCGTGCCGACCACCTGGCCGGCTTCGGTCAACCGCGTCGCCGCGTCACCGCCGTCACTGACGATGCGGGCGATGCCGAAATCCATGATTTTCGGCCGACCTTCGGCATCGACCAGGATGTTCGCCGGCTTCAGGTCGCGATGGATGACGCCGCGCTGGTGCGCGTGCTGCACGCCGTCGCAGATCGCCAGCATCTGACGCACGCGAGCGTTCGCGTCGAGCGCACGCGCGTCGGCATCGGCGAGCAGGTTGCGACCGCGCACCAGTTCCATCGCCAGGAACGGAATCGCGCCGCCGAGCCGGGTATCGACGCCGGTCGCGAACACATGCGCGATGTTCGGATGGTCGAGCATCGCCAGGGCTTCTCCTTCGAGCTGGAAGCGACGCAGCGCGTCCGGGTCGTCATGCGCGCCGCGCAGCACCTTCAGTGCCACTTCGCGTTGTGGATGCTGCTGTTCGGCCAGATAGACCGCACCCATGCCGCCGCGCCCGAGCAAGCCGAGGATGCGGAATTCGCCGAGTTGTTCCGGAAGCGCGCCGTCACCGGTGGCGCGCGTGTTCGCGGCGGTGTCGGCTTGCAGGGGATCGATGCTTTGGGTGGCGGTGAGCGTGTTCGACTGCGGCTGATCGTGTTGGCTCATGCCCGTGCTCATGCGGAACGAAGCGCCAATCTGCCACAAGTCGCGCGCGCGGTCATCGCGACGGCGTCGGCTTTGGCACAATGGCACCATGCTGACTTCGTTCTTCCTCGCGCTGCGCGCCGGTGGCCTCAAGCCCGGCGTCGGCGAATACCTCACCCTGCTGCAGGCGGTGCGCGCCGGCCTGGCCGATCTGTCGATCGAGCGTTTCCATGCGTTGGCGCGTCTGGTACTCGTCAAGGACGAAACCCAGTTCGACCGCTTCGACCGCATCTTCGGCCAGTACCTCGACGGCATCTCGACCGTGTTCGCCGATCCGGCCACCATCCCCGAGGAATGGCTGCAACAGCAGATGCAACGCCTGCTCACCGACGAGGAAAAGGCGGCGCTGCAGAAGCTCGGCAGCTTCGAAGCACTGATGAAGCAACTGGCCGAACGCCTGAAGGAACAGAAGGGTCGGCACGAGGGCGGCAATCGCTGGATCGGTACCGGCGGCACCTCGCCGTTCGGGCATGGCGGCTACAACCCGGAAGGCGTGCGCATCGGTGGCAAGGGCGGTGTGAAGCGCGCGGTCAAGGTCTGGGAGCAGCGCCAGTACCGCAATCTCGACGACCAGCTCGAACTCGGCACCCGCAACCTCAAGATCGCCTTGCGCAAGCTGCGTCGCTTCGCACGCAACGCCGAACGCGAGGAGTTCGATCTCGACGGCACCATCCGCGGCACCGCCCGCAACGCCGGCTGGCTCGACATCCGTTACCGCCGCGAGCGCCACAACGCCATCAAGCTGATGGTGCTGTTCGATATTGGCGGCTCGATGGACGAACACATCCGCGTCTGCGAGGAATTGTTCAGCGCCGCGCGCAGCGAGTTCAAGCACCTCGAACACTTCTACTTCCACAACTTCATCTACGAGAAATTGTGGAAGGACAACCATCGCCGCTACGGCGAGAGCCAGGCCACCTTCGACCTGATGCACAAGTTCCCGGCCGACTGGCGCGTCGTCATCGTCGGCGACGCCAGCATGGCGCCCTACGAGATCAGCGAACCCGGCGGCAGCATCGAACACTGGAATGAAGAGAGCGGCGCGACCTGGATGGAACGTATCGCCCGCACCTGGCCCAGGCTCGTCTGGCTGAATCCAGTCCCGGAAAACACCAGGGACTGGACGCCGAGCATCCAGATGACCCGGCAACTCGTCGGCGAGCGCATGTTCCCGTTGACGCTCGCTGGGCTGGACCGCGCGATTGCGGCGCTGCGGCGCTGAACCTCAGCCGTTCGGCACGACCACGATCTTGCCGGAGCGTTCGCCTGCCGCGGCCGCTGCAACGGCGTCCTTGATCTGATCGATGCCATAGGTCGCGTGCACGCGTGCATGCAGTTCGCCGCTGGCGATGCGACGCGCGATGTCGCCATACACGGCCATCTGCTGTTGCGGCGTGGCTTTGCGGAACCACAGCGCCAGCCAGAAGCCGCGCAAAGTCAGATCCCGGAACACGAACGAGGCGGGCGAGATAGAACACGGCTCGCCGCTCATCGCGCCGTAGTTGACCAGCGTGCCGCCTTCGACCAAGCAGCGCGCCAGATGTTCGGTCGCGGCGCCGCCGACGGCGTCGATGCCGAGGCGGATCTTCGCGCCGCCAGTGACTGCGGCGACACGTTTCGCGAGATCGGGACCGTCAACCAGGACGAGTTCGTCGCCATGCTGGCGCACATCGTCGATCGCCGATTCGCGCCGCACCACATTCACGGTCTTGAGACCGCGGCTGCGCGCGATCTGGATCAGGTAACCGCCGACCGCCGAATTCGCGGCGTTCTGGATCACCCATTCGCCGGGCTGCAGGTCGACGAACTCGCTCAGCATCAGCGCTGCGGTCGGCGGGTTCACCGTCATCATCGACAACTGCACCGGATCGGCCGCATTCGGCAACGGCATCAGTTTCTTCGCGTCGGCGACGACGTGCGTGCTCCAGGTGCCGATGCCGACCGGCAGCAGCACGCGTTGCCCGACCGTCAGGCCGCTCACGTCCGGGCCGAGCGCCTCGATGTCGCCCACGCCTTCGTTGCCGCCGATCGCCGGCAGCGGCGGCAACATGCCGTATTGGCCGGTCAGCGTCAGCACGTCGGACGGATTGATCGGCGCCGCCAGGACCTTGATCAGCACCTGGCCGGGCGCGAGTGCTGGGGCCGAGAACGCGACGGCATCGATCACGTCCTGCGGCACCGGGCCGCGTTGGCTGTACTGGGCGCGTTTCATGGCGTGGGGCTCCTTGGCTTGAGGGAAGCGGGAGCATAGTCCCGCACGGCAAGGTCCGCGACCCCGGATTGCACCGGTGTCCGGATACGACTAGCATACGCTGTATGACAAAACGTCCGTACCCGACCAGCCGCATCAACGCGCGCATCGACCGCGTCGCGGAGGAGCAATTGCGCTACGTTACCGAGCACACGCAGATGAACGTTACCGAAGCATTGAAGGCATCCATCGCGTTGATGTACGAAAAGGTCAGTCGCGAGGAATCGGGCGCCTTCCAGATCTTCCAGCGTTCGGGCTTCATTGGCATCGCCGACAGTGGTCGCAGCGATGGCTCGACCCACTACAAGAAGATCGTCGCGGATTCGCTGGCGCGCAAGCACGGCCTGAATGCTGATCGCTGACACCGGCTTCTTCTATGCGCTGGCGGATCGGTCGGACCGCCACCATCCCGTCGCGGTGACCGCGCTCGAAGGCATACGTGAGCCCCTGATCACGACCTGGCCGGTGCTGACCGAAACGACCCATCTGATGCAGGTCCGACTGGGTGCTGCCGTTGCCGCCCGATTCATGGACCTCGTCGCCGACGGGCTGTGTGTGATCCATGCGATCGATCCGGTGCAGTCGCGCGTGATGGCGAAGCTGATGAAGAAGTACGCTGATCTGCCGATGGACCTCGCGGACGCGTCGCTGGTGCTGCTCGCCGAACACCTCGATGACGGTCGCATCCTCAGTACCGACACGCGCGACTTCAAGACGTATCGATTCAAGAACCACAAGCCGTTCCGCAACGTGCTGCTGCCTGCCTGAGTGCCGGGCTGTCGAATCGTTAGACTGGCACGATGAAACCGCTCGACATCGCCATCATCGGCTACGGCACTGCCGGGCAGGCCGCGAGCCTGTATCTGCAGCGCGCCGGACACCGCATCCATCACGTCGAACAGGCGCCCGAGTTGCGGCCGGTGGGTGCGGGCTTCCTGCTGCAACCCACGGGATTGTCGGTGCTCGACGACCTCGGTCTCGGTGAAACGGCACGTCGCTGCGGCGCGCGCATCGAGCGCTTGTACGGCGAGAACGAACGCGGTCGCGCGATCATGGACATGCGATACGCCGACCTCGAGCCGCGCTGGCACGGGCTCGGCATGCAGCGCGGCGCCTTGTTCGAGGTGCTGCGTGGGGCCGATGCTCATGCCGCCGATGTGCAGACCGGTGTGCAGGTCGAGCATGTCGATGCGGGGCGTGGTGTCTACACGACGACGGACGGACGCGAACACGGCCCGTTCGATCTGATCGTCGTCGCCAATGGCGCGCATTCCGGCCTGCGTTCGGTATTGGGCGATGCGGTCCGTCGCGACGCCTTGTATCCGTGGGGCGCGATCTGGTGTCTCGCTGACGATCCACGCGGCCGCTTCGCGCACGATCTCGAACAGCGCTACCGCCGTGCCCGCGAGATGTGCGGCGTGTTGCCGGTCGGTACCTTGCCTGGCGAAGCGGTGTCGGCCCGCAAGCTCAGCGTCTACTGGAGCGTGCCCACCGCCGAACTCGACGCGGTGCTGGCCGCGGGTATCACGCCGGTGCGCGAAGCGATCGCGCGACTGTGGCCCGATGCCGCCGCGCTGGTCGCAACCATGCCGGATCTGTCGGCGTGGCGGCGCGCGAGTTATCGCGATGTCGTGTTGTCATGTCCGTTCCGCGAACGCGTCGTGCTGATCGGCGACGCCGCGCACGGCATGAGTCCGCAACTCGGTCAGGGCGTGAACATGGCCCTGCTCGATGCTCAGGCGCTGGCGCGTTCGCTCGACGGTCACGCTGCCTTGCCCGACGCACTCGCCGACTACGCACGCACACGCGCCGCCCACCTCGACATCTACCAGTTCCTGAGCCGCTGGCTCACGCCGCTGTTCCAATCCGACCACGACGCACTGGCCTGGTGGCGCGACCTGCTGTTCCTGCCCCTCTCCCGCCTGCCCATCGCCCGCGGCGAATCACTGAAGATCCTCACCGGCATCAAACGCGGCTGGTTCGGGCGATTGCTGGATGCTGCGAAGTGATCGGGTTGACCTCGCGAGTCGACAAAATGCGCGACAGCTTCTGTGGGTGCTGTTGCTGTCCACTCAACATAGACTTCGTCCAAAGATCGGCCATCAGGTCAGCAGATCACTACCGAATCTCAATCTGAGGCTCCACCCATGGTTGCACCGGCGCTCCGGGTCCCTCTTGGCTTGCTATTCTCTCTAGGATGGGAGCGAGAAGATCTCGGGTCGATAGCCGAAAAGACCGCCGGCAAGCTGATGTGATCCGTTCTTGCATCGCCGCCCAACCCCACCAACGCAACCGCGCAATCGGGTGAGCAACATGGCTAGTGCCGAACAACTCAAGGCGTTGGTGAAATCGTATATCGACCGGGACGAGCGGCTGTTCTACTCAGTCGCCATGCAGGTGGCGGCGCATGAAGCCAAGCTCGGCCACGGTAAGTTGGCCGAGGATCTGCGTGACATGATTGACGCGGCAAAGTCTCGGTCAGTGGCTGGCGAGCAGTCAGGCAAGCTGGTTCCGCTTGCTCGTCCTCGTGGCGAGCTTGCCAATCTTCTGACGGTTGCTTACCCGAAGAGCAGGCTGGTCGACATGGTGCTCGACCCGCATGTGGTCACGCAAATTGAGCGCATCCTGAAGGAGCAACGCCTGCTTTCACGCATCCGCGAGCATGGTTTGTCACCCCGGCGCAAGTTGCTTCTGGTCGGTCCGCCGGGAACGGGAAAGACGATGACTGCATCGGTGCTGGCAGCGGAACTCGGCGTACCGCTTTTCACTGTGAGATTCGACGCGCTTATCACCAAGTTCATGGGTGAGACGGCGGCCAAGTTGCGCCAAATCTTTGACGCGGTGGTTGAGGTTCGCGGCGTGTACTTCTTCGACGAGTTCGACGCGATCGGCTCTCAGCGGGGGCTTGCAAACGATGTGGGCGAAATCAGACGCGTACTGAACAGCTTCCTGCAGATGATCGAGAGCGATCAGTCCAACAGTCTGATCGTCGCGGCCACCAATCATGCGGAGCTTCTCGATTACGCGCTCTTCCGCCGCTTCGACGATGTGATCGAGTACCACCTACCTACAGCAGATCAGGCGGCGAGGCTAATCAAGTCGCGATTGGGGAAGTTTGCGCCCAAGCCATTCCCGCTAAAAGCGGTTGCGTCGAAAGCCGACGGATTGAGCTATGCCGAGATACGTCGTGCGGTCGACGAGGCCATCAAAGAGGCTGTCATGCATGACGAGTCACGGGTAAGAGGCGAAATATTGAACCACGCACTTGAAGATCGTCGGAAACTGAGTCTGAGAACGGACAAGAAAAAGGCAGCCCCGAACCATGCCGGATCAACCAGCCGATAAGCGGCCGCACCTGGTGCTGCAAGAAACTTCCCGGGCGGTTGGCTTCACGGCGCACCCCCTGGGGGGCGGCACAACGAGCGTTGTTCCAGACTTGCCTCGACAGCAGCACGGGCAAGCTTTGCGGGCACAGATCGAGGCATTGAAACCCGTCTCCACCGAAGTGGTTCGTACCCAGGCGCAACAGGGGCTGGAAAGCGGTCTCGGTCTTCAGATCCATTTCGTCAGTCAGCCGGATGTAGAACTGGCATTCGAGAGCTTGGCGAACGAAATCCAGAAAATCGAGTTGCTCAGTGTGCGCCGGGAAGGGGAGCACACGTACGCAAACGTATTTGTGCCCGACGGAAAGCTAGCCCATTTCGAAAGATGCGTCACCGAATACCTCGAAGAGAAGAAAGACAAGAACGGCAACGCGCGTGACCATCGGGCATTGCTCAACACTGTCGCCTCGATCCGTGCAGCCGAGTTGCGTGCGTTGTGGACCGACGAGCCTACCCTGCTGCCAGACGACGTTGCCGCTCCTTTCTGGTGGGAAGTGTGGCTTCCTGTCCGCGGCCAGCGTCAGGCCGTCGTAGAGGACTTCAAAAAGCTGGCGAGACTGGCCGAATGCGTCGTCAGCGACAAGCAGGTCAACTTCCCGGAGCGAACCGTAATGCTGATGTACGGTTCACAGCAGCAATTCTCGCGCTCGGTGATGACATTGAATTGCGTTGCGGAGCTTCGCTACGCCAAGGAAACCGCGGAGTTCTTCGACGGGATGACGGTTGCCGAACAGCGGGAGTGGGCAGACGACCTTTTGCAGCGCGTTCAGATGCCGGGAGCAGATGCTCCTCGGATCTGCTTCCTGGATACCGGAGTCAATCGTGGACACCCGCTGCTTGCACCTTTGATGGATGCAGTGGATCTGCACACAGTTGAGCCGGGATGGGGTGTCGACGATACCGCTAACCACGGCACCGGCCTTGCCGGACTCGCGGGCTACGGCGATCTGGCGGATGCGTTGGCTTTGACCGGGCCAATAGAGATTCCGCATCGTCTCGAATCCGTGAAACTGGTGCCCCAGGACGGCGGGAATAGCGGAGACGCGCGCCACCACGCCTATCTTTTTACTGAAGGCGTTGCGCGCCCCGAAGTTGTCGCTCCGGAAAGAGCGCGGGTTTTCACGTCGGCGGTGAGCGCCTCGGACTACCGCGATCGCGGGCGCCCTTCGTCTTGGTCCTCGGCGGTAGACAAACTGGCTGCCGATACCGATGGGGCAGGCCATTGCCCGCGACTGTTCGTGCTGTCGGCCGGGAATATCCGCGATCCGAATGCTTGGGCTGCATATCCCGCCAGTCTGTCCACCAATCTCGTGCATGATCCAGGCCAGGCGTGGAATGCCATCACGGTCGGAGCGTTCACGCACAAGGGCGATACGGAAGGGCACACCTCGCTCAAGGCGATCGCGGTCGAGGGCGGTCCAAGTCCGTTCTCCACGACATCGAGAACGTGGGATGGGGCATGGCCGCTGAAGCCCGACGTGATGTTTGAGGGCGGAAACGCTGCCAAGGACGATCTCGGAGCCGTCGGCATGGCGAGCCTGAATCTGCTGACTACTCACAACGAGCCCATCGATCGTCTGTTCACCACCACGAACGCGACCAGTGCCGCGTCTGCGCTGTGTGCGCGCATGGCCGCGCAGATCATGGCGGCATATCCGAACCTGCGGCCGGAGACTGTCCGAGCGCTTATCGTCCATTCGGCCGAGTGGACCGAAGCGATGCGTGCGATGTACCTGCCAGCTGGTCGCACACCCAGCAAGAGTGAATACGTTCATCTGATCCGACATTGCGGTTGGGGCGTTCCCGACCTGGAGCGCGCCCTATGGAGCGCAGGCAATTCGCTAACGCTCGTCGTGGAAGACATGGTGCATCCGTACGCGAAGGTGAAGGATAAGGGCGTCATTACGCGCGACATGAACTTGCATGCCCTGCCGTGGCCCGTGGAAGAGCTAGCAGGCTGTTGAGAAACCCCGCCTGGTCGCGGATGATCGGTTGAGCGACGCAAGGAAGCAACGATGCGAACGGAAGACGTGCA
>JAKJFE010000134.1 GCA_022705045.1 Pseudomonadota bacterium | reverse complement strand
CCGCTGTCGCTGTTGCTGATGCCGCCGTTGTCTTCGGTCGGTGCGCCCACCACCACCGTCACGCCGTCGATGGCGACGCTGCGCCCGAACGCATTCGGTCCGGTGTAGGGCGTCGTCGCGAGCAGACGTGCTTGCGTCGACCAGCTCTGTCCGCTGCGTATGAACACATCGGCTGCGCCGCCGTTCCAGTCCGGCAGGCCGACGACGACAGTGTCGTCCTGCATCGCCACGGCATGCCCGAAGCGGGCGAACGGACCGGTGGCGACCGGTGGTGCAAGCTTCTGCTCCAGCACCCACGTCGCGCCATCACGACGGTAGACATAGGCCGCGCCCTGGTCGACCACGCTGCCGCCGACGCCCGGCTCGGGCGTGTCGTGGTTCGGTGCGCCGACGACGATGCGACCCGCATAGGCGGCCACGTCGAAGCCGAACCAGCCGTTGGCTTCGGCGTCCGGCGCGATCAGGCGTTGCTCGAACTGCCAGGTATTGCCGGCGCGACGGAACACGTAGGCCGACCCGACGTTGCCGGCCTGGCCCTGTCCCGGCACCAGTTCGATCTCGTCACTGAAGGCGCCGACCACCAGCACGTCGCCATCGAGTGCGATGCGGGAGCCGAACAGGTCGTTGCCTTCGGGTTCGCCGGCCACGCCGGGGGCGAGCGTCTGCTCGTGCACCCACACACCGGCCAGCGCCGCCGAGGCCAGTGGATACAGCAACAGGGCAAGCCATCGACGCATCGTCGTCTCCATCGTCTTGGATACCGACGATGCGGCGACGCGCGGACTCGGACATCCCGCGAATCGGGGATACGCCGGCCGGCGGTGCGGCCGATCCGACCGAGCGGCGCACCGGGCCATGGCAACATCACGCATCCTCACCGGAATTGGGGACTGGAGCAGAACGCCATGAGCGAGACCGTGCGCACCCGTGTCGCCATCGTCGAAGACGATGTCGCGCTCGCATTGCATCTGCGCCGCATCATCGAGGACAGCAGCGAATTCGCGCTCGCCTGGATCGCCCACAGCCTGCGCGATGCGCGCCTGCAGATGCAGCGACCGGCCGATCTGGTCCTGCTCGACCTCGGACTGCCGGATGGCCGCGGCATCGCGCTGGTGCCGCAATTGCGCGCTTTGCCGAAGCCGCCGCGCATCATCGCCTTCACCGTGTTCAGCGACGAAGCCAATGTCGTCGATGCGGTCGAAGCCGGCATCGACGCCTACGTGCTCAAGGACGTGAGCCGCGACGACCTGCTCGATGCACTGGCCCAGACCCGCGACGGCGCGTCGCCGATCTCGCCGGCGGTGGCGCGCTACCTGTTGCAGCGCGTGCGCCGCCAGGAACCGGCGCCGTCACCCACGCCGGAGCCCTTGCTGACACAGCGCGAACGCGACGTGCTGGAACGGCTGGCCCGCGGCTACAGCTACCGGGAAACCGCCGAGCAACTCGGCATCAGCGCGAATACCGTGGCGCACCACGTCAAGAACATCTATCCGAAACTCGCGGTCGGCTCGCGCGGCGAGGCGGTGTATCGCGCCGTGCAGGACGGGCTGATCTCGCTCGATCGCTGAGGCCATGGCGCGCACCCTGCTGCTGCTGCGTTTCCTCGGCATCGTCGCGGCGATCAACCTGCTCGCATTCGCGCTGTTCCACTGGCTGGCGACGACACGGGTGCCCGCAGCCGCACCGATCACGCGCGTGCATGCGCAGCAGGTCGCGACCTTCGCGGAGGCCCTGGCGATCGTGCGTGGCGATGCAGCGGCGCCGAATCAGGATCTGCCCTGGGTCGGCTGCCGCGAAGATTGCGAGTCGAGGTATCTGGTCGTCAGCGCGCAGCTGCCGCAACACATCGACCCGGACACCGAATACGCGGTCTATCTGCAGTTCTTCAACGACAACGCCCAGGTGTTCGTGAACGGCCATCGCTTCGGCCCGGACTGGGCCATCGAGGGAGGCGCCGTGCGTCGCCATTGGCCGCTGTATGCGCCGTTTCCCGGCGGCCTGCTCCATCCTGGCGACAATCATGTCGCGGTGGTCGTGCGTGGTTCGAATTCGGCGCGTTCGCTGATCCTGATGCCGTTCTGGATCGCGCCCGGAGACACGTTGCGCGGCGCCTACACGCAGGCGCGCTGGATCGGGCCGCTCGGCCATCAGGTGTCCGCCTTGCTGACGCTGGCGACGGGCCTGATCGCGCTGGCGCTCGTGGTGGCGCGGCGCGACCCGGTGTATTTCTGGTTCGGCGTCTGCGCCGTCGGTGCCATCCTGATGCTGCTGTCGGGCATCGTGCCCGATCTGCGCGGACCGTTCTGGCTGCGTACGCTGATCTACTTCGGCGGCGCCTTCGCCTGCATCTGCTTCACGCCGCGCTTCGCCGATGCCGTGCTCGGCGTGGCCTCGGGCTGGTTCTCGCGGGTGTTGCTGTGGCTGTTCCCGGCGGCCTTGCTGTTCACGATGCTGCTGCAGCTGCTGCCCGACATGACGCCCCTGCAGCAACACGTCTGGCCGGGCAACCTGCTGCGCCTGTTCGGTGCCCTCGTCGCGCCTTACCTGATCTGGCGGTGCGGGCAATATGCGATCTCGCATGCCGAGGACCGGTTTGCGCCCTGGGTCATCGGCTTCATCGTCGTCGCGGCCCTGTGCGGGGGTTACGACGCGTTGAAGTCGACGCTGTGGTTCGGCATGTGGGAAATCTCGCTGGTCGCGTTCGGCGCCTTCTTCCTGACCGTGGCCTTCCTGATCGAGATCGCGCGCCGGGTCGCCGCGAACCAGCGGCGCATGCAGAACCATGTCGAGGAACTGCGCGCCGCAGTCGCACTGCGCGAATCGGAGCTGCACCGTGGCTTCGAGCGCATCGCCGCGATGCAGCGCGTGGAAACGCTGGCCGAAGAACGCCGGCGCATCATGCAGGACATGCACGATGGTGTCGGCGGGCAACTCGCCAGCCTGCTGGTGCTGGCCAAGGACCGGGCACTGGAGCCGCCGCGCCTGCTCGCGGCGATCCGCGACGGACTCGCCGACCTTCGCCTGATCGTCGATTCGCTCAGCCAGGTTGATGACGATCTCGCGTTTGCGCTCGGCAGCCTGCGCGGCCGCATCGCGCCGCAACTGCGCGATGCCGGCATCACGCTGCACTGGGCGATGCCGGCATCACGCTGCACTGGGCGATCGACCCGGCCACCAGCCTGCCGGGCTTCGGGCCGCAGGCGGTGCTGCAGGTATTCCGCGTGGTGCAGGAGGCGGTGAACAATGCCTTGCGTCACGCCAGGGCGCAGCGCATCGGCATCGTTTTCGAGCGCGTGGATGCCGCGATCGAACTGCGCATCGAGGACGACGGCGTCGGGCTACCCGACACCTTGTCGGGTGCCGGCCACGGCATCGGCGGCATGCACGCGCGCGCGACGAAGTGCGGTGCCGATTTCCAGATTCGACGCCGCGAACAGGGCGGCACCGCCGTGGTCCTGCGCTGGGCGACGGCTGGGCAGCCAGGTTAACTCGACGCCATCAGGTTCGGCAGCCAGGTCGCCAGTTCCGGCCACAGGCACATGACGAACAACATCAGCACCTGCAGCGTGATGAAGGGCACCACGCCGCGATAGATGTCGGCGGTGCGCAGCGTCGGCGGGGCCACGCCGCGCAGGTAGAACAACGCGAAGCCGAACGGTGGGGTCAGGAAGCTGGTCTGCAGGTTCACCGCGAACAACACGCCGAGCCAGACCGGGTCGATGCCGAGCGCCAGCAGGGTCGGCGCGGTCAGCGGCACGACGACGAAGATGATCTCGATGAAGTCGATGACGAAGCCGAGCAGGAACATCACCAGTGATACCGCGAGCAGGGCGCCCCACTTGCCGCCGGGCAGGTCGCTGAGCAGCTCGTGCACGGCGTCGTCGCCGCCGAAGCCGCGGAACACCAGCGAGAACAACGCAGCGCCGATCAGGATCAGGAACACCATGCTGCTGACGAGCACGGTCTGCTGCATCACCTCGCGCAGGCGCTGCAGGTCCAGTTCGCGATTGACGATGCCGAACAGCATCGCACCGACCGCACCGACCGACGCGGCTTCGGTCGGTGTGGCGATGCCGTACAGGATCGAACCGAGCACGGCCAGGATCAGCAGCAGCGGCGCGGCCAAGGCCTTCAGCAGATCGCCGGGACCGATGCCGCTGCGTTCCGATTCGGGTATGGCCGGGGCACGCTCGGGATGCCGCCACGCCGTCCACAGGATGTAGACCAGATACAGCGCGACCAGCACCAGTCCCGGAATCAGCGCGCCCGAGAACAGATCGCCGACCGCCACCGTCTTCGGCGCGTAGATGCCCTGCTTCAACTGCGCCTGCTGGTAGGCGTTCGACAACACGTCACCGAGCAGCACGAGGATGACCGAGGGCGGAATGATCTGGCCGAGCGTGCCGGCCGCGCAGATGGTGCCGCTGGCGAGGCGCGTGTCGTAGCCGTAGCGCAGCATCGTCGGCAGCGCGATCAGGCCCATGGTCGTCACGGTCGCACCGACGATGCCGGTGGAGGCCGCGAGCACGGCACCGACCAGCATGACCGAGATCGCGAGGCCGCCGCGCAGACCGCCGAACAGCGCGCCCATCGTCAGCAGCAGGCGTTCGGCGATACGCGCGCGTTCCAGCATCACGCCCATGAACACGAACAGCGGCACGGCGACGAGGGTGTCGTTGCTCATGGTGCCGAAGACGCGGTTTGGCAGCGCTTCCAGGAACACCGGATCGAAGGCGCCGACGGCGGTACCGATGCCGGCGAACAGCAGGCCGACGCCGGCCAGCGTCATCGCCACCGGGTAACCGAGCCCGAGCGCCGCGCACAGCGCCAGGAACATCAGGATGGCCCAACCGCCACCGCTCACAGTCGCGCCTCGTCATGCGCCGTGGACGAGGACACGGGTTCGCGCCAGCGCCGCCAGGCATCGATCGTCTGTGCCACGCCCTGCAGGCCAAGCAGCACCGCAGCCACCGGCATCAGCGTCTTCAGCAGATAGACGCCGGGCAGCCCGCCCGGCTCACGGGAACCCTCGCGCAACGACCAGGCCATGCCGACGTAATCGAGACTGACCCAGCACAGGAACACGCAGAACGGCAGCAGCAGGAGCACCGTGCCGACCAGATCGGCCAGCGCCTTGCCGCGCGGCGAGAAGCGCTGGTACACGAGATCGACGCGCACGTGGGCGTCGCGCTTCAGCGTGAACGCCGCGCCGAGCAGGAACACCAGGCTATGCAGCCACAAGGCCGCTTCCTGTGCCGCGACCGAACCGATCGCGAATGCGTAACGCGCCGCGACCAGCCCGAACACCAGCAGCACCAGCAACAGCGTGAGCCAGGACAGCACACGCCCGATCCCTTCGTTCAGCGCACCGATACGCGCTGCCAGCCTCGTCGTGAACGCCATCGGCTCAGCTCACGTCGATCGAGAAATGGTGCGCGGTGATGGCCATGCGCTGGCCGCAGTAGAAGCCATGCGCTGCGTAGCGATGCACGCCGGAATCGAGGTCGACGCGTTCGCAGCCGAGGCGCTTGGCTTCGCGGTACAGCCACGCGAACAGCAGCTTGCCGTAACCCTTGTCGCGCACCTCGGCGGTGGTCACGAGGTCGTCGACGTACATGATCTTGCCGCTGACCAGCATGTGCATGATGCGGTAGCCGGCGACGGCGCGCACGTGGTCGCCGTCCCACAGTGCGGCGATCTCGTAGCCTTCCTTGCGTTGCACCGAGACGGCGTTGAGGAAGGCGTCGAGGTCGAGGTGCTTGCGCAGTTCCTGCATGACCGGGAACGCGGCCTTCAGCGCACCAATCGTCGACGCCTTGCGGATGGTCACCGTGCTTTCGTGGCGCGGCATCTCAGTTCCACTCGTACAGCGTGTAGTAGACCGGGCGCACCGGACCGTCCTTGCCGTCATATTCGAGGCGACCGTCACCGTCGGTATCGAGGTAGGTGTAGGCGATGCCGCGTTCCGGCACGACGCGGATCATGTAGAGGCGATTGCCCTGCCGGTATTCCTCGATCACCGCACCCTTGACGTTGCGGATGCTCACCGTCGGCGGCGGCTCGTCCGGCGGCTGCGCCTTGTCCGGCAATGGCGGATCCTTCGGACTGGGTGCATCGGCGACCTTGGTCGGTGCCTTGTCAGTGGCCTTCGAGTCGGCGTTGTCGGGCGTCGCGGCCATCAAGGGCAACGCGGCGATCAGGAGCAATGGGAGCAGGACGGTGCGCATGGCGCGAAGTCTAACGCGGCCCTGCATTCATGGCGCGCGGTCGTTGGCGGTGGCGAGCAGGGCATCGAGTTCGTCCAGACGGTACGCGACGAGCATCGCGCGCATCTGCGCCGCCAGTTCCGGGTCGCCGGGCTCGATCGCCGCGAGGCCCTTCGCGGCGGCCTGGACGTCACCGGCGGCGAGTGCGCGGCGCATGTTCGCGATCCAGTCGGCGGGCAGGCGCGACCATCGCGCGGGATCGATCGCGGATGCCGGTATCGCCGGTTCGCTGCCGCGATCGCCGGGGTTCTCGTAGACGTAGTTCAGGTCGAGGTACTCGGCCATCTTCGCGAAGATCATGCCCTCGCGGAACGGCTTGGGCAGGAAGTCGTCGCAGCCGCTGGCCAGGATTTCCGCGCGCTGGTGTTCGAGCGCGCTGGCCGACAGGGCCAGGATGACCACGCGATCGCGTCCGAGCCGTTGTTCCTCGGCGCGGATGCGGCGTGCGACTTCGATGCCGTCCATGTCCGGCATGCGCTTGTCGAGCCAGATCAGCCGCGGCTGCCAGTCGCGCCAGAGGCGCAACGCGGCATCGCCGTCGGCGGCTTCGCGCACGTCGAAGCCGACGGCGCCGAGCAGGCCGCAGAGCACGGCGCGGTTGTCGTCGATGTCGTCGACCACGAGGATGCGCGGCGGCACCTGGCCGGGTGCCAGCGCCTGCACGCGGCGACGATCGCCGCGCTCGTTCACGACCACCGGCACGGGGCTCGCGGGCAGTCGTGCGACGAAGACGAAGCGAGCGCCCTCGCCCGGTTCGCTGGCGAGCACGATGTCGCCGTCCATGAGCCGCGCCATGTCGCGCGACAGCGCCAAGCCGAGGCCGGCGCCTTCCTTCGCGGCGCGGCCGGCTTCGGTCTGCACGAAGGGTGCGAACAACGGGGCGCGTTCTTCCGCGCCGATGCCGGGGCCGGTGTCCTCGACCTCGAACTCGGCGCGCCCGTCGTGCCAGCGCACACGCAGCGCGACGCCGCCGTGCACCGTGAATTTCACCGCGTTGCCGAGCAGGTTCAGCAGGATCTGGCTGAGCTTGCGGGCGTCGCCGACGACGGCGTCCGGCACCTCGCCCACTTCGATGCGCAGCCACAGCGCCTTGGCTTCGGCGCGCACCCGCATCAGTTCGCAGACATTGGCGATCAGCGCACGCAGGTCGAACGGAGCGACATCGAGTGCCAGCACGCCGGCTTCGATGCGCGACAGCGACAACACGTCATTGATCAGTCCGAGCAGGTGCTCGCCGCTGCGCTGGATGGTGGCGAGGTGGCGGCGATCGTCGGGCGAACGTTGCGGCTGGCGGTCCATCAATTGCGCGAAGCCGAGCACCGCATTCAGCGGCGTGCGCAGTTCGTGGCTCATGTTGGCGAGGAACACGGTCTTGGCGCGGTTCGCGTCTTCGGCGCGCGCACGCGCCGCGTCGGCTGCCTGGCGTTCGTTGTCGGCACGCCGCCGCGCCTCTTCCAGCTGCGCATTCTTGTCGCGCAATTCGCTCGTGCGTTGCGTCACGACCTGTTCCAGCGCCTGGTTCTCGTCGCGGATGCGGGCGAGCCGCCAGCGCAGCAGCGCGTGCACCAGCAGGGCGGCCGCGAGCAGGTAGCCGAGATAGGCCCAGAGCGTGCGATACCACGGCGGCAGCACGCGGAAGGCATAACGCGCTGCGTCGCCGATCGCGCCTTCGCGACTGCGTGCGCGCACCTCAAGCACGTAACTGCCTTCGCGCAGGCTGGTGTACTCGCGGAAGTTCTCGTTGCTCCAGTCCGACCAGTCGCCGTCGTTGCCGTCGAGTCGGGTCTGGTACTGCGGGCCGTCGCCGCTGTCGAATTGCGGCGCGGCGAATTCGAAACGCAGGGTATTGCGGGCGAAAGGCAGGGCCGGCGCGGCCACGGCGCCGCTGCCGCCGAACACGGGCGCATCGCGATCGCTGGCGGAGACCTGGCGCACCAGGGTCGCGAACCCCGCGGTGCCCGCGATCGGGGGGCTCCGATCCCGTCGGAACAGGCCATCGGCGCCGCCGAACCAGACGATGCCGTCGTCGTCGGTGAAC
>JAKJFE010000018.1 GCA_022705045.1 Pseudomonadota bacterium | reverse complement strand
CCCGCCGTCGCGCTGTTGAAGCTCACCGTCGTCGACGCCGATCCACCTGCCGGCACGTTGATCGTCAGCGGGTTCGCCGTGAACGGCACCGCCGGCGCCACGCAGGTCACCGTCGCCGGCACCAGGCCCGGGTTCTGGAAGCTGATCGTCGCGTTCGTTGCACCCGTGCCGATGATCTGCGCCGGCAGGGTCACCGTGCTGCCCGACACCGGCGTCGACGTCAGCGTCGCCGCCGTGCCCGCCGGGCAGGTCAGATCGAACGTGCGCGTCACCGGTGTGCCGCCCTGGTTCTCGGTACAGGTCATCGCCTGCACCACCTGCGATGCACCGAGGACGCAGGTGCCGCTCAGCGGGCCACCCGTCGTCGACGCCGCTGCGCCTTCCGCCGTCACCGATTGGCCGAAGCCCGAGAAGCCACCCGGCACCACACAGGTCGTCGTCGTCGTCGCCGATGCACCGGTGCCGAGACCCGGCGTGCCGATCGTCACCGCGATCGAGGCGCTGCCCGTCGAACCCACCAGCGTGCCACCGGTGAAGTTCACCGCGCTGCCCGCCGCCGGCGAATACGCGAATTGCGGTGCCGCGATCGAGTTGATCGTGTCCGTATCGGTCGCCGAGTTGTTCGCCGGATTGACCTCAGCCACGCCACCGATGCCGGCCACCGTCGCCGTGTTGGCCAGCGATCCGCTGGCACCAGACGACACCGCGCAGGTCGCGGTATAGGTCACGCTGCCGCCGCTCG
This sequence comes from Pseudomonadota bacterium, assembly GCA_022705045.1. GTDB lineage: Bacteria > Pseudomonadota > Gammaproteobacteria > Xanthomonadales > Ahniellaceae > JADKHK01. Next base: position 34,001 of record JAKJFE010000018.1, on the reverse strand, counting down.
GCAGATTCGCCGAGTCGCTGATGTTGCCGCTGCCGCTCGCCGTGCAGGTGCCGCCGCCGGCACCCACGCAGGTCCAGCTCACGGTGGTGCAGGCCGCGGGGAAGGTGTCCGCAACGGTCGCGCCGTTCACGGCGTCCGGGCCGGCATTGCTCGCCGTGATCGTGTACGTCGCCGTACCACCCGCATTCACCGAGGCCACGCCGTCGGTCTTGGTGATCGACAGATCGGCCGAGGCCGCGCCGACCAGCTGGCAGCCGGTGGCGGTGGTTTCGGTGATCGACAAGGTGAACGGACCCGACGGGCCGGGCGGCGTCGCGCCACTGGAATAGCCGTCGGCGACGACGTAGTAATCGGTACCGGCCACCGTCGTCAGCGAAATCGTTTCCGCCGCACCACCGACGCCGGTGTCATCGACACAACCGCAATCCGCCAGATTGCTGGAGCATGCGGTCTGATACACGATGGCGGCCAGATCCTGAGTACTGGTCGGATCGATCGTCACGTTCAACGTGCAGGCGATATTGGTGCGGATCTTGTAGGCCCGGTCCGGGCCAGTGCCGGTGCCAGTGTAGATGGCGCCACGCGGCAACGAGCCCGCTGGGCCCGCACCGGTACAGGTTGTGGGCGCCGCACAGGTCGGGTTGGTGGTGTCCGCCGGCAAATCGTAGTTGTCGACCTGGCCGACGGTGGTGTCCGCGGCTGGATTGAACGGCAGGGCGCTGACTTCATTCGTCGCCACCGCGCAGGTGTCACCCGGCGCGCGTTGCGGCAGCTGAGCCTGCTGTTCCAGCCAACGTGCCAGACGCTCGCGGCGTTCCTGCAACTGGGCCGGCGTCAGCGAATCGGCGATGGCCTGTTTGATGCGGACCTGGTCCAGATAGGCTTCCCAGCTCTCCGCTGCCATGGCCTGCCCTGCAACCAACGCGCCGAATACGGCCGCGGCAACGTGAACGAACGTGTTTCCAACCCTGATCTTCATGCGCATTCCCCAAAAGCACGATGTCTTGGCGATTCCGGTCCGGACCGCCACCGGATGAGACAGCACAGCCGCACTATGCCGTCACGTAGGATAACGTGACACAATGCTGAATACCACCTGTCCATGTGGCTCGACCCGCCGCAACGGCACTCGCGCCACGATTCCTCCCATGTCCATGTTTCGACTGCTGTTTTCTGTTTCTGCCCGGATCCTCCCGCTGGCACTGGTGCTGGGTTTGGGGGGATGTACGGGCACGACGGCACCTCCGCCCGATCTTGTACTGGTCAGCCTGGACACGGTTCGGGCCGACGTGTTCTCCGAGGTCGCCCAGACCGACCCGGTCCTGGGTCCGGTGTACGCGGCCAGCACGCGTTTTCAGGCCGCAGCCACGTCGGCGCCACTGACCCTGCCTGCGCATGCCTCGTTGCTTTCCGGCCTTGACCCCAACCACCACGGCATCCATCACAACGGACAACGCCTGCGCACCGATGCCCCCCTGCTGGCCGAACGCCTGCGTGCCCGCGGGTACCACACGGCGGCCGTGGTCAGCGCCTTCCCGCTCGACCGCCAATTCGGCCTTTCGCGCGGATTCGACGTCTACGACCAGCCCGAAGCGACGGCGTCTGCTTCGGCGTTGTCACTGCTTGAACGGCGCGGCGACGCGTCGACCGACCGCGCCCTGGCCGAACTGGGTGACGGCACGGCACCACAATTCCTGTGGCTGCATCTGTTCGACGCCCATGCGCCCTACGCCGCACCGGGACAGGCCGCAGGCGCCCCGCTGCGCGATGCCTATCGCGCCGAAGTGGGCTTTGTCGTCCAGCAACTGGGGCGCATCGTGTCGGCACTGCAACGCCGCGGCCGCCCCTTCGTGCTGGTGGTCGTCGGCGACCATGGCGAAGGGCTCGGAGATCATGACGAGCTCGACCACGGCTTGTTGCTGTACGACTCGACCCTGCTGGTGCCGATGTTCTGGTACGCACCCGGGCGATTCGACGGGAAAACGGTCCCGCAAACGGCGCGCCTGATCGACGTGGCGCCAACGCTGGCGGCCTTGGCCGGCGCCGACCCGGATCCCGGCGTCGACGGCGTCGATCTTGTGCCGCTGCTGTCCGGCGGCACGCTGCAGATTCCCGCCGCATATGCCGAAACCCGGTATCCCGAATTGGCCTATCGCAAGCTGCCACTGCGCAGCGTGCGCGACGGCGACTGGAAACTGATCGCCACGCGTGACGAGGTCGAGTTGTATCGATGGTCGAGTGATTCGGCCGAGACGCATGATCTGGCCACCGAACAGGAGAGTCGTGCGGCGGCGATGCAATTGGACGCTTGGCAGCGGGCCGACGTCACCAGTTCCGATGCGCCGGCCAGCCCGGAAGTAACTCGCCAACTCCAGGGACTGGGCTATGTCGCCGCTGGCGAGGCATCGTCGGCCGCTCCGGCCGGGCATCCGCGTGGCATCGCGGCATCGCACCGGCGTCTGGTTGCGCTGCAATCCATAATCGGTACGCTGCCGGCAGCGCAGGTTCTGGCCGAAGCCGAAGCATTCGCCGCCGCCGAACCCGGCAACGCCTTCGTGCAGGAACTGCTCGGCAGCCTGCTGCTGGAACAGGGCGATCTGCCACGTTCGATCGCGGCGCTGGAGCGCGCCTCGGCGCTGAATCCGGACAACAGCGAAACCCGATACAAGTATGCCGAGGCGCTCATGCGCACGAATCGCCACGCCGACGCCATCGGCCAATGGCAGATCCTTGAAGTGCTCGAACCACAACGCGCCGGCGTCTGGACCAACGAAGCCGCGGCGCTGGCCTCTCTGGGCAACTGGGCCGATGCCTGGACCGCAGTCCAGCAAGGGTTGTCGCTCGGCGCAAACGACGCGAACACGCTCGACAACGCGGCGCTGATCGCCGAACGGCTGCGCCGCTGGGCCGATGCGGCGCAGCTTCAGCAACGTCGCTCGCTCATGACCGATCCGCCGTTCCGCGAATTCGGCCGACTCGCGCTCAATCAGCTTCGCAGCGGCGATGCGATCTCGGCGCAGCGAACGCTGGACGAAGCACGCGCGCGACAGGCGTCCGATCCGTTGCTGCAGCTGGCGGAGGTGTTGGTCCAGTTGCGGGGCAAGCGCACCGCCGAAGCACGACGGAACGCGGAAGCACTGCGTGCCGCGATGCCGCAACTGTGGCAAATGGCGCTCCGCGAGTTCCCCGAACTGACGACGTTGCCGACCGGTCCCTAGCGCGGCAGTCGTGACAGGCGCGCCTGCGCCTGCCGACCGACACGGGACGGATCCAGCGCGAGTGCCTGCTCGTAGTAGCCACGCGCGGCGGCCAGATCACCGGCCACGACCGCAAGGTCGCCACGGACGATGAGGACGCCGCCGTGTCCCGGATCGCGTTGCGCAGCCAGATCGATCAGTGGTTTCGCCTGGTCGTAGCGACCCGCCGACACCAGCAACTGGGCCTGCAGCAGGATCGAATCAGCGCTCGGCACCGATGCATTGACTTGCTCGACATCGCGCAAGGCCTCATCGCGTCGCCCCGACTGGGCAAGCAGACGCGCCCGAAGGTAGAGCGCACCCCGCGCAGACGGCATCGCCGCCAACGCGGCGTCGAGATGGCGGATGGCGTCGTCGACACGACCGGCGGAAGCCGCTTCCGCGGCATCCTGATGTTCCCGCACGACGTCGACCGCATCCTTCGGGTCGCCGCCGTCCATGCCCAGGTCGCTGCCCGAGAGATACCCGAGCGAGCGCAGGCGGGCGACGGCGTCGGCGTCATCCAGGCGCGAGGCCGCGCGACCCACGGCAGGCCAATCCAGCAACAGGTTGTCGAGTCGTTGCACCAGTGCATCGGCCTCGCGATCTTCGCCATAGCGGTTGTCCAGTTCGCCCGGATCGCGATCGAGCCGGTAGAACTCCGGGCGTGGCGCGAAAACGTATTTGCGATCCAGTCCACGCAGAGCGTGCAGCGGCGCCAGCGCGAAGTCGTAGTAAGGCAAGACGGTTTCGACGTAGACCGTGTCGTCGTTGCCGCGCGGCGTCGTGGCGAGGTCACGCCCATCAATCCCCGTCGGCACCGGCACGTCGAGCAGACCGAGCAGCGTCGGCAACAGATCGACCTGGGACACCAGGTTCGCGTCGGCGCCGACCCGGACGCCCGGGCCAGCGATCATCCAGGGAATGCGCACGGTGGCGTCGTAGACGAACAGGCCATGCGTGCGTTCGCCGTGCTCGCCCAGACTCTCCCCATGATCGGCCAGCACGGTCACCAGCGGTTCGCGTCCGGTCGATTGGACAGCGTCCAGCAATCGGCCCAATTGCTGGTCGAGCGCACGGATCTCTTCGGCATACCGCTCGGCGTCGCTCGCCGATTGTCCCGACAAAGCGGCATACGGGGCATGCGCATCAAACAGGTGTACCCACAGGAATTGGGGCCGATCGATCGATCGCCGCGACCAGGCCGCAAGCGCGGCATCGATCGTTGCGCGTGCACTGCGCTCGTTGCCGGTCGCGGCAAAGGGGGACACCGATGTATCGACACGATCGTCATACACGTCGAATCCCTGGTCGAGACCGAACCGGTGGTCCAGCACGAACGCGGAGACGAAGGCCGAGGTTGCGTATCCCTGTTTCGCGAGCACCTCGGCCAATGTGGTCGCACTCGCCGGCAATTGCGTCTCGCCGTTGTAACGCGCGCCATGCGCCGGAGGATATCGACCGGTCATCATGCTGGCGTGCGCCGGCAGCGTCACCGGCGCAACCGCGACGGCATTGTCGAAACGGTGCGCACGCGCGCACAGACGATCGATATTCGGGGTCAGGCTGGGCGTGCGGCCATAGCACCCGATGTGGTCGCGACGGGTGGTGTCGAGCGTGATCATCACGACATCGGGGCGGTTTGCAGAGGGCGCCGACACCGCAACCGGGGTCGACGCCTCGCCGGAATCAGGACCACACCCTGCCTGCCCCAGGCAGCACAGCAGCACGACGAGACTGCGCGCAGCAGACGCCAGATGGACATCGAATTCCGACACGACCGACTCCGGAGGAAAACTCGAGCAGACTAGCGGGCCGACGCGCGATCAGCCACCCGCTCAACCCGCGTCCGCCGGCCTTGTCAGCCGTTCGTAAAGCGCCTCCGCCTGCGCGAGCAAGCCAGGTTCGACGCCGTCGGCCGACAGCGGCGCACCATCGGCCGCGACGAATCGCGCGGCACATTCGTTGCGGATCGCGGCTTCCGCAGTCGCGCGATCACTGACATCGATCTCGATCGCATCCAGCAGACGCATCAGCGTCGTTTCAGGTTCGGCGCACAACGTCTCGTACGCAACGACGCAGAGCCGAGAGGCCGGCGCGAACGTCGCACGCACGCGCTCGACCTCGCCGTACACGCCCAGCCATTGCAGCAGCCAGGCATCGGCGAGACGCCCTGCGCGCCGTGCGGTTTCCGCGACAACGGTCTGATCGGCATCGATGCGGATCGTTCGCTGCATCGGTCCGAACTCGTGATGTCCGCGTGCGGCAATATGTCGCAGCGTGCGCACGGGTGCATCCGCGTACAACCGATCCTGCTTCAACAGGGAAGCGACCTGTGCCAGCGGACGGCGTATCGGCACGATGAAACGGGCGTCCGGAAAGACTCGCCCGAGATAACCCATCCGCAAGCTGTCGTAGTTGCCCTTGCCGACATAACGCTTCGCGCGGCGTGCGCAAACGAGTTTCGCCAGATGCGCACTGAATACGCGCTCGAAGCGCGGATGTGCCGATTGCGCATCGATCACATCGGAAGCAGCCGCCGAATCGTATGGAAAGAAATGCGACCAGATCGGTTCTTCGAATGCCTCCGGGCTGTCACGCGTGACGCGGATGCGGTCGCGGTGCGCACGCTCCACGGGCTCGACCCGCGTGGCAGGGAGCTTCGCCAGCAACCGGTTCCACCAGTACGGGGTCCACAACATCGGAAAATCGGAATACCGGTGCGCGGTGAACCCGGGCATCGCGTTCAGCCACTCGAGCAGCATCGTCGAGCCGCTGCGGGCGAGACCGGCGATGAACACCGGACGGTCCGGCGGCGGCAGGTCGCGCTCGGTCGCGACAACGCGAGTCTCGAGATCCGCCAGCCACGGCCCCAGGGCGGGAAATCGCCGCTGCCACCATTCGCCGAAGCGGTCGGGCCAAGGTATCCGCCATGCCTGCGAGTCCGGCGTTGTCACGACGCCAGCGCGGCAGCCGCTATACTGACGCGCAGCCTCGAACGGGAAGAAACCATGCGCACGTTGATTGCCTGCTTCACTTTCATGCTCCTCGCGTTGAGCGCATTCCCAGTTTCAGCCTACAACGGGCCCGGTTCGGGCGTCAGCTTCCTGGCGGCGCTGTGGTCGGTGCTCGCCGGTTTCTTCGTGGTGCTGTCCGCGATCCTGTTCTGGCCGGTGCGCGCCTTCCTGCGTCGCCGTCGCGAACGCCGCGACGCTGCGCGGTCGCAAACCGCGGGCTGACGTGCGCCGTTTTGCCTGGATCGCCACCCTCGTCCTGGTGGCGATGGCTGCATGGTGGTGGAACGATCGCCCAGTCGCGCCTGGGCCGCGTGGTTCGGATCATCGCGTGATCGTGATCGGTTTCGACGGGCTCGATCCGAACCTGCTGACCGAAGCCCGCGCTGCCGGGCGCCTGCCGAACTTCTCCGCACTCGCCACGCAAGGTCATCTGCAGGCGCTGGTGACGACCGATCCGCCGCAATCACCGGTCGCATGGTCGAGTTTCGCGACCGGGACCGGACCGGGCGACCATGGCGTCTTCGACTTCCTGCACCGCGACCCCGAGCACTATGCGCCGGAGTTCTCGATCGCGACCCAGTTGCCGCCGGAAACGCTGGACCTGTTCGGCTGGCAGATTCCGCTCCGCGACGGCGCACTCGTCACACGCCGTCGCGGAGAACCGTTCTGGATGCGCGCAGAAGCCGATGGCCTGCGTACCGCGGTCATGCGTGTGCCAGTGACCTATCCGGCCGATCCGATCACCCACATGTTGGCCGGCATGGGCGTACCCGACCTGCTCGGCACCCAGGGCACCTACACGCTGGTCGCGAACCATCTTGTCGCCGACGCCGAATCCGGCGGCCGCGTGCTGATGATCAAGACCGGCGAAGACGGCAAGGTTCGCACCGATTTTCCGGGACCGGCCAGCCCGACCAGTGGTGCACCGATGACCTTGCCGCTGGTGCTTTCGCCGTCCGGTGATGCCGTCGACATCGAATTCGCCGCACACACGCTGCGACTTGAACCGGGTCAATGGTCGGACTGGCTGCCGCTGGATTTCCACTTCCTCGGTCTCGGCAAGGTCCGCGGCATGGTGCGCCTGCATCTGGTGTCCGCGTTTCCCCGCGTGCGCCTGTATGTGACGCCGATCCAGGCCGATCCGACCGACCCGGTCCTGCCGATCAGCTTTCCTGCCGGCGACGCCGCACAGATCGCGGCACGCATCGGCCGCTTCCACACGCTCGGCATGCCCGAGGAGACCTGGTCGATGAATCAGGCGCATCTCGACGAAGCCGCATGGCTCGACAGCGTGCGCACCACACTCGCCGAAGGCGAAGCCCTGCTCTACGACCGCCTCGCCCAGGACGACAGCGATATCGTCATCGCCACCTTCGTCCAGCCCGATCGGGTCAGCCACATGTTCTGGCGTGGCCGCGACACGGCGCATCCGTTGCATGCGGAGGCGTCCGATCTGGCACGTGGCGCCATCGACTGGATCTACGACGAGAGCGATCGCATCGTCGGCGAAGTGCGCAAGCGCATGCGCCCGGGTGATCGGCTGATCATCCTCAGCGACCACGGCTTCACGAACTATCGTCGCAGCGTGCATTTGAACCGCTGGCTGCTTGAGCGCGGCGATCTGGTGCTCAAACCCGGCGCCGCCACATCCGAGCCGCTGTTCGCGAATGTCGACTGGTCGCGGACCCGGGCTTACGCGCTCGGTCTGAACGGGGTGTTCCTGAACCGCCAGGGCCGGGAGGCCAACGGCATCGTCGATGCCCGCGAAGCCCCGGCGCTGCTCGACGCCATCGCCGCGGCGATGGCGCAATGGCAGGATCCGGCGAACGGCGAGCGGATCGTGCTGCGCGCGTCCAAGGCCAGCGACCTGTATCCGGGCGAAGCTGCCGCAGGCGCGCCCGATCTCGTGATCGGTTACAACGCCGGCTACCGTGCCTCGTGGCAGACCTCGCTGGGCGGCGTGCCCGCGACACTGATCGAGGACAACCGCCAGCTCTGGAGCGGCGATCACTGCGTCGCCTCCGAACTGGTCCCGGGCGTATTGCTGACGTCGTTTCCGCTCGACGCACCGGTGCCCGGCATCGCCGGCGTGGGTGATCTGGTCCGTCGCGTCGCCGCACGCGATGCCAAAGCGACGACGCCATGACGCCGGGCTGGTTCGATCTGCCTGCACCGCTGTTCGACCTGGTCGACCGTGCCCTCGCTGCGGCCGTCCCTGGCGTGCTGCGCGTGACCCTGTATGGCCTCGCCATCAGCTACCTCGGCATGGTGTTGTACGCACGCCTGTCGAACCAGCAACGCCTGCGCGCCGTGCAACGTCTGACCCGGCGCGTGCGCGCACGCCTGCACGACCCCGACATCGAATTCGACGCCCTGCTGGCTGCTTCAAAACGCAGCCTGGTGCTGTCGCTGCGTCACCTCGGACTGGTGCTCCTGCCGTCCCTGGTCACCTTGCTGCCGCTGCTCTTCGTGCTGCCGTGGCTGTCCAACCGGTTCGGCAGCGAACTGCCGGCGCCGGGAACAAGCCTGACCTGGTGCGTGCAACCGGTGGAACATGCCGTCGACGTACGCATCGGCAACGCGGTACCGGATGACCATGGCTGCGTGCAGGCGCCGTGGCCCGAACGCTCGCTGCCGATCACGCTGCGCGGGGACACCATCGCAAACGCGCCGTGGCACGGTGCCAGCGGCGTACTACATGCGCGGCGCTGGTGGAACCGGCTGATCGGCAATCCGGCCGGCGAGCTGCCGAAGACGGTGGGCGATCTCGAAATCCATGTCGCCCTGCCGGAACAGTCCCTGCTGGGTTTCGGTCCTGCATGGCTCGGCCAGTGGCTGTTCTGGTTCCTCTTCCCCGGATTGATCGCCGGTCTTTACTGGCGTTGGCGCTGGAAACTGGTGTAGCCGGCCCCGTCGCCGCTGCGGCGATGCCGCTACCATCGCCGGCATGAATTCCCTGGTTCGCCTCGTCCTCTTCAGCTGCGCGATGTCCGGCGCCGGCTTCGGCCTGCACGATGCCGAGGCGAAGCGGCTGTACCAATACCGCGACAAGAACGGCGTGCTGCACGTGACCGACCGCCCTCCGGCCGGCAGCGATGGCGCCACCGAGGTCAAGCAGACCCTGATCCGCGCCGACGAGCAGGACATCGTCGAGATGTTCACGAACGACGCCGGCAACGAACACACGATGACCTTCGTGAACAAGATCGCCGGACCGGTCGCGGTGCAGCTGGAATTCGTCGATGCCGAAAATGTCGCCGCCGAACCGCCGCTGCCGTTGCAGACCGTGCTCGGCAGCTTCGAGCAGCGCCTGGTCGCCAAGGCCTTTCCGGCCGACCGCTACCAGAATTCGCGCTTCGGATTGCGCTACGTCGCCGCGCCGGGCGATCCCTCGGCGCACCACGACGACAATGTGCGCTACTCGGTGCCATTCGCGCCCGGTACCAAGTTCGTGCTGGCGCAAGGTTTCAACGGGCCATTCACGCACACCGGTGCGCAGTCGCGTTACGCGGTCGACCTCGGCGTCGACGAGGGCACACCGGTGCTGTGTGCACGCGAAGGCACGGTGATGATGGTCGAGGAAGATTTCTTCGGCTCCGGTCTCGACAAGGAAAAGTTCGGCAGCCGCGCCAACCATGTGCGCGTGCTGCACGACGACGGCTCGATGGGCGTCTATGCGCACCTGCAACTCGAATCGGCCAAGGTGCGCCCCGGCCAGACCATACGCCGTGGCCAGGTCATCGGCCTGTCCGGCAACACCGGTTTCTCGACCGGCCCGCACCTGCACTTCGCGGTGCAGGTGAACCGCAACATGGAACTGGCCTCCGTCCCGTTCCGCTTCGAAGGCGACGCGATTCCGCTCGAGTAGCGTCGATCCCCGGGGCAGCCGCGTATAATCCGCGCCCCTTTGCCGCCCCAGGCGGCGCATCGAATCGCTCCCATGTCCGAACAACTGACCGAAACGGCGCGGCGACGCACGTTCGCGATCATCTCGCATCCCGACGCCGGCAAGACCACGCTGACCGAAAAGCTGCTGCTGTTCGGGGGCGCGATCCAGATGGCCGGCAGCGTGAAGTCGCGCAAGGCCGCGAAGCACGCGACCTCCGACTGGATGGCGCTGGAAAAGGAACGCGGCATCTCGGTCACGTCCTCGGTGATGCAGTTCCCTTACGAGGGCCGCATCATCAACCTGCTCGACACGCCGGGCCATGCCGACTTCTCGGAAGACACCTATCGCGTGCTGACCGCGGTCGATTCGGCCTTGATGGTCATCGACTGCGCCAAGGGCGTCGAGGAACGCACGATCAAGCTGATGGAAGTCTGCCGGCTGCGCGACACGCCGATCATGACCTTCATCAACAAGCTCGACCGCGAAGGCCGCAGCGGCATCGAATTGATCGACGAAGTGGAATCGGTGCTCGGCATCCGTTGCGCGCCGATCACCTGGCCAATCGGCATGGGCTCGCGCCTGAAGGGTGTGGTGCATCTGGTCGATCGCGAAGTGCACCTGTTCGAGGCCGGCAAGAACTTCACGCGCCAGGACTCGACCATCCTGAAGCTGGATGACCCGTCGCTGCCCGAACGCGTCGGCGCCGAGGCTTACAAGGAGCTGATGGACGAACTGGAACTGGTCGAAGGCGCGTCGCAGCCGTTCGATCGCGAGGCGTATCTCGCCGGCCAGCAGACGCCGGTGTTCTTCGGTTCGGCGGTGAACAACTTCGGCGTGCAGATCCTGCTCGACGCCTTCGTCGACTGGGCGCCCGGACCGAAGGCACACGCGACCACCACGCGCACGGTCCAGGCGACCGAAGACAAGATGACCGGCTTCGTCTTCAAGATCCAGGCGAACATGGACCCGAACCATCGCGATCGCGTCGCCTTCATGCGCATCTGCTCGGGCCGCTACGAACAGGGCATGAAGGCCTTCCACGTGCGCGCCGGCAAGGAAGTGAAGTTCGCGAACGCGCTGACCTTCATGGCCAGTGACCGCGAGATCGTCGACAAGGCCTGGCCGGGCGACGTGATCGGGCTGCACAACCACGGCACCATCTCGATCGGCGACACCTTCACCGAAGGCGAGCAGATCTCGTTCACCGGCATCCCGAACTTCGCACCGGAACTGTTCCGCCGCGCCCGCCTCCGCGATCCGCTGAAACTGAAGCAATTGCAGAAGGGCCTGGCGCAGTTGTCGGAGGAAGGCGCGACCCAGTTCTTCAAGCCGATCATGTCGAACGACCTGATCCTCGGCGCGGTCGGCACGCTGCAGTTCGACGTGGTCGCGTACCGGCTGAAGGACGAATACTCGGTCGACTGCACGTTCGAACCGGTCCAAGTCGCGACCGCGCGCTGGATCAAGTGCGACAACGACAAGAAGCTGGAAGAGTTCCGCGAGAAGGCGGCGATGAACCTCGCCCTCGACGCCGCCGGCAAGCTCGTCTACATCGCCCCGACCCGCGTCAACCTGCAACTCACCCAGGAACGCTGGCCGGACGTGACCTTCATGGCCACGCGCGAACACGCGCACGCGGTCGACGCGGACTGACATGCTGCTGCGCTGGTGGCGCTATCTCTGGGGCAAGCGCGACGAGGTCGCCGCGCTCGACTGGAAGGACGCGGAACTGGCGCGCATCGTGTTGCGCATCCATCGCCATCGGCGCAGCGTCGATTGGCGCTTCGTGCCGATCGGCGACATCGCACCGGTCCATCCGATCAACCGCCCGACCGCGCTGGCCGCAGCCGAAGAGCGCGCGGCGCGCATTCGCCCGATCGCGGACGCGCTGCGCAACGAAGCCCGCATCGGGCGTGATCGACTGCAGGACGTGCTGCCATCGGTCTCGGCGATCAAGCTGGTCGAAATTGTGCCGGGGCGCTTCGTGTCGTTCGAAGGCAATGGCCGGCTGGCAGCGCTGCGCAGCGTATTTCCGGATGCGACCGCCCTGCAGATCGAGTGCGAGGTGTACGACATCGCCCACGCCGGACGGCTGCTGCGCCGCATCGAACGGTTGCGCCACGCCCATGGACTCACGGCGACGGATTGACCTCGGTCAGGCCGGGTAACAACTCGGCACACCGACGCGGCGGCCGCACCTGCATACTCGGGCATGCTCGGCGGACAACTCTGCGACCATGGCCCACGATATCGAACAACGACTGCTGGTGCTGCGCTCGATGGCAGCCGTACGCAGCTATCTCGACGACTACCCGATCGCGCCGCGGGAGGATGCCGATTGCAGTTGGCTGAATCTGTCCGACTGGCTGATCGAAGGCGACGACTGCGACGAAGAACGCTTCGCGCTGGCAGTGCGGCTCGGTTACCCGGCCGTCCGCTTGCGTCACTACGACGAGCGTGGTGCCGCCGATGCGATCACGCCGGAATTGGCACGCCGGCTGCGCGCGATCCCGATGCAGAACAGCAAGGGACTGATGGCCGTCGCGCTGGAGAACTGCGAACACCCGGAGACGCTGCAGCAACTGAACTTTCTGATGCGCGACCGTGTCGTGCCGATGATTGCGACGCCGCGCACGATCCGCGAATGCATTGCGCACTTCTATGATCACGACCAGGACCTCGCGGTAGCACAGCAACTCGGGCTCGACCCGTCCAGCGAGACGCCGCAGCGTGAAATCGAACGGCTGGCGCGCGAAAAGCCGGTCGTGCGCATCGTCACCGACCTGATCGCCGAGGCAGTGGCGCGGCGCGCGTCCGATATCCACATCCGTCCGGGCGAACATGGCGCTGACGTGTTGTATCGCATCGACGACGAACTGGTGCCGGTTCGCCGCTTCATGCGCGCACTGCTGCCGGCCGTGGTGTCGCGTGTGAAGGTGCTGGCCGCCATGAACCTGGCTGAACACCGCAAGCCGCAGGACGGTCGCACCAGCTTCATGCTGGACGACGGACGCAAGGTCGACCTGCGCATCTCGGTGATGCCGGCCGTGTTCGGCGAGTCGCTGGTGATCCGCCTGCTCGACACCATGGAGAGCTTGTGGAGTCTGGACCAGCTCGGCCTGAGCCCGGCCGACCGCGTGCGTCTCGACGACGTGATGTCGCACAGCCACGGCATGTTCCTGACCACCGGCCCGACCGGCTGCGGCAAGTCGACGACGCTGTACGCGATGCTGCTGGAATTGCGCAAGCAGCGCATCAACATCCTGACGATCGAGGATCCCGTCGAGTTCTACATCGAGGACATCCAGCAGATGCAGGTGAACCGCGCCGCGGACTTCACCTTCGCGACCGCGATGCGCAACTTCCTGAGACACGACCCCGACGTGATCATGGTCGGCGAAATGCGCGACCGCGAAACCGCGGCGATTGGCGTCGAATCGGCACTGACCGGCCACCTGGTGCTGTCGACCCTGCACACCAACACCGCGGCGGCGACGATCACGCGCCTGCTCGACCTCGGCGTCGAGGCCTATCTGCTGCGCGCCTCGTTGCTCGCGGTGATGGCCCAGCGGCTGGCGCGACTGACCTGCGTGCACTGCAAGGAAGTCGAACACGTGGCACCACACATCCGCGAGACGCTCGAGGTCGCGCCCGACGAAGTCTTCCACGTCGGCCGCGGCTGCGCGCACTGCGAAGGCCTGGGCGTGAAGAAGCGTCGCGCCGTCTACGAACTGATGGTGGTGACACCGGCGATCCAGCGGCTGATCGTGGCCGGCGCCGAAGCCGACCTGATCCACAGCACCGCGATCAAGGAAGGCATGACACCCTTGACCCAGGCTGCCGTGCAACTCGCGCGCAGCGGCGCGATCTCGTTGATGGAGGCCTGGCGGTTGCGCGCCGATTGAGCGTGCGCGATCAGCTGATCTCGATGCGGATGCGCTCGGCGACGCGGCGCGCCTTTTCCTTGGCCGCGAACAGGCTGTCGCCGCGTGCGAGCGCGACACCGACGCGGCGTTTGCCTTCGACCACAGGCTTGCCGAACAGGCGCAGGTCGGTGTCGGCTTCGCTGAGTGCATCGGCGACACCATGGAACTTCGGCACGCCGTGGCCGCTGGCGAGCATGGCCATCGACGCCGAAGGCCCGCGCGAGCGGATCACCGGAATCGGCAGGCCGAGGATGGCACGCAGATGCAGTTCGAATTCGGACAGATCCTGGCTGATCAGCGTGACCAGGCCGGTATCGTGCGGGCGTGGCGAGACTTCCGAGAACAAGACCTCGTCGCCACGCACGAACAGTTCGACACCGAACAGGCCGTAGCCACCGAGTGCATCGGTGACCTTGCGGGCGATCTCGCGTGCGGCGGCGAGTGCCGCGTCCGACATCGGCTGCGGTTGCCAGCTTTCACGATAGTCGCCGTCTTCCTGGTAGTGGCCGATCGGATCGCAGAAACTGGTGCCGTCGCGATGGCGCACGGTCAGCAGGGTGATCTCGTAGTCGAAGGGCACGAAGCCTTCGACGATGACACGCCCGGCGCCGGCGCGACCGCCGGATTGCGCGTAGTCCCAGGCGGCGTCGATGTCGTCGGCGCTGCGCACGATGCTCTGGCCCTTGCCGGACGAACTCATCACCGGCTTGACCACGCAGGGCAGGCCGAGCGCCGCGACGGCGGCACGATAGTCGTCCAGCGTGTCGACGAATTGATAGGGCGAGGTCGGCACGCCCAGGGTTTCCGCGGCGAGGCGGCGAATGCCTTCGCGATCCATCGTCAACCACGTCGCCAGCGCGGTCGGCACCACGCGCAGGCCCTGCGCTTCCAGCTCGACCAGGGTTGGCGTGTGGATGGCTTCGATCTCGGGCACCACCAGCGTCGGACGTTCCAGCTCGATGACGCGGCGCAGTTCGGCAGGATCGAGCATCGGGATGACATGCGCGCGATGCGCCACCTGCATCGCCGGCGCGTTGGCGTAGCGGTCGACGGCGATGACCTCGACACCCAGACGCTGCGCCGCAATCGCGACTTCCTTGCCGAGCTCGCCCGAGCCGAGCAGCATCAGGCGGATGGCCGCGGGCGTGAGTGGCGTACCGAAGGGCATCATGGGCGATCCTGTCGAAAAGGCTGAACCGCGATTGTAGTGCGCACGGTTGCAGATGCAGTGCAGTGACTTCCGGCGCATGACCTTCGGCGCTGTTGTCCGGCCCGAACTGCGCTAGAACTCCATGATGCTCCTGCGCCGACTGTGCCTGCTGCTGTGCCTCTCGACGACCGCGTTCGCGGCGCCGACGCAGGAATGGTTCGCGCTCAAGCTCGGCGACCAGCGCATCGGATATATCGAGCGCAGCCGCGAGGTGCGGGACGGCGTCGTCGAGAGCCGCGAATACTTCCGCGCCCGCCTGAACCGCAACGGCGTACCGCTGACGATCACGACCGAGGAGAACCACCGCGAAACGGCGGACGGCAGGCCGCTCGGTTTCAGCTTCCGCCAGAAACTCGGCGGGTCCGAACTGCGCATGTCCGGCACCCTGCTCGACGGCGACCAGGTGCGTGTGCGGGTGCGCCAGGGCAAGGCGTCGACGCAGCGCCACATCACCTGGCCCGAGGGGGCCCTGCTGATGGAAGGCGTCCGCCTGCGCGAACGCGCGTTGCGCGACCACCCCGGGCAACGCCTGAGCTACCGCATGTTCAATCCGGCCTCGCTCGAAGGCGTCGATACCGAGGCGCGCATGGCGGCACGGGAATCCCTGCGCATCGGCGAGCGCGAATTCGATGCGTATCGCATCGAACACCTGCTCGCGATCGCACAGAGCCCGGTCCGGGTGATCAGCCATGTGGATGCCGACGGCGAATTGCTAAGGACCACGCTGCCCTTGTTCGGGCGCGAACTGTTGATCGAGCGCGCCGACGCCCGCGTCGTGTCGCTGCCGCAAAGCCGCCCCGATGTCTACGACTTCACCCTCGTCGCGGCACCGGAAGCGTTGCGCCAGCATTGGCGCGATCAGAACCTGCGTTATCGCATCGAGTTCGCGCGTCGCGACGACGGCGCCGGACTGCCGGGTGACGAGCAGGAATGGCAGCCGCTCGGCAAGGGCCGCTTCGATCTCTGGGTCACACCGACCCGGCTGCGCGTCGCCCAGCACGCGCCGCTGCCTGCCGACCTGTCGAGCACGACCTGGATCAATACCGATGACCCGGCGATCCGTCGCCATGCGGAGCGCGCGACGGCATGGGCACGAACCCCTGCACAGCGGATGTCGGCGCTGGAACGCAGCGTGCGCGGACGCATCGACCGCAAGTCGCTGCGGGTGGGTTACGCCAGCGCCAGCGAGGCCTTTGCGCAGCGCGAGGGCGACTGCACCGAACACGCCGTATTGCTTGCAGCAATGGCGCGCAGTCTCGGCATCCCGGCGCGCATCGTCATCGGCCTGGTCTACGCCGAGCGCTTCGGCCATCGTGGTCAGGTCTTCGTGCCGCATGCCTGGACCCAGGCCTGGATCGACGGCCGCTGGCAGAGCTACGACGCCGCCCAGCCCGGCTTCGGCAGCGATCACATCGCACTCGCGGTCGGGCGTGGCGACCCGGCCGACTACTACGCCAGCCTGGAGCGCATCGGCGCCATGCGCATCGAAAGCGTGCAGCCCGAGACCCCGTGATTGCGGGGTGTCGCACGCGCGAGGGGTCACCTATCGTGATCCGCATCGTCCGGAACCCGGTGATGCCATGGCCCGTTACCGCTCCCCGTTCTTGCTGCTGTGCCTTGCGGCTGGCATCGCGCCCTCGGCAGAAGCCGCGCTTTGGCTGAAACTGCGCACCGGGCACATGCACGAAGCGCACCCGGTCGTGCAGACGAACCTGAAACCGTACATTTCGACCTATGACGCCGCCTACACCTTTGTCGGCATCGCCAACGAAAGCGGCATCGCCACCGCGCCAGTGACCTTCACCACCCGCGTGCCGACCGGCTTCACGGTCACCCGCTTCGTCGCCGACAACTGGCAATGCACGCAGAACGGGCAGGACGTGAGCTGCGTGTCGATCGCCGACATCCCGACGCCACAATTGGGCAGCGACTTCCAGCCGATTCCGCCGCCGCAGGGACAGATCCGCATCTACTACGACATCAGCCCGACGCTGGCACCGAACACGCCGTTCAACTTGCGCGGCGCGGCCGGCAACGCCGCGAATCCACATGATCCGAACGGCAACTGCGACTACTGGAACAGTTGCCTGGAGGAAAACAGCCTGGTGCTCGAGTCGTGGCTGAAGCCCAGCCTCAGCTTCACCGGCAGCCCGAGCTATTTCGTGCCCGGTACGGAACGCCCGCTGACCTTTCTCGCCGACATCCGCGGCTACAACGTCAACAATGGCGCAGCGGCCTATCGGATGTATCTGCCGCGCCACGTGAGCTACGACCACATCGTGTTCACTACACCGACGTCGGGCTGGAGCTGCGCACCGGCGGCGCTCGGTACCGGACGCACGCGCCTGGACTGCAGTACACCAGCGCTGCACAACGCCACGACCGAGCCCTATGGCGCCAGCATCGGCGGCGCCTTGTTCCTCGATCTTGATCCGGCCACAACGGTGCCGGGTTCGGTCGACATTTTCGTGACCTTCGAGAATGCCGACCAACCGGCCCCCGAGGATTGCTACGTCGACCCGATCCCGAAAGGCTGCGCGCGCATCACGATTCCGGTCGATGCCGCACCGGCGCCGCGATTGATCGTCGAACGCGTCGATCCGACGCATCCACACGGCATTTCGCGTTCGCCGAACGTGTTCAACCCGGGCGGCGCCCAGGTCGCGATCGCGCTGCACTATCTCAACACCGGCAACGCGACCGCCGCGACGCCACAGATCGATGTCCGCCTGCCGGCCGGATTGGCCTATGTCTCGGCTTCGAATTCGGCGCCGGCGGTCAGCTGCACCGCGACCGGCAACGTCGCGACTGGGCAGACCCTGCGCTGCGCCGCGCAATCGCTGGGAACATCACCGAATCATCGCGGCCGTCTCGAACTGGTGCTGCAACCGATGCTGTCGCTGCCGATCCCGAGCACCACGATCACCGGCGCGGTGCGGCTCGACGGCAGCATCACGGCCGACGCCATGTTGTCCGATTGCGAGGCCACGCCGGGGCAGGTGCACTGCGCCCGCGCCGTCGTCCCGGTCGTCCAGCCCAGCACCTGTGTCGGCCTGCCGGAAAACGAGGGTCTGTATTGCGACGGTTTCGAGGAGCGCTGAGCATCGCTGCGACCGGCACTTGTAACTTGATATCTTTTTGATATCTTTCTCTCCGAACCCACGGAGAGCACCATGAACCAGAACGCCGAAATCCGCGAAGTCCGCGCCCGCAGTGCTGCCGGCATCCCGATGCTGTTGCTCCTGCTCGCCCTGACCTTTGTCGCCCTGCCGACCCTGTTCATCATCGGCCTGCGCATCCCGGCGGTGCTGGCCGCCGTCGTCGTGTTCTTCTGCTGGTTCGGTTTCTTCATGGTGCAGCCGAACCAGGGGGCCGTGATGCAGCTGTTCGGTCGCTACGTCGGCACCGTGCGCGACGAAGGCCTGCGCTGGGCGAATCCGTTCTATTCGAAGAAGGCGGTGAGTCTGCGCATTCGCAACTTCGAATCGAACAAGCTCAAGGTCAACGACCTTGAGGGTTCGCCAATCGAAATCGGTGCGGTCGTGGTCTGGCAGGTGGTCGATACCGCCGAGGCGGTGTTCTCGGTCGACGACTACGAAGACTTCGTGCACGTGCAGGCCGAAGCCGCGCTGCGACAGTCCGCGACCAGCTATCCGTACGACCTGCATGACGACCACACGATCTCGCTGCGCAGCCACACTCAGGAAATCGCCGATCACCTGCGCAAGGAGATCCAGGAGCGCCTGACCAGTGCGGGCGTGAAAGTGCTGGAAGCGCGCATCAGTCACCTCGCGTATGCCGCCGAGATCGCCCAGGCGATGCTGCAGCGCCAACAGGCCAGCGCCATCATCGCGGCGCGCACCAAGATCGTCGAAGGCGCAGTCAGCATGGTGCACATGGCGCTCGACCAGTTGAACGAGAAGGGCGTGGTCAAGCTCGACGAGGAACGCAAGGCGGCAATGGTCAGCAACCTGCTGGTCGTGCTCTGCGGCGAACGCGGCACCCAGCCGATCGTCAATACCGGCTCGATCTACTGAGGCCACTGCCATGGAAGACCGCTATCTCGCTGCAGCCGGCCTGCTGCTGTCCGCCATTCCGGCCGGACTGTTCGCGATCAAGTTCCGATCCGGCAGCGCGCTGCATCTGATCAGCGGCATCGACCCCGCCAAGGTCCGCGACCCTGCGGCCCTCAGCGAATTCGTCGGGCTGCTGTTTTTGGCGCTGGCGGGTTTGCTGGCGCTGGCGGCCGGCGCCGTCGCGGTGGTACCGGAATCGGTGCTGCCGGTCGTCGTCGGTCTGCTGGTCGGCGGCAGCGTCGCGTTCTCCATCGCGCTCGTGATCGGCCTGCATAAGTTCCAGCGTCGGTGATGTGATGAGCGAAAAAAAGGCCTATCCGCTGCGCATCAATGCCGCCGTCCTCGACGCGATGCAGCGCTGGTCCGATGACGAGCTGCGCAGCCTGAACGCGCAGATCGAATACGTACTGCGCGATGCGCTGCGCAAGGCCGGGCGCATGCCGGTCGCACCCGAACGCAGCGACGAGGGCAGCGAATGAATCGCGCCGTTGCCCTGTTTCTGCTGCTCGCCTACGCCATCAGCTGGAGTTTTTCGGAGATCGGATTCCGGCTGCTGCACCTGAACGTCGCACTGGTCGGTGTCGCCTTCATGTTCGGCCCCGCATTGGCGGCGGTCATCACGACGAAGTTCGTCCTGCGCCGCCCCATCACCAGCCTCGGACCGTGGTGGCGACCGAACCGCTGGCTCGCCGTCGCCGTGATCGCGCCGATGCTGTTCACCTTCGCGTGGATGGCGATCTCGCCCTTGCTGCCCGGACTGTCGCTGTCACTCGATACGGCCGGGCTGATCAACAACGTCTTGACCTCGGTGCCGGCCGAGCAACAACCGCTGGTACGCAAGGAATTGGAAAAAGTCGGCGACATGCTGGTACCGATGCTGTTGTTGCAGATGACCCTGCTCGCGGCCGGTGTCGGCATGACCCTCAACGCCATCGCGGCGTTCGGCGAAGAACTCGGCTGGCGCGGTTTCATGCACCAGCATCTCGGCGCCTGGGGATTCTGGTCGCGTGCGGCCTTCGTCGGCCTCTTCTGGGGGCTGTGGCATCTGCCGCTGACGCTGCGCGGTCACAACTATCCGAATCATCCGGAAGTCGGTGTCGCGATGATGATCGTGTTCTGTCTGCTGCTGTCGCCGCTGATGGAATGGATCCGCGCGCGCTCGGGCTGCGTGGTCGGACCGACATGGCTGCATGGCACCTTGAACGCGCTCGGTGGCGCAGGCTTGCTGGTGGCTGGCAGTGACTTGCTGCGCGGGCCCGCAGGATTGGCCGGCATGATCGTGCTCGCGCTGTTCAACCTCGGGCTCTGGTGGTCGGCGCGACGCGGCGTCACGCGCCTGCAGTAGCATCGCACCGTGTCCATGCTCTTCTTTCCCCACCGATTGAATGGCCGTCGCTACGTCATTGCAACGGCGCAGGCGACCACGACGCGTCCGCGCCCTGTCATGACGGATGCGCGCGGTCGCCGATGGCTGGACGTGCAGGTTCGCGCGCGCGCCGACGATCGCGTCCTCGCCACGGACCGCGCCTTCGTCGATGCGCGCGGGCGCATCCTCGCGATGGCCACGGCATTGGGGCGTGCCGCCTGGGGCGATGTCGATACGCGTCGTATCGCCGCCATTCATCGCACACGCGTTCACTTCGAACATTCAACGTCGCCGTCACGGCGCCCGCCGGAGTGGGACACCATTGCGCAGTCCCGTGGCTTCGACTGCATCGAGGAACCGCGTCGGCTCGATTTCGTCGGCTTCGCACCCGATGGACGCCCGATGTTCATGGCCACGGCCGCCGCCGTCGCCTGGCGTTCGATGCAAACGTCCGCGCGGGTCGAAGGCATCATGCTCGAATCCATATCGACCTTCCGCTCGATCGCCCATCAGCGCGCCCTGGTCGAACGCAAGCTCGCGCGCGGCGATGCCGTCGACCAGGTGTTTTCGGTGAACGCAGTGCCCGGTTACAGCGAACACCACAGCGGCCGCGCCATCGACATCGGCACGCCCGGCTGTCCCGCTCTCGACGAAGCCTTCGAAAACACGCCCGCTTTCGCCTGGCTGCAACGACACGCCGAACGCTTCGGCTTCCGTCTCTCCTACCCGCGCGACAACCGTCATGGCGTCATCTACGAGCCGTGGCATTGGTGTCATGCGTGATGAACTCACGCCTTGCGGCGCGCGATTTTCCCCAACGCTTTGAGCACGGATGCGCGCTCTTCCGGACGGATTGGGTGACTGCCGGCGCACCCGAGTGCATTGAGATTTGAATCGAGAAACAAGACGTACTCGATGCCTTCGATCATGTCGAATCCGCACGCGTCTTCGGGCGTGTCGTCGACCCAGTCGATCTTGGCACTGCCCTTGAACGAAATCGCGGAGGCAACTGGTACGCGAATGCGTCCGTCGACTGATTTTGGCGTGCCCGCAGTCCCGACAACCACGGTGTGAGCGCCGCGAAATGCTTCCGCAAGCCGAATATCCGGGCAGGTACATCCGAAGACGACTTCAAATGGAAACAGAACAAGTAGCGCAAATCCGGCGAAACCCCGCATACATCAACTCGCGATATACCGCTGCAACTGATCGATCTCGTGCTGCTTCTCGGCGAGGGCGTGTTTGATCAGGTCGCCGACCGAGAGCATGCCGATGACGCGGCCGGCATCGACCACGGGCAGATGGCGGAACTTGCGTTCGGTCATCAGCACCATGCAGGTTTGCGTGGTGTCGTCGGGAGACACAGTCGTAACCGGCGCCGACATGATCTGCCAGACCGGCGTGTCGGCCGACGAGCGCCCGAGCAGGATCACCTTGCGCGCGTAGTCGCGCTCGGACACGATGCCGGCGAGTTCGCCGTCCTTCATCACCAGCAAGGCGCCGATGCCATGGTCGGCCATCTTCTGGATCGCAGCCAGCACCGGTTCGTCGGGATGGATCGAGACGATCGCCGGCGGCTTCGCCAGCAGCAGTTCGCGCACCTTCGCCATGCCTGGACTCCACCGCCCAACCTGTCACGAGTGTACGCCCCCGCGCAGCCGTGACGAAGGTCACGCTTGCCTCCGATTCTATATTTCCATATATTTCGAATTATGGAATTACAGACTGCCATCGATCGCCTCGCCGCCCTCGCCCACGACTCGCGCCTGCGCGCCTTCCGCTTGCTGGTGCAGGCCGGTCCAGAGGGCCTGCCCGTCGGCGACATCCGCGACGCCCTCGACATCCCCGGCGCCACGCTCAGCGCGCACTTGAACGTGCTGCGCCACGCCGGCCTGGTCGAGGATGAACGCGAAGGCCGTGTCATCCGCTGTCGCGCCAACTTCGCGGCGATGAACGCCTTGCTGGCCTATCTGCTTGAGAACTGCTGCAGCGGCGCGGGTTGTGCCCCCGCAACGCTGGGCGCCATGGGGACGGCGTGCACACCGTCGCCCCCGACCTCGAAACGGAGCAAGTGATGAAACGCTTTCATGTCCACCTCAATGTCGAGCACATCGGCAAGAACGTCGCTTTCTACACGCAGTTGTTCGGCGTCGAACCCAGCATCGTCCAGGCCGATTACGCGAAATGGATGCTCGACGACCCGCGCGTGAACTTCGCGATCTCGTCGCGCCCGGCCGCGATCGGGCTCGACCATCTGGGTCTGCAGGCGGAGAACGCCGACGAATTGACCGAGATCGGTGATCGCCTCCAGGCCGCGGACGCCGTCGCATTGGCCGAGCAGAACACGACCTGCTGCTACGCCCGCTCGGACAAGTTCTGGGCCGAAGATCCGCAGGGCACGCGCTGGGAAAGTTTCCATACCCATGGCGATGCCACGACGTATTACGCCCCACATGAAGCCGCCGCCAAGACTGCTGAAAAAGCCGCACGTGGTGCTGCTTGCTGCGGCCCGATCGCGGCCCACTGAACGGAGTCGCATCGATGAAACGCCTGTTGTTCGTCTGTGTCGAAAACAGCAATCGCAGCCAGATGGCGCAGGCCTTCGCGCGCCTGCACGGTGGCGACGCCGTGCAGGCCGAGTCGGCCGGTTCGCGCCCGTCCGGCGTGGTCAATCCGCGCGCGATCGAGTTCATGGCCGAACGCGGCTACGACCTGTCGACCCATGCCTCGAAGTCGCTGGACCAGATCGGCGACGGCGAATGGGATGCCGTCATCACCATGGGCTGCGGCGACAACTGCCCGTGGGTGCCGGCGAAGCGTCGTGAAGACTGGGCCCTGCCCGATCCGAAACACATGGCAGCAGACGACTATCGGGCCGTGCGCGACGAGATCGAACGCCGCGTCGTTGCGCTGATCGCGTCGACATGAGCGCGACGACCCGTGCCCTCGCTGCCGAGTTCGGCGGCACCGCGACGCTGCTCGCCATCGTCATCGGCTCCGGCGTGATGGGCGAACGCTTGTCGGACGGCAATATCGCGATTGCGTTGCTGGCGAATGCGCTGGCCACCGGTTTCGGTCTGTACGTGCTGATCACGAGCCTGGGGCCGATCTCGGGCGCACACTTCAATCCGCTGGTCACGCTGATGCAACGCCTGCGCGGCGAACCACTCGCTGCGCCATGGCCGTTGATGCTGCTCGCGCAGTTCGGCGGCGCGCTTGTTGGCGTGGTGCTTGCGCATGCGATGTTCGATCTGCCGCTGCTGCAGACCAGCACCAAGCTGCGTGCCTCGGCCGGACTCTGGCTCAGCGAGGTCGTCGCCACCCTAGGACTGCTCGCGACGATCCTGCTCGCGGCACGCGCGTCGCTGGACAGCGTGGCGGCGCGGATCGGTGCCTACATCACCGCAGCATACTGGTTCACCGCCAGCACCTCGTTCGCAAATCCGGCTGTCACCGTCGCACGCATGTTCAGCGACACCTTCGCGGGCATTGCGCCGATGAGCGCGCCGGCCTTCGTCGCGGCGCAACTGATCGGACTTGGCCTGGTGTTGACCGTGTCACGCCTCGCTCATTCGGCCAGCAGCGGCGCCAGATAGTCGCGCCCGCCGAGTTGGCGCATCTGCCGTTCGATCCACTGCTGTCGGCGCAGCACGTACGGCCCGGGACGCGCGGCGCTGTAGTGCTTCGGATTCGGCAACACGGCCGCGAGCCGCGCCGCCTGCGCAGCGTTGATGTGCGCGGCATCGCGGCCGAAGTATTGTTTCGACGCCGCCTGCACGCCGTACACGCCATCGCCGAATTCGGCGATGTTCACGTACACCTCGAGGATGCGCCGCTTCGGCCAGCACAACTCGATCAGGCCGGTGAACCAGACCTCCAGCCCTTTGCGCACCCAGCTGCGTCCGGACCAAAGAAACAAGTTCTTCGCGACCTGCTGCGAAATCGTGCTGGCGCCGCGCACCTTGCCGCGCTCGCGATCATCCAACGCTTTCTCGATGGCTTGCAGATCGAAGCCGTAGTGATCCGGAAAACGCTGGTCTTCGGCGGCGACCACGGCCAGGAACATCTCCGGCGCGATCTTCGTCTGCGCCACCCAATCCCGGCGGATCGGCAGGTTCGCCGCCGCACCGGTCCAGCCGTCGATACGACGCGCCATCACGAAGGCCGTGGTCGGCGGCGGCAGCCAACGCAGCGCGATCACCAGTGTCGTCGAGGTCACGACGAACAGCAACGCGAGCAACATGCCGACCCGCAACACGCGACGCCACAACGGTTTGCGCGCGACGGCCATCAGGGCGACTCGGGCATAATGCGCGTCATGAACGATTCCCTGTTTACACCCGTCGATCCCGAAGGCATCCGTCGTTTCCTGTTCGAAGGCGCAGGCGTGCGCGGCGTCATTGTGCGGCTCGAACACAGCTGGCGCCAGATTCTCGGCCGCGACGACTATCCCGACAACATCGCGCAGGTGCTCGGCGAAGTCACTGCCGCGACCGCACTGTTCGCGGGCGACATCCAGCTCGCCGGCCATGTCTCGGTCCAGCTGAAGGCATCGCCCCTGCTGCCGCTGGTCTTCGCCGAATGCACGGCGGAGGGCCGGATGCGTGGCCTCGCACGCTGGGGCGAAGATGCGGCTTCGCGTTCGCTGCGACCCGACGAACTCCCGGGTGCCGTGCTGGCCATCACCATCGAACGCCAGGAAAGCGGCACGCGCTACCAGGGCCTCGTACCACTGGAAGGCGACCATCTGGCACGCAGCTTCGAAGCCTATTTCGCGCAATCCGAGCAACTGCCGACCGCGATCTATCTGGCCTCGGACGCCCGTACCTGCGCCGGCGTTCTGATCCAGCAAATCCCTGCCGAAGGCGGCGCCGAGCGGGAACGCGACGCCATCACCTTCGAACACGCCAAGATTCTCGCGGACACGCTGCAGGCCGAGGAATTGCTGAAACTCGACGCCACCGAATTGTTGCGCCGGCTCTATCACGAGGACGATCTGCGCCTGTTCGACGCGCACCCGGTGCGCTTCCAGTGCCGTTGCTCGCGCGATCGCGTCGCCGGCATGCTGCGCACGATCGGGCGCGAGGAATGTTTCTCGGTCCTGGCCGAACAGGGCCAGGTCGCGGTCACCTGCGAGTTCTGCAACGAGCACTACGCGTTCGACGGCATCGACCTGGAACAGGTGTTCGCCAGCGACACCCTGAATGCTGCACCGCAGCGCGCCCAGTGATCCGAACTGCCAAATCCAGCCCATTCCGGGACTTGTGGAAATCTTGTAAACTCGGGCTCAATTCAGCATGCGACCGGATCGGAGGGAACCGACCGGCCCCGGGCAAGGTCTCATGCGGGTCCCGAGGAACAACATGAAACGCGTTCGCGCACCACTGGCTACTGCGATGACCCTGGCGCTATCCGCGCTGGCGATGTCGCCTGCCCGTGCAGACGAACCGCAGCAGATCTGGTCGGCGCGTCCGAGCCTGCGTCTGAGCAACGAACTCGTGCCGGCGCAATCGCTGGTGTCCCCGCTGTCGCAGGCTTCGAACGAATCCGCAGCCGGTGTGGTGTTCGACCGCAACGGCCGCATCAGCCTCAGCGCCGGACTCGGCGTCGACCCTGCGCACAACGATGTGCTCGCAACCCTGCCCTGGTGTGCGGAAGCGTCAGGCCTGTTGCGCGTTGGCGCCTTCGGCCGCGATTGCCTGATGCAGGGCACGGTGCAACTGGAACTGCCGGGTCGCGTCGCGACTGCAGGCACCGGCGCGCAATGGCGCGGCGAACGCTTCGACCTGTCGCTGGCCTATGGCTTTTCGTGGCTGCTGCCGAACACCGGCGACCATCTGAACGTGCCCTATGCCGCGACGCAGGACCTCAGCCTCTCGGCATTCGGCGCGCAACCGCTGCTGCCGGGCATGAGTGGCGAAGCGCAGGGCGTGGGACTGAATTCGCAGTGGCGCTTGACCGCGGAGTCCGCCGTGCAGTTGAACGCCGCGCTGCACCAGTTGCGCCTGCGCAGCGGCAGCGCGACGCCGGTGTTTGATTTGCAACAGGCCATGCTCGATGTCGGCATGAACTACGGCGCCTTCAGCGGCAACGTGACCGGCCGCGTCAATCGCTTGAACGAGCAGCCGGGCTATCCGAACAGTTACTGGAGCGGCATCGACGTCGGCGTGTCCTGGCGCACACCGTGGCGCGGCGAGTTGACGGTTGGTGCGCGCAATGTCGTCGGCAAGTCCTCGAACGAAGAACCGACGCCAGCCGAACGCACGCTCAGCGAGACCTCGGCGCGCACGCCCTACGTGCGTTACAAGCAAGACCTCTGATCCCCACCGATTCCGCAACGACAAAGCCCGCCAATCGGCGGGCTTCGTTTTTCTGCATCGACCCATCCGGTTCAGCGCGAACGCAGATCGACATCGCCGCTGAACGACTCGATCTCGATGCTGGCACTGCCGCCACCGATCTTGCCGTGCATCGTCGAACCCGGTCCGTCCTCATCTTCGACCGCCAGGCCAAAGTCGTTGCTCAGGTCGCCGCTGAATGCTTCGGCCGTGACCCGTGCACTGGTGTTCGCCGGCAGGGTGATGCTGACGTCACCACTCATGCTCTCGACATCCATGCGCCCGTTCGTGGCCAACGCACCTTCGAAATCGACATCACCAGAGACCGAGGCCGCTTCGAATTCGGTCACGGTCGACGCACGCACGATGGCGCTGCCCGACACGGTTTCCACAGAGACATCGCCGGATGCACCGCTGACCCGCAGGTCGCCGCTCACGGTTTCGGCATCGACGCGCCCGGCCTGGCCTTCGAAGCTCACGTCACCTGAGACGCTGGAGATTTCCAGCTTGTCGGTGCTCGACGCGCGCAGGCTCACTTCGCCACTGACCGACTCCGCTTCGATCGAGGCCGAATCGCGCATCGCGGTCACGTCGATGTTGGCGCTGACCGCGGACAGATCGAGCGATGCGCTCGCCGGCACCTTGATGACCAGCACGCTGTCTTCGCGCGGTCCCTTGTTCCAGCCGGTCCAGCTGCTGCCATTCTCGGATTCGACGCTGAGCGACACGCGGGTCGCGCTCTTCTCGACGACGAGTTTCGCACCCGCACCGAGCGAACCGCTCCAGCTCACCTCATTGCGGTCCCAGGCGGTGACACTGATGCGGCCGCGCACATTCGATGCCTCGAAGGTGCCGCGCGCATCGAGCAGCGCCACGGTTTCGGCAATCGGCGTGGCGGCCAGCAACGGCGCGGACAACATCGCCATCACCAGGGCGGCCAACAACTGGGGGCGGAACGAAACGGACATCGCAGTATTCATCGGAAACTCCATGATCGGGTTCAAGCGGAAAGGGCTTTCTGGGTGAGATGCAGGCGTTGTTCCTGCACCTGTTTCATTCGATTCAACAGGAAGCGTGCATCCGGATCCTGCTCCAGCGCTTCGGACAATTCGGCCTCGGCAGCGTCCAGTTCGGTCCAGGCCGCGACGAAACGCGGATCGGCCTGTTCGCGCACTTGGGTCCACTGATTCGCGGTGCCAGCGACCAGGGCCGCATCGAACTCGGCACGCAACGCCCGCGCTTCGCGCAACATCATCGGCGCGGATTCGGCGACGCTCGCCGTCGGCGCGTCCGCGTTCGGCAGTCGCTGCAGTGCCATCCAGCCCGCGGCGATGGCGACGGCGGTGAAGCCGGCTGCGGCCGCGAATGGAAACAATCCACGCCGATGCGATTTCGCCGCCGCGCGCGTTTCAAGACGCGCGGCAATGCCGGGAAACAGGTCACGATCCGGTTCGATCGCGTGCGGCAGCGTCTTCAGCAGACGCCGATATTCAAGCTCGTCCATGGGGACCTCCGAGCCATTGCTTCAACAGGTTGCGGGCGCGATGCAACTGCGCCTTCGATGAACCGACGGCCATGCCGAGCTCGTCGGAAATTTCCTCGTGTTTCCAGCCTTCGACATCGTGCAGCACGAGCACGGCGCGGGCGCGCGGCGGCAGCCTGGCGATGACCTTGTCGAGGTCGATGCCGAGGTCGGGCAGACGCGCCATGCCGTCGGCAAGATGGAATTCGGGATCACTCACATCTTCGTCGGCGCCGGGTTCGCCGCGTGCCGAACGCAGCGCCATCAGCGCCGTGTTCACCGCGAGCCGATGCAGCCAGGTCGAGAACGCGCTTTCGAAACGGAATTCCGGCAGCTTCTGCCAGACGCGCACGAAGGCGTCTTGAGTCAGGTCCTCGGCGCGGGCGCGGTCGCCGCCCTGCAGGCGCAGGATGACCGCGAACACACGGGCCGAATGTCGTCGATACAACCGCTCGAACGCATGCCGATCACCGTCGGCCGCGGCGTGGACGAGGGCATGATCGGCGGATTCCGCAGGAATCGCGTGGCTCACGGACGGGGTTGGCAGTGGATTGATGGCGAACATCATGGCGCATCTGATGTGCGCCGGCGCGGAAAGGTTTAAGCGCGTCGCGTCATGACGTTGCGCACAGTCGCGCGGCCATGCGCACGGTCGCTTCGTGGATGTCAACGATGTCCTCGACCTGCTCGGCATAGCCCCCGGCCATCGCAATCGCGACCGGCAATCCGGCGGTCCGGCATTGGCTCAGCACCCTCCGGTCGCGTTCCTCGAGTCCGGCCTTGCTCAGCGCAAGGTGGCCGAGGCGGTCGCCGACATACGGATCAGCGCCGGCCAAGTAGATCGTGGCATCGGCCCCACTGCGCGCGATCGCGAGCGGCAGGTGCATGCGCAGCAGCGCCAGGTATTCGTCGTCGCCACAACCGTCAGGCAAGGGCACGTCGAGATCGCCGGCGGGTTTGACGCTCGGGTAGTTGCGCGCACCATGCATCGAGAAGGTGTAGATGCTCGGATCATCGGCGCAGATCGATGCGGTGCCATCGCCGTGATGCACGTCGAGATCGATCACCAGCACGCGCCGCGCCAGACCATGCGCCTGCACGTGGCGCGCGGCGACGACGGCGTCGTTGAAGACGCAATAACCGCCGCCGCGGTCGCGATGCGCGTGATGCGTGCCGCCGGCAAGATTCACCGCGACGCCGCCGTCGCCAATCGCCGAACGCAGGGCCGCCACCGTGGCACCGGACGAACGCCGACTGCGCTCGACCATGCCCGGCGACCACGGGAAGCCGATACGGCTCAGTTCGCGCGGGGTCAGTTCGCCGGCAGCGACCCGAGCGACGTAGTCGGCATCGTGTGCTCGTTCCAAGTCGGCAACACTGGCCGCTTCGGGCTCGTGCAAGTCGATGCCGAGCGCCTCCGCCTGTGCGGCGACGCGTTCGTACAGGCGCACGTACTTGGCCATCGGGAAGCGATGACCCTCGGGCAGCGGCAGCACGAAATGGTGCGTATAGAAGACATCCATGATCGCGCACGATACCCGAGCGCGCGTGCGACTCGCGTGCAGGGCGCGGCGCATCGATAATCGCCGCATGTCCGATTCCGACCTCATCGCGCGCATCGACGCGCTGTTGCCGCAGACGCAGTGCACGCGCTGCGGCTATCCCGCGTGCAAGCCCTACGCCGAAGCGATCGCCTCGGGCGAGGCCGAGATCAATCGCTGCCCGCCCGGCGGCGCCGCCGGCATCCGCGCGCTCGCGCTCCTGCTCGGCCGGGCCGAGTTGCCGCTCGATACCGAATGCGGCGAGGAAGCACCGATGCGCCTCGCCTTCATCCGCGAGGACGAATGCATCGGCTGCGTCAAATGCATCCAGGCCTGCCCGGTCGACGCCATCGTCGGCGCCAGCAAACGCATGCACACCGTCATCGCAGACCGCTGCACCGGCTGCGAACTCTGCCTGCCGCCCTGCCCCGTCGACTGCATCGACCTCGTCCCCGCCCCCGCGCACCGAGACGCCGCCCGCGAAGCCGATGCCTCCCGCACCCGCTACGAATTCCGCCAGTTCCGCCTGCAACGCGACGACGCCGAACGCGACGAACGCCTGCGCGCCAAACTGACCTCGCTCTAGCGCAACACAGCGGCTTTGAAACGCCTCAGGACTTGCTGCTCGGCCAAACGATCTGCACCTTGCGGTGCTTGAGTACGCAATCGCGCAAATAGAGATTGATCAGGCTCTGGTAAGGAACGCCGGATTCTTGGGCCATGCCCTTGAAGTAGGTCAACACGTCTTCGGACAAACGCATCGACACCGGCTTCTTCAGCTTGGCCGCATAAGGATTGCGGCGGGACTTCATGGTCGAGAGATCGTATTCGGCTTTCATGGTGGTCATCGCCCGTAGCAGGCACTTTCCAGCTTGGTTGCTTTCCGTGCGGAAATGATGCGAATGACTTCGCCGTCATCGCGTTCGCAATGGCAAACGAGCAGCAGATTTGCACCACCGCTCATGCCCAGCATCAAGAACCGATCCTCATCCGATGCATGCGATTCGTCGAAGAACTGCAGCGCCAACTCGTCGTAAAAAACCGATTGCGCTTCCTCGAATGAAACCCCGTGCTTCCTCAGATTCGCCAAGGCCTTGTTCGGATCCCAGTCGAACTTGATCATGCATACATTGTATGGATCAATCAGCGCTTTGCAACGCCGAACGCGACGAACGCCTGCGCGCGAAGCGCCCGAGCGCCTGATCAGCCCCGCACAAACCGCTGGAATCCGGCCAGCAGCAGCGCGGTGCCGAGCAGCACGAGGCCGAAGCTCGGGATCAGGAACAGGAAGGGGATGCCGAACACGACTGCGGCGAGGGACCAGGCGTAGAGGTCGTTGTTGGGTTGCGGCCAGGTTTCGGCGCCGAACCCCTTGGCCACGAGGTGATCGACGCTGAGCTTGCCGGGGCCGTTGAAGATCAGCGGCAGCAGCATCACGACGAACAGCAGTGGCAGCTTGAAGTTGCCGTGGCCCTTGTCGGAGATCGCGTAGCCCTTCAGCAGATCGCTCCACATCGACCACATGTCCGGCCAGTGCACGGCCGCCGTCGCGACGAAGGTCAGCACCAGCAGACTGAACGCGAAGAAGCGTGTGCCGAAGCCGATCCACAACGCGACCGCGCCGACCAGTTCGAAGCCGGTCGCGATGTTCCAGCTGAGATTCGCGGGCACCACATTGAATGGATAGGGAAAACTCGACTGGATATCGGCGAACCAGTTTTCTCCGTGCAACTTCTCGCGCCCGGCCTCGAAGAATTCCCATCCCATGATCAGGCGCAGGATCAGACGCGGCACGATCTCGCCGATGGCACGCAGGCGCGCGACGAGATCGCTCCACAGGTCGACGAGACGGGAGAGGCTGAGCATGATGTTCCCCTTGCGACGCGCGCGGCGTCAGGTATCGATGATGGTGCCGAGCACGATGTCGCGTTGCCGGAACTCGCGCAGGCTGTGGCAGGCACCCTCGACGATCTGCGCGCGCGGGTACTGCGGCAACGCGTCGGCCAGTGCCTCTGCCAGCGAAAGACCGGGAACACCCGCGTGTTCTTTCAGCAGGTCGAGCAGCACGTTCGCGAGCGGACTGAGTTCGAGGAAGGAGATCTCGTCGCGACGACTGCGCACGATGACGAGATGCGTCGGCTGCTGCGGTGCCTGCGTCGGCTGGTACTCGGCACCGAGACGATGCACCGGCCAGCGATAACTGAAGCGCCAAGCCAGCGGAGACAACACCGGCGCCGCGGCCACGACATCACCATCGGCGTCGTGTTCCGTGTCGTCGACATCGCGCTCATCCAGCGACAAGGCCAGCTCCACCCATTCGTAGTGCGCGAGTTCGGTCAGGAACGGCGGATCGCCGCGGCCGGCATCGACGCGCGTCTCGAGATAACGCTGGAACTCGCGCCCGATCTCGGTGAACAGCGGGGTGTGCGACGCGTGTTCGCGATAGAAATCGCGCACCAGTCGATGCCAGCGCGTGTCGCCGAGCAGCTTGCGGATGACCGGAAAATTGGTCGCGAGAAGACCTTCGATGTTGTTGTAGAACAGTTCCCGATAGATCTCCAGGCGCCGCTCTTCCAAGCCTTCCGGCGGCGGGAACAGTTCCGGATCACGCAGGTGGCGCGCGAATTCGCGCTGCAACGCCAGCGTGGATTCGGCATCAAGCGACATCGGATTGCACCAGCGGTGCCGTGATCGGCGCCTGCGCCTGCAAGTCGCGGATGCGATCGAGTTCGGCGACGAGTTCCGCGATCGGCGGGAAATTGAAATCGCGTTCGAGCAGGGTCGGCTTCGCGCCGAAGCAACGATACGCCTCGGCCAACAACGCGAACACCGGTTCGATGATGGCGGCGCCGTGGGTGTCGACGATCAGGTCGGCGGCTTCGTTGTAATGCCCGGCGATGTGGTACTGACTAACCCGATCGGCCGGCATCGCTCGAATGAATTCGACCGCGTCGTAGCGGTGATTGACGCTGTTGACGTGCACGTTGTTGACGTCGAGCAGCAGGTCGCAATCGGCGGCGTCGAGCACGGCGCACACGAATTCGCGTTCGCTCATCTCGCCGGCGAGCGGTGTGTAGAAGGACACGTTTTCGATCGCGATGCGCCGCCCGAGCACGTCCTGGACTTGGCGGATGCGCGCGGCGCAATGGCGCACGGCCGCCTCGGTGAACGGGATCGGCATCAGGTCGTAGAGATGGCCGTGATCGCTGCAGTAGCTGAGATGTTCGCTGTAGCTGGCGATGCCGTGTTCGTCGAGGAAACGACGCAGTTTCAGCAGGAAGGTCTCGTCCAGTGGCTCCGGCCCGCCGATCGAGAGCGACAGACCATGCGCTGAAAACGGATAACGCTCGGTGAAGGATCGGAATCGGCGGCCGAGACGACCGCCGACCCCAATCCAGTTTTCCGGCGCGACTTCCATGAAGTCGATCGCGCCTGGCGCGACCGCTTCCAGCGGCGTCAACAGGCCACGCCGCAGACCCAGGCCGGCACCCGCGATCGGCGCATGCGCAGCGGTCGAGGTGCCGGCATTCATCGGCTTACTGCTTCGGGGCTTCTTCGGCTTTCTTCTCGCCGCACTTGCCCTCGCCGCACTTGCCTTCACCGTCGGCCTTGGCGGCCTTGTCGCCACCACACTTGCCTTCGCCGCACTTGCCCTCGCCACACTTGCCTTCGCCGTCGGCTTTGGCCGACTTGTCGTCGCCGCACTTGCCTTCGCCACATTTGCCTTCGCCGCACTTGCCTTCCTCGGCTTTGGCGTCGGCGGCGTTGGCTTCGGCGGTCTTGGATTCACCACACTTGCCTTCGCCGCACTTGCCCTCGGCGTGTTCTTCGCCAGTCAGCTGGTAGCCGAAGCCGAGGTCGTTGACGCGGAACAGGTCGC
>JAKJFE010000017.1 GCA_022705045.1 Pseudomonadota bacterium | reverse complement strand
GCCGGGCACGCCCCGCCGACGCAGCCCGCATACCACCGCGCAGATCGAGCGACACACCTGCGCTTTGAACACGAAGCGTCGATACGACGGCGCACGACAGCGCTCCCAAGGCTGTGGTCAGAACGACGAATCCGAAGGTCGGCCCGCCCAGACCGAGCTCGGCCAACCGCGGGAATCCTTGCGGTCCCATCGCCACGAACAGACGCAATGCTGCCGCGATCAGCACCAGCGCAACGACACCCGCCGCCAGACCGAGCCAGAACGATTCGGCCAGGAAATGCGCGGCCGCACGCAGACGACCGGCACCGAGCGCGGCACGCAATCCGAACTCGGCGGCACGCGCGTCGGCTCGAATCAGCACGAGATTCGCGACATTCGCCCACGCAACCAGCAATACCAGCGCCGCCGCAGCAGCCGCGATCCGCAGCGTGTTCGCGAAGCGACTTGTAAGGTGCTCGCGCAGCGGCGTCACCAGCGGCGTCGGTCGCACTTCGTCGAACCAAGTGGCAGTCGAACCGCCAGACGCAAGGCGCGGCGAAGACACCGCCATCTGCGGCAATACGACCGCGAGCTGCGCTTGAGCTTCGTCCACGGAGACATTCGGCGCGAGTCGCGCCACGCCCGAGAACAGGAACTCGCCCACGAGCGCATCGCCATGGGTGCGCACCGGCAGCCAGATCCGCACGTCCGCGAACGGAAATGCAAATCCCTCGGGCATCACGCCCACGATCACGCGCGGCACACTGTTGACCACGAGCGTCCGGCCGATCACATCGCGCGCGCCGCGAAAACGGATGCGCCACTCGGACGCGCTCAGGATCACGGCCTGCGGACCGTCACGACGTTCCTCGTCCGCCGTGAAGCTGCGCCCGAAGAGCGGATTCACCTGCAGCAAGGGCAGGGTCGACGCCGTCACCCAGGTCGCGGTGACACGTTCGACCGACTCGCCTTCATCACCGATGATGGCGTTGCCGGTGCGGTGGAAACCGATGCCGTCGAGACGATCCGCCAACGCCCGATAAGTCAAATAAGCCGCAGGCGGCTGCTGGATGCGTTGCCCGTCGGCCGACTTCATCGCGACATCGACGAGCCGATCCGGTTCGCCATAAGGCAACGGCGCCAGCAATACGCCGTGCACGATGGCGAAGATCGTGCCGGCCGAAGTCAGGCCGAGCACGAGCGCAACGAGTGCGGACACGGTGAATACCGGAGCGCGCCGCAACGATCGAAGCGCTTGGCGCAACAGCGACCACCCTTGCTCGAACCGCTCGCTCATCGTCACCGGCCTGCAGCACGCAAATGCAGATCGAACGGCGGCA
Organism: Pseudomonadota bacterium; assembly: GCA_022705045.1. Taxonomy (GTDB): domain Bacteria; phylum Pseudomonadota; class Gammaproteobacteria; order Xanthomonadales; family Ahniellaceae; genus JADKHK01. The sequence continues at coordinate 33,573 of JAKJFE010000017.1, read as the reverse complement.
CCGGGATACGCACGCCACCGTCCGCGACAGTGCCAAACCGGCGATGCGCCTGCCAATCCTCGCGCGCGGCCGCGATCTCGTCGTTGCGGCGCGCGACGAAGTTCCACCACATCAGCGGCGCTTCGTCGAACGGTGCACCGCCGATCAGCACGGCGCAGGTCGCGGCCGCCAGTTCGAGTTGCAGCACGTCCGCGCCGGCGGGCAGCACCAGCAGACGCATCGCCGGCACATCGATCTCACCGCTACGCACATGGCCCGAGGCCACGTACAGCGCGTGTTCGAATCCGGGATCGAGCGACAGTGTCAACGCCTGCGCCGTGGGTGCGTGCAGTTCCAGTCCGAGCAGCGGCGAGTGCACCCGCGCCGACGAACGATAGCCCGCGAATTCGCCGATGAACAATCGCAGTGACACATCGCCATCACGCCACTGCGGCAGATCAGCATGGTGTTCGAAGCGTGGTGCGATGTCGCGCACGGCGTCGGGCAGCGCGATCCAGAACTGCAGTCCGTGCAGGCGCGTGCACTCGGTACCGAGATGTTCGCTGTGCGCAATGCCCTGCCCCGCGGTCATCAGGTTCAATTCGCCGGCCCGGACCGGTTGCACCGAGCCCAGCGAATCACGATGCAGCAAGGCGCCGTCGAACAACCAGGTCGCGGTCTGCAGACCGATATGCGGGTGCACACCGACATCGAAGGCCTGCATCGCCTCGCCTTCCACCGGACCGAAGTGATCGAGGAAGCACCAGGCGCCGACCAGCCGACGCACTCGCGTCGGCAAGGCGCGCAACACGGCCACGCCAGGCGCGATCTCGCTGCGCTTCGGTTCGATCAACTTCAGGGCATCCGTCATCGCTGCGCCTCAGACCGGCTCCTCGAGCTCAGATTCTGCCGCATCCTCGCGTGTCGGCGCATGCAGGAAAACGATGTGCGGACCGAGCCACAGGCAAAGCGCGCCAGCGATCCAGAACGCGAATGAACCGAGCGCCAGGTGCATCGGCGTGTCATGGGCGAGCGGTGCCGCGAAGCCGGAAACCAGCACCATCATCAGACTCCACATCGCCGACTGCACCGAGGCCGCAGCGCCGCGATGCAGCGGATGACGATCGAGCGTGGCGACATTGATCGGCGGCGTCGCCAACGACACGCCGCAGCCGTAGAGCGCGAACGGCAACACCGCCCAGGGCACTTGTGGATGCGCAGTCACGGCGTTGTAGGCGAGGTTGATCACCTGCCCCGCGACCATCACCAGCAGTCCGATATTCGCGCACCGTGCCGGGCTGGTTTCAGCCGCCAGGCGCGCCGACAGCGCCGACCCCGCGGTCATGCCGGCGATCGTCGGCACGAAGTACCACGCGTATCCGAAGTCGCCGAGCTGGAGAAACCGTTCGATGAACACCGGTGCCGAACTGATGTAGATGAATTGCCCGCCAAAGAACAGGCCGGTGGCCCCGACCCAGAGCACGAAAGCGCGATCCATCGCGATACGCCGATAGGTCGCAACCAGGGATCGCGGGCGCAGCGGCACGCGCCGTTCCGGCGGATGTGTTTCCGGCAGCACGCGCAGGCAGGCCCACAGCATCAGCGCGCCGTAGACGACCATGAAGGCGAAGATCGCGCGCCAGCTCGCGACACTGTGGATCAGCGCGCCGACCAGCGGTGCCAGCGCCGGCGCGATGCCGAACAGCATCGACACCCAGGCCATGACCCGCTGCGCGTCGCCGCCATGGAAGCGGTCGCGGATGATGGCGCGACCGACAATCATGCCTGCGCCGGTCGAACAGCCCTGCCAGAAGCGCGCCGCCAGCAGGGTTTCGATGTTCGGCGCGACCGTGCAGACGATCGACGCGACGATGTAGCTGGTCACGCCGAACAGGATGACGATGCGTCGCCCGTGCGCGTCCGACATCGGTCCGTGCACGAAGGACATCAGCGCATAACCGAGCAGATAGGCGCTGATGGTCTGCTGCATCTGCCACGGATTGGCATGCAGGCTCGCGGCCACTTCGGCGAAGGCCGGGAAGAACGTATCGATCGTGAACGGCCCGAACATCGCCAGGGCGGCGAGCAGGGGAACGACCGCGCGCGGTCGCAATGCGATGTCAGGTGGGCTCATGCAGTCGCTTCAACTCCGATGTCGAGCATAACGCCCGACACCGGAGGCGGCGACCACGGCATCAGGGGCCCGGTGGCGTTTCGAATCCGTCCTTGAAGACCGGGATCAGCGCCTGCGCGTCGATCGTATAGGTCGGGCTATCGAGGCCCGCACCGAGGACGTTGCCGGCGATGTCGATGATTGCGTCGTCGTTGAACAGGCGCAAACTGAGCGTGCCGCTGTGGAGGCCGGTGTACACGTCGACCACCCAGGTCGTGCCGGCGCCGCTGACGCCGATGATCATCGCGTCGTCGATGCCACCGGACATGATCAGACCGAAGTCGCCGAGTCCGACACCGGTCACCGCTTCATCGAATTCGATCTGCCAGCGCACGTAAGGAATCGTCGGGTTGTCCGAATCAAGCTTGGTGATGCCGACCGGCAGCGGCGCGGTGCGATCGATCGTGTACATGGCGGACAGCGTCGATGGCACCAGAACATTGCCTGCGTTGTCCTGCAGGGTCATGCCTGCGGCCAGGCCGACGGCGACGGCACCGTCGCCGGTGCCGGTATTGACATTGACCGTCCAGACCGAGCCCAAGCCGTTGAGCGAGCCGATGAATGCACCGGTCACACCGGTGCTGCCGAGTTCAAAGTCGCTGAAGTCGACGGTGCCCACATCTTCCGAGAAGGTGAAGGTGAAATCGACGGTCGCGGCATTGGTCGGACTCGCCGTTTCGCGCACCACGCTGCCCAGGGTTGGCGCAATCGCGTCGACGGTCAGCGTCGTGTCGTCGGCGGCCGTCGTCACGGCCATCGCGAAGGTGTCGAGCACTTCACCGCTCAGGCTCAGCACCAGCGTGCCGCCGGCGGTCGCGGTCGCGCCAACCTGTACGGTGTCGCTGTCGACGATGGTCACGCTGTCGATGGTTGCGGTAGCGGTGCCGGTGAACGAGAAGTCGCCGGCCGCTGCACTGGCGCCGTCGACATTGCGCGAGAAGTTCACGTCGAACGTGACGGTACCGTTCAGCGGCAACAGGTCGTCGGCGTCGTTGTCGACGATCGACGTCACCGTCGCCGGCGTCGAGGGTGCCGTGGTCGTGATCGTGAAGGTCTGGCTCGCCGACGTGTCGACGCCACCATTGCCGGTGCCGCCGCCATCGTGGATCTGCACCGTCACGGTCGCGGTGCCGGTGAAACTGGCCGCTGGCGTGTAACTCAAGCTGCCGTCGGCGGCGATGGCCGGCTGCGTGGTGAACAAGCCGTTCGCGTCGTTGCTGACGATGAAATCGAGGGGCTGGCCGCTCTCGTCGGCCGGCCCGGCCGACAGGGCCGTCGCGAACATCGGCACCGATTGCGCGCCTGCATCCGACGCTACCGTCTGGTTTGCACCGACGGAGAACGAAGGCGCATCGTTCACTGCCGTGATCGTCAGCGCGATCGTGTCGCTGTCGCTCTTCGCGCCATCGCTACCGGTGTTGCCGTTGTCGTTCGTGCTGATCGACAGCGTCGCGCTGCCGTTGAAGTTGGCCGGCGGTACGAAAGTCAATCCGTTCAGCGCATTGTTGAGCGCCGCCAGACTGCCAGTGATCGTCATCGAGGCGCTGTGGTCTGCACCGGCATCGAACGTGAGTCCGGCCGTGCCGCCAAGCGACAAGGTGCCGACATCGACGGACAACTGCTGGGTCAGGCTCGCCGTGCCGGCGTCGCCATCGGAGACGCCAAGCGTCAGCATCAGGCTCTGGTCCTCGTTCGTTCCGGGGGCGCTCGGCAGCACATTCACCGGCGCCAGATTGGCCCAGAGGTTGGTCGCGCCCACATGGTTGAGCGGCTTGCCGCCGACGCCCACGGGACTGACCGCCGTGGTCGACAACAGGTAATTCGGATTGCTGCCGCCTAGGTTCGAACTCGCAACCCAGGCGCCGGCGGTCGAACCGAAGGAGTCGCCGAACCGGCCTGCGTACCACGTCCGCCCGGACAACACGACCGTCGTGCCGGTGCTGCCGGCATTCGGCCGGAAGTTCAGTGCCGCATAGGTCTTGTCACTGCTGTTGTCGGCAATGGCCACCGAATCGAGCACGCTCCAGCCCGCGAAGACGCTGCCGTCCGGCACGCCGTCATTGCTTCCGACGGTGTCGATGTCGGTGCCAGGCGTCGGGGCCGATGCCGCACTGACGAGGAAGAACGAGGTGCTGGGTCGTTCGAACGCCACCGCGCCGGTGTTGCCCGACCAGCCGCTGATGCCGGAGAACCCGCTGGCGGTACTGACGAGGCTGCTGGCGCCGGCGTCGACGGTGTAGCCGTTGCCCTGCGCGAGCAACACCAGGAATCCGTTGCTGCCCAAGCTCTTGCCGGACAGATCGATCACCACGTCGATCGTTCCGGGATTCTGGTTGCGGTCGCCATCCACGGCGACCAGATAGGTGCCGCTGGCGATGCTGGCACCGGCGGGGCCGCGCAGCTCCAGATACTGGGTCGCACGACGCGCGCTCGGACTGCCAGTGCCATAGGTCTGGACTTCATTGAGACAGAGGTCACCGGCACTGGTGCAGGCAAAGGCGCCGGAGGCGCAAGACAGCAGGACAGCGGCGGCGAGCACCGGATGACGAAGCAGCATGGTTTCCCCGGGATGGCTGACGATGCGGATCGCTTGGACAAAATGTGCTTCAGTTCACACTTTTGCGCTGTGACAGATCGTTTCGGCCGCATCGACACCGCAGCTTGCCCTCGCCCACCCAGCCCGCATAATGGCCGGCTTCCCGAAGGACCCCGCGCATGACCGACCCCGCCCGCCCCAGCTTCCCCGGCTTCGAACAGATCCCGCTGAAGGACTACGCCGAACGCGCCTACCTCGACTATTCGATGTATGTCGTGCTCGACCGCGCCCTGCCCTTCGTCGGCGACGGCCTGAAGCCGGTGCAGCGCCGCATCATCTACGCGATGAGCGAACTCGGGCTGGATGCCGGGTCCAAGCCGAAGAAATCGGCGCGCACCATCGGCGACGTGATCGGCAAGTTCCATCCGCATGGCGATTCCGCGGCCTATGAAGCGATGGTGCTGATGGCGCAGCCGTTCTCGTTCCGCTATCCGCTGATCGAGGGCCAGGGCAATTTCGGCTCGCCGGACGACCCCAAGAGCTTCGCGGCGATGCGTTACACCGAAGCCAAGCTGACTAAGCTTTCGGCGGTCCTGCTCGACGAAATCGGCCAGGGCACGGTCGACTGGGGCCCGAACTTCGACGGCACCCTGGAAGAACCGAACTGGCTGCCGGCGCGCCTGCCGCACGTGCTGCTGAATGGCACCACCGGCATCGCCGTCGGCCTCGCCACCGACATCCCGCCGCACAACCTGCGCGAGGTCGCTGCGGCGTGCATGCGCCTGATCGATGATCCGGAGGCGACGACGCGCGACCTCTGCGAACACATCAAGGGCCCGGACTATCCGACCGAAGCCGAGATCATCACCTCGCGCAACGAGATGATCGCCATGTACGAAACCGGCAACGGTGCGGTGCGGGCCCGCGCCGTGTACACGCGCGAGGACGGCAACATCGTCATCACCGCGCTGCCACATCAGGTCTCGCCGGCCAAGGTGCTGGAACAGATCGCGAACCAGATGCGCGCCAAGAAGCTGCCGCTGGTCGAGGACCTGCGCGACGAGTCCGACCACCAGAACCCGGTGCGACTGGTCATCGTGCCGCGCTCGAACCGCGTCGATGCGGAAGAGCTGATGGGCCATCTGTTCGCGACCACGGATCTCGAGAAGAGCTTCCGCATCAACATGAACGTGATCGGCCTCGATGGCCGGCCGCAGTTGAAGCCGCTGAAGACCATCCTGAGCGAGTGGCTGAGCTTCCGCACCGACACTGTGCGCCGGCGCCTGCAGTACCGCCTCGACAAGGTCGAAAAGCGCCTGCACCTGCTCGAAGGTCTGCGCATCGCCTATCTCAATCTCGACGAGGTGATCCGCATCATCCGCACCGAGGACGAGCCGCGATCGGTGCTGATGGCGCGCTTCAAGCTCAGCGAAACGCAGGCCGACTACATCCTCGATACGCGCCTGAAACAACTGGCGCGCCTCGAAGAGATGAAGATCCGCGGCGAGATGGACGAACTCGAGGAAGAACGTGCACGCATCGTCAGCACGCTGAAATCGAAGGATCGCCTGCGCGCCCTGGTCAAGGACGAACTGAAGAAGGACGCCGAGACCTTCGGCGACAAGCGTCGCTCGCCGCTGATCGAACGCGGCGCCGCGCAGGCGCTGTCGGAATCCGATCTCGTCGCGGCCGAAGCCGTCACCATCGTGCTGTCGGAAAAGGGTTGGGCGCGTTCGGCCAAGGGGCATGAAGTCGATGCGGCGAACCTCTCGTATCGCGAAGGCGACAGCCTGCTCGCCTATGCGCGCGGCAAGTCGAACCAGCAGGTCGTGTTCATCGACTCCGAAGGCCGTGCCTACACCACCCCGGCGCATACCCTGCCGTCGGCGCGCGGCAATGGCGAACCGCTGACCGGTCGCTTCACGCCGCCGGCCGGCGCGCGCTTCGACGCGGTCGCGATCGCCGATGCCGAGCAGAAACTCGTGATCGCGACGAACTTCGGTTACGGCTTCGTCACCAAATTCGACGCCGTGATCTCGCGCAACAAGGCCGGCAAGGCGCTGGTGTCGCTTTCCGATGGCGCGAAGGTATCCGCGGTGTCGGTGTGCAGCGACTCGGCGCGTGATCGCATCGTCGCGGTGACGAGCGCCGGCTACATCCTGATGTGTTCGGTCGCGGAACTGCCGGAACTCGACAAGGGCGGCAAGGGCAACAAGCTGATCGACATCCCGAAGAAGAGTTTCGCGACCGGCGAACGCCTGATCGATCTGGTCGTGATCCCGGAAGGCGCGGACGTGATCGTCACTGCCGGCGGTCGTCCGCTCAAGCGTTCCTGGTCCGATCTCGTCGAGATCGCGGCCGCCCGCGCCACTCGTGGTGCCTTGCTGCCGCGCGGCTACCAGAAGGTCGAGGCGATCGCGCGCGCGTGATCCAGCGCACGTTGTGACAAAGCGACAGCGCCACGACACGGCGCTGTCATCGATGAAGACTACGGTGCGCGGCATTCGATGCCGCCACCGAGGTCGCCATGTCCACAGCTCCCCGCCACACCTATCGCCGCGTCCTGATCCTGTCGCTGTTGGCGACGTTGTCCGCCTGCGGCGATGCGCCGCAATCGACCACGACGGAGCGCGCCACCGCTGAGGTTGCTGCGCCGACCGCGACGGCGCCGGTCGCCACCGAGGAAAGCGCGGCCGAACTGATGCGCCGCGCGAACCAGGCCTTCCGCGAGAATCGCATCGTCGATCCGTCTGGCGACAATGCGACCGAACTGTTCCTCGCCGCGCGCGATCGCGATCCGGATCATCCCGGACTCGCCGACGCCCTGGTCGAAATCATGCCGCTGGCGCAGTTCGCGTTCGAGGCCGCGGTACGCAATGACGACCTCGCCGAAGCCGAACGGCTGCACGGCCTGATTGCACGCATCGATGCAGATTCGGCGATCACGCGCAGCGCCAGCGAACGCGTCGCGGATCTGCGTGCGCGGCAGGCGTCAGCGCTGGCCGAAGCCGAACGCCTTGCAGCGGCATCCGTCGCGAGCGCGGTTGAAGCGCGCACGCGTCCGCAACCGGCGGCTGCGTCGCCAGCCGTGGCGACGGCTTCTGCCGCCGCGCCGACGCGCGCAACCACGGTCGCAAGGACGCCATCGCATCCTGTCGTTGCCGCGGCGCCATCTGAGCGCGCACCGGCACCGGCGAGCGCGCCGCCGTCTGCATCGGCCCGGATCGCCGCAGCGACCGACGCCGCTGCCGCGATGACGGCCCCGCAACCGATCAGCAAGATCGCGCCCGACTATCCGCCGCAGGCACGCAGCCGCAAGGTCGAAGGCTTCGTCGAACTCGAGTTCCGTGTCGCCACGAACGGCAACGCCGAGGACATCCGCGTGTTGCGCAGCGAACCCGAAGGCCTGTTCGACCGCAATGCGGTGCGCGCATTGATGCGCTGGAAGTTCAAGCCGGCCGAACGCAACGGCGTGCCGGAAGCGGCAACCACGCGCACGACGATGAACTTCCGCCAGAGTTGATTGGCGCGGCGGACACCCCATCTCGGCCAGCGTCGCATCCGCGCTACGCTGCCACCGATGAAGAGCCGCTTCCGCTTCGCCCTGCTCGTCCTCGCGCTCACGCTCGCGGGGTGTTCGGACGATGCAGCCCATCCGCCAGCCGCAATGGCCGGCGCCGAGGCATCAGACACGACGCCCGCACCCGCCGCCGATCCGACCCTGCGCGCCCGCGTCGGCATGGTCTTCACCGACACCGACCCGTGGATGGCCGGCGCCGTACTCGAAAGCGGTACGCTGCGTGTTGGTGACCGCGTGTTCCTGCGCGCCAAGAATTCGTCACCCACTCCGGTCACGATCATCGCCATCCGCGACGATGCCACGCAAACCGATGTCACCGAAGCCTCGGCACCGCAGGGCGTGTTCCTGAGCTTCAGGCCGGACGCATCGACTTCGACCGGCGAGGTCGGACCCGAAACCCTGTTGTTGGGCGATCCGGCAACCGACTTGCCGAATTCACGCTGAGGCAAATCCCGCTCAGGCCAGCAACACCCGCTCGGCGATGCCCTGATACAGCGCACCGAGGGTGTCGAGGTCGGCGAGGCGGACGTGTTCGTCGACCTTGTGGATGGTCGCGTTGACCGGGCCGAGTTCGACGATCTGGCTGCCGAGCGCGGCGATGAAACGACCATCGGACGTGCCGCCACCGGTATCGGCGACGGTGTGCGCGATGCCATGCGACTGCAGCGCCGCATGCGTGGCGTCGCGCAATGGGCCGTCTGCGGTCAGGAACGGCGCGCCGGAGATTTCCCAGACGATGCGGTAGTCGAGGCCATGTCTCGCGAGCACGGCTTCGGTGCGCTGCATCAGGCTTTCGGTGCTGGACGCGGTGCCGAAGCGGAAATTGAAATCGATGCGGACTTCGCCCGGGATCACGTTGTAGGCACCGGTGCCGCCGTGCATGTTCGAGATCTGGAAACCGGTCGGCGGGAAATGCGCATTGCCCTCGTCCCAGCGCATCGCCGCGAGTTCGGCGAGTGCCGGCGCAGCGGCGTGGATCGGGTTCAGCGCCTTCTCCGGAAAGGCAACGTGACCCTGCACGCCGCGCACGCGCAAATGCCCGTGCAACGAACCGCGACGGCCGATGCGGATACGATCACCCAGCGTGTGTTCGCTCGACGGTTCACCGACCACACAATGATCGATGCGCTGGCCGCGGCGCAGGAATTCGTCGACGACATGGCGGATGCCGTGCACGGCCTCGCCTTCCTCGTCACTGGTCAGCAGCAGGCCGATCACGCCTGGATGCGCCGGATGCGCGGCGACGAATCGCTCCAGCGCCACCACCATCGCGGCGACACTGCCTTTCATGTCGGCCGCACCACGCGCGTACAGCAACCCGTCGCGCAATTGCGGTTCGAACGGCGGCGAGGTCCAGGCGGACAAGTCGCCGGTCGGTACCACGTCGGTATGACCGAGGAAGGTGAGCACCGGGCCGACGCTGCCGTGCCAAGCCCACAGGTTGCGCACGCCGCCAGCGTCGATCGGCTCAACGACGAAACCGGCATGCTGCAGGCGCGACGCGATCAGGTCCTGGCAGCCGGCATCGTCCGGCGTTACCGAGGCACGCCGACACAGGTCGATCGTCAGCGCCGCGATGTCCGACATCGTGCTCACGTCGCCACCTTCGTCGTGAGAAAGCGCTTTTCGTAGAGACCACCGGTGAAGCCAACCATCACTTCGCCATCGATCAACGCGACCGGGCGCCGCACCAGGCTCGGGTATTCGCGCACTAGCAACACATATTCGGCATCACTCTGCGGATCCTTGCGATTCGGCGGCAGGCCGCGCCAGGTCGTTCCCGAGCGATTGATCAGCTTGTCCCAACCGACCTGCTTGGCCCAGGCCTTCAAGGCATCACCCGGGATGGGGTTGAGCTTGTAGTCGATGAACTGATGCGCCACGCCTTCGCGTTCCAGCCACTTGCGCGCCTTCTTGCAGGTGTCGCAATTCGTCAGTCCGTAGAGGATGGGCGCTGCCATCAATCGATGCCGCGCAGCAGATCGTTGAGGCTGGTCTTGGATCGCGTCTTCGCATCGACCTTCTTGACGATGACGGCGGCGTACAGGCTGTGCGTGCCGTCTTTAGCTGGCAACGAGCCGGACACCACGACACTGCCCGCCGGCACGCGCCCGTAATGGATTTCGCCGGTCTCGCGGTCGTAGATGCGCGTGCTCGATCCGAGGAACACGCCCATGCCGATCACCGAGCCGCGCTCGACGATGACGCCTTCGACCACTTCCGAACGTGCGCCGATGAAGCAGTCGTCCTCGATGATGGTCGGATTCGCCTGCAGCGGTTCGAGCACGCCACCGATGCCGGCGCCGCCCGACAGATGCACGTTCGTACCGACCTGGGCGCAGGAGCCGACGGTGGCCCAGGTATCGACCATGGTGCCGGCGCCAACGTGTGCGCCGATGTTGACGAAGCTCGGCATCAGCACCACGTCCCTCGCGATGTGTGCACCGCGACGCACGATGGCGCCCGGCACCACACGCGATCCGGCATTGCGGAAGGCCGCGTCGTCATAACCCTCGTAACGCAGCGGCACCTTGTCGAAATACGGCGCAGGAGCGCCGTCCATGACCCGATTGCCTTCGATGCGGAAGGACAGCAGGACGGCTTTCTTCACCCACTGGTGCACGACCCAGCCGGCGTCGGTCGGTTCGGCGACACGCAGCGTGCCGGCTTCGAGTTGCGCGATCACGTGATTGACCGCGGGACGGACGGTGGTGTCGATCTCGGCCGACGTGAGTTCCATGCGCCGCTCGAAGGCGGCGTCGATCGTGGCTTGCAGTGTGGTCATCTCAGGGGTGCCAGTTCATGGGCGAGTGTGCGTTCCAGCGCCTGCGTGGCCGCGGCATCGAGCGCGCGGTCATGTTCGTCGGACAGCACGAAGAAGTCTTCGACGCGTTCGCCGAAGGTGGCGATGCGGGCATCGTGCACGCGCACGCCGCAGGCACGGAAGGCCTGGGCGACATGCGCGAGCAAGCCGGGGCGATCGGAGCAGACCAGGGCCAGCTGCGTGCGTGCGCCGCCGTCGCGTTCGCCGAATTCGACCCGCAGGGGCACGTGGAAATGTTTCTGCTGCCGCGACCAGGCGCGGCGCGCCGGCGTCAGATTCAATTCGGGCTTGCCGAGTTCGTCGGTCAGGCGTCGGCACAGATCCTCGCTGCGTGCGGCATCGGCCAGCGGCTGGCCTTGCGCGTCGAGGATCTGGAAGGTGTCGAGCACGCGGCCATCGCGGGTGGTGACGATGCGCGCGTCGTGCACATTGATCTGCATGCGGTCGAGCACGGCCGTGATCGTCGCGAACAGGCCGTCGCGATCGCGCGAGATCACCAGCAGTTCGCTGCCGCCCTCGTCGCTGCGCATGGCGACACGCGCCGAATCCTCCCCGCCGTGCGCGAGCACTTGTTCAGCCTGCCAAGCCAGCTGTGCCGGCGAAAACCGCAGCACGCTGTCTTCGGGATAGTCGGCCCAGACCTGCTCGGCCGCGGCGACATCGCCACCGCCCGCCTGCAACATCTCGCGCGCGTGACCCAGCGTTTCGGCGACACGTTCGCGGCTGTGCACCGGATGTTCCAGACCGCGGCGCAACGCGAAACGTGTGGCGTTGTAGAGATCGACCAGCAGCCGGTCCTTCCAGGTATTCCAGAGCTTCGGGCTGGTACCGGAGATGTCGGCGACGGTGAGCAGATAGAGGTAGTCGAGGCGTTCCCAATCGGCCACGAGCGTCGCGAACTTGTGTACGACCGCGGGATCGCCGATGTCTTGCTTCTGCGCGGTGATCGACATGTCGAGATGGTGTCGCACCAGCCACGCGACGAGGTCGGCATCGGTCTGCGACAGGCCGAGCCAGCGCACGAATTCGCGCGCATCGCGTTCGCCGAGTTCGGAATGGTCGCCGCCCCGACCCTTGGCGATGTCATGGAACAGGCCGGCGAGCAGCAGCAGCTCGGGCTTGCGCAGGCGTGCACGCACTTCGACGGCGAGCGGCAAGGTTTCCGCGGTCGCCGGGTCGGCGAAGCGCGCGAGGTGATCGAGCACACGCAGCGTGTGCTGGTCGACCGTGTAGGCATGGAACATGTCGTACTGCATGCGCCCGGTCACGCGTTCGAAGGCGGGTACGAGACGACCGAGCAGATCCAGATCCGCCATCGTGCGCAGCACGCGCACGGCGCGCAGCGGCTGCTTCAGGATGCCGCGAAAATGCGCGACGCAGGCATCGGTATCGACATCGCGCGCATAGGTCGGCGCGGCCGCCTGGATGGCTGCGGCCAATTCGGGATTCAAGCCATCCGCGGCCGGCGTGCGCGCCAGTCGTTCGCAGACCTGCAAGGCGCCGGCCAGTTTGGCCGCGATCGCGACCGGATCACGATGTGCGAGGCGACCACGGCGCAGCCCGAAATCGTCGTCGTACCAGAGCGTCGGCGACGGCTCGGCCGCCAGCCGTTCCTCCCAGTCGAGCAACAGGCGCTGGGTGATGCGGCGCACGCTCGACGCGGCGCGGAAGAAGCCCTGCATCAACTGCTCGACGGCCAGGTTCTCGCGATGCTGGTCGGCATAACCGAACAGTTTGGCGAGTTCGCGCTGATGGTCGAACAGCAGCCGTTCCTCCTTGCGCTGCACCAGCCGATGCAGGCCGTAACGCAGCCGCGCGAGCACCGACCGCGCCTGGTCGAGCGCGGTCTGATCGGCCGCGCTGGCGAGTGCACCCGCTGCCAGGTCTTGCACGCGCGCGATGCCGAAGCAGCGCCGCGCCATCCAGCCCAGCGTGTCGAGGTCGCGGATGGCGCCCGGGCCTTCCTTGAGATTCGGTTCGAGATTGAACGAGGTGTCGTTGAAGCGGGCGTGGCGCGCGCGCAGTTCGTCGCGCTTGGCGTCGAAGAATGGACGCGCCGGCCACACCTGATGCGTGTCGAGCGCGGACAGCGTGCGCGCAAGCAGCGGCGCGTCGCCGACCAGATAGCGCGACTCGAACATCGCCGTGGCCGAGGACAGGTCTTCGCCACCGATACGCACGCATTGCTCGGGCGTGCGGGTGATGTGGCTGACCGTCAGGCCGATGTTCCAGATGGCGGCGAGGAAACGCTCGATCGCCGTCTGTGTCTCGGCATCGTCGCGGTCGATGATCAGCAGCAGGTCGATGTCGGACTGCGGATACAACTCGCCGCGACCATAACCCCCGGTGGCGGCGAGCACGACGCCGTCGCGATTCGCCAATTCGGCGGTGTAGGCGACACACAACGCTTCGTCGACGCGGGCGGCACGCGCGGCAATCAGCTGTTCGGCCGGTGTCCCGAGCGCGAACGCAGCTTCGTCTTCGAATTGCTTGCGGCGCAGGCGCTCGCGCCATTGCGAGGCGATGAAGGCCGCAGGCGCGGCAGGATCGTTGCCGCGCGCGTCGCTCATGCCGCCGCCCGGTCCGCGGCGCCGAGGGTCAGCACCTCGTAGCCATCCGATGTCACGGCGATGGTGTGTTCCCACTGTGCCGACAGCGAGCGGTCACGCGTGACCACGGTCCAGCCGTCCGGCATCAGCCGTGTGCCTGCGCTGCCTGCATTGATCATCGGTTCGATCGTGAAGGTCATGCCCTCGCGCAGCACCGGGCCGCTCGCGGGTTTGCCGTAATGCAGGACCTGCGGATCTTCGTGATAGACCTGCCCGATGCCGTGGCCGCAGTATTCGCGCACGACGGAAAAACGCTGGGCTTCGGCGAAGCTCTGGATGGCATGGCCGATGTCGCCGAGCGTGCTGCCCGGCTTGACGGTGCGGATGCCGCGCCACATCGCCTCGAAGGTCACGTCGACCAAGCGCTTCGCCAGCACCGGCGGCGTGCCGGCGTAGTACATGCGGCTGGTGTCGCCGTGCCAGCCGTCCTTGATCACGGTGACGTCGATGTTGATGATGTCGCCATCCTTGAGCACCTTCGACGCGCTCGGGATACCGTGGCAGATGACATTGTTGACCGAGGTGCAGATGACCTTCGGGAACCCCTTGTAGCCGAGGTTGGCCGGCACCGCCTTCTGCACGTTCACGATGTACTCGTGGCAGATGCGGTCGAGTTCCTCGGTGCTGATGCCGGGTTTCACGTGTTCGCCGATCATGTCGAGCACGTCGGCGGCCAACCGGCCGGCCTCGCGCATCTGGGCGATGTCGGCGGCCGACTTCAGGGTGAATTTCGTGCTGCGTGCGGGCGTTTCCATGCCGCAAGTTTAGCGAAGCGGAACGCGCCCTGCGCGCCATGCACATGACAGGAATGAATGTCGGTTCAGTGCCGATACGGTGACGACGCTGGCCGCTCCGGGTATTTCGTTGTACAGGTGCGGTCTTTACGCCATCGGAGCGCTCGGAATGTCACGGATATCGATGAAACCTGCCATTGGCATGTCCCATGGGCGGACCCGATGAAGCAGGCCGGGTCGCATCTGCTGCAGTCGCTGCCCTATCTCGCCGCGCTGGCGGTGCTGCTCGCCGCCGCACCGTTCGCGGAGATGGCCCTGGTCAACGCGGTCGCGCAATCGCTCCTGTTCGGCGCGGTCGTCCTGCTGCCGGCAGTGCTCACGGGGCGGATGAGTTATGTCGATATCGGCTGGCCCTGGGGATTGGCCGTGCTCGGCGTGATCGTCTTCAGCCTCGGAGAAGCGACGGCACGCAGCGCCATCATCGCCAGCCTGTACCTGCTCGCTGGCGGCCGCATGGGTCTGATGGCCCTGATCGGCTGGCGCTACGGTCACTTCAAGCGCGAACTCCCGCGTTACGAGTACCAGCGTCGGCGCTGGCAGCGACGCGGCTGGCGCGAACGACCGGCCCTGCTGTTCGAGGCCGCAACCCAAGGTCTCGCGAACATGAGTGTGCTCGCGTTGCCGGCGCTGCTGCAGGCCGCGAATCCGGCCGCAGCCTTGAGCCCGATCGAAATCGCCGGCTACGCGCTCTGGGTCTTCGGTTTCGTGTTCGAAACCACTGCCGACTGGCAAAAACAACGCTTCCTGCGCCAGACACCCCATGCACAACGCCGACTCGCCCATTGCGAAGCCGGCCTGTGGCGCTACAGCCGCCACCCCAACTACCTCGGCGAGTGGATGGTCTGGCTTGGCCTGACGGTCTCGTCGTTGCCGTCGCTGATCGCGCTGTCCGCGGAAGCACCTTGGATTCAGTTCGTCCTGCTTGCGGCCGGCCTCGCCTACCTGCCCTATCTGATGTTTCAGGTGCTCGTGCATTACTCCGGCGCCGTGCCCGCCGAGTTCTACTCACGCCAAAAACGCCCCGGCTACGCCGACTATCAGCGCCGCGTACCGCGTTTCTTTCCGTGGTCGAAAGCCGACGCAGGACCGCAGTCGTCCTGACGCCCGCGGCCACCGCGCTCGCGCACTTGGCGACGCACAAGGCCAGTTGCCCGGCCGCAAAAACGACAACGGCCACGCTTGCGCGCGGCCGTCGTGACTTCGAGCGATGTCGAGCGAATCAATCGATCGGCTGTTCCAGCATCATCTGGCGGACGTAGCGGACCGGGGGCGAGCCGTAGGAGAGCGCGGTGTCGTTGTACTTGCGCAGGTCGAACTGTTCGCCGTCGCGCTCACGCACGGCCTTCTCCAGATCCAGGTGTTCCTGGAAGCCGACGAAATAGGTCGGCAGCTGCGCCGAGGTGAGCTGCGCGCGCACCCATTTGCCGGCGGCTTCGCGTTCCTGCTGGAAACCCTGTTCGGTCATCAGCGCCATCGCCTGTTCGCGGGTCATGCCGTCGACATGGATGCCCTGGTCGATGATGGCGTTGGTGATGACGCGCAGGTACCACTTCAGGTTGATCAGCTTGAACAGCGGATCGTTGTCGAGGTAACCGGCATCGACCATCAGCTTCTCGGAGAACACTGCCCAGCCTTCGACGAAGGAACCGGACGAGAGCACGGCACGCAGCGTCGACGGATGCTTGTTCGAGTGCGCGATCTGCAGGAAATGGCCCGGCATCGCCTCGTGGATGCTGAGTTCCTCGATCGAGCGCGTGTTGTATTCGCGCAGGAAGGAATCGACCTGTTCGTCGTTC
Source organism: Pseudomonadota bacterium (assembly GCA_022705045.1). Classification (GTDB taxonomy): domain Bacteria; phylum Pseudomonadota; class Gammaproteobacteria; order Xanthomonadales; family Ahniellaceae; genus JADKHK01. Next base: position 17,282 of record JAKJFE010000017.1, on the reverse strand, counting down.
CAGTCGTCCGGAATCGGCGACACCGCGTAGAAGGTGTCGAGATGCTTGTCGAGCGGACCCGGCGAATCGCAGTACGCCACCGACACGCCGCGCTGGAATTCCGGCATCAGGATGATCTTGACCGGCGACTCCGGCAAGGTGATCAGACCTTTCTCGCGCACGAAGGCGGTGGCGCGTTCGGTGCTGGCGGTGGCGAGTTCGACCACCTTGTCGCGCGCCGGGCGATCGGCATAGGCCAACTCCAGCGCCGCGGCGATGGCGGCCTGCTGCTGTTCCGGCGTCGGCGCATCGGGCATCTCCGGCGCTTTCGGCTGGTCGGCCAGCACACCACGGGCGATGTCGTACATCTCGGCGCGTACGCGTTGCAGCTCCGCCTCCGCACGCTGCTTGATTTCGGCGCGACCGAGCGGTGAATCCAGCGCGAACCCGAGCTTTTTGTCGTACAGGTCCGCACCGATGCGGAAATCACCCTTGGCATTCGGCACCAGGGTTTCATCCAGCCATTTCTGATGTTCGGCAACCGCGAGCTTGAGGTTGCCGATGGCATTGTCGGCGCGCTCGCGATCTTCCTCACCCAACTGGTCGAGGTTCGGCGTGATGAACTGTTCGACCAGGCCAAGCACGCCGTTGTGCTGCTTGGCCACGGTTTCGGCGTGGATCGACGGCACGCGGGCGGGATCGAGATTCTCGCGCGCCTGCGCGAACAGCACCGGCAGCTTTTCCATGCGCAGCGTCGCGGCCTTCAGGCGCTCCGGCAGCGGCGCGAAGTCGCGCGCCATCAGCGAATAGATCGCGCTGCCGGCGAGCTGGCTGTAGACCTGCGGATCCCAGGCCCAGCTCTGCAGCGTCTCGATCGTCCAGACCTCGCTCTGCAACTGGTTGCGCAGGATGGCGTAGTCGATCTGGTTCTCGCGCGACAAGGTGCTTCGATCCATGGATTCGAGTTGCGACAGCGTATCGCGCGCCAGCGCGAGCGCCGCGGTGCGACCTTTCAGGCTCAGGTCGTCGAGTTCGCCATCGACGATATGGCTGCCGATCTGCGTCGCCGACACCGGATTGAGTCGGAACCAGCTGCTCAGCCACGAGCGACTGAGCGCCTCGAATTGCTGGTCGTGATTCACCGCCGCCGGCTTCGGCGCTTCCGCCACAGGTTCGGGCGGTTTCGAGCAGGCGGAGATCAGGGGCAGGCCCATGATGAGGGCGATCGCGAAGGCAAGACGGGTGGCGGACATCACGGGCTCCGAAAAACGGGAGCGCAGACTAGCAGCGCCGCCGCGGCCTGCCATCTCCCGAACGGCAGCCAGTCCCGCGGCCGTCACGGTCCGGGTCAAGCACCTGCTCAGGAGGTCATGCGATCCCAGAACGACTTCACGCCGTCGACCCAGGACGTCTGGCGCGGCATGTGATCCTTGCCGTCATCGAACGTCGATTCGAATTCCTCGAGCAGTTCGCGCTGGCGTTTGCTCAGGCGCACCGGGGTTTCGACGACGACGCGACACAGCAGGTCGCCCTGGTCGTGGCCACGCACCGACTTCACGCCCTTGCCGCGCAGGCGGAAGAGTTTGCCGGTCTGGGTTTCGGCCGGGACCTTGATCTTGGCGTCGCCATCCAAAGTCGGAATGACCAGTTCGCCGCCGAGTGCGGCCTGCGAGAAGCGGATCGGCACTTCGCAATAGAGGTCGTTGCCTTCGCGCTGGAAGATCTTGTGTTCGCGCACCATCATCTCGACGAACAGGTCGCCATTCGGCGTGCCCGGTGGGCCGGCATGGCCTTCACCGCCGAGTCGCACGCGGTCGCCGGTATCGACGCCTGCGGGAATCTTCACCGCCAGCGTCTTCTCCTTCTGGATGCGGCCGTGACCGCGGCAACTCTTGCAGGGCTTCTCGATCTGCTTGCCGCTGCCGCTGCAGGTCGGGCAGGCCTGTTCGACGTGGAAGATGCCGCGCTGCGCGACGACGCGACCACGACCGCGGCACATCGAACAGGTACTGGTCTTCTTGTCCTGCGAACCGGTGCCTTCGCAGTCGTCGCAATTGACGACCGCGGGTACGTCGATTTCCTTGGTGGTCCCGAACACCGCTTCTTCGAGATCGAGTTCGACCACGATACGTGCGTCGGCGCCACGGCGCGGCTGGCCGCCGCCACGACGACCGCCGCCGAACAGGTCGCTGAAGATGTCGCCGAAGATGTCGCCGACATCGGAATAACCGCCACCGCCGCCCATGCCCTGCTCGAACGCCGCGTGACCGTGCTGGTCATAGGCGCGCCGCTTGGTCGGGTCCGACAGGACTTCCCAAGCTTCCTTCGCTTCCTTGAACTTGGCCTCGGCGTCCTTGTCGCCGTCGTTGCGATCCGGGTGGTACTTCATCGCCAGCCGGCGATAAGCCCTCTTCAGATCGTCCTCCGACGCCGATTTCTCGACACCGAGCACTTCGTAGTAGTCGCGTTTGGACATCGCGTTGACCAGTCTGGATGAGTTGCCGCGTAGGCTGGGTTGAATGCAATGAAACCCAGCTTGTTTGGAATCGATGTTGCCGGGTTTCGCTGCGCTCAACCCAGCCTACGTCGTTGCGTTGCCTAGAAACGCAAACCCGGACTGCTCGCACAATCCGGGTTGCGGGTTCGCATCACATCGAACGACTTACTTGTTGTCGTCCTTGACCTCGGTGAACTCGGCGTCGACGACGTCGTCGTTCTTCTGGGACTGGGCGCCGGCTGCGGCGTCCGGACCCGGCTGGGCACCGCCCTGGGCGGCGGCGGCGAGGCTCTGGGCGGCGGTTTCGAGGGCGGCGATCTTGGCCTCGATCTTGGCCTTGTCGTCGCCCTTCATCACCGACTCCAGGTCCTTGGCCGCTTCCTCGATGCGACCGATCTGGTCGCCCGGGACCTTGGCGCCGTGTTCCTTCAGCGCCGAGCGCACGCTGTGCACGAGCTGGTCGGCCTTGTTGCGGGTCTCGACCAGTTCCTGGAAGCGCTTGTCGTCTTCGCGATGCGCTTCGGCATCACGCACCATCTGCTCGATCTCGGCCTCGCTCAAACCCGAACCGGCCTTGATCTCGATCTTCTGTTCCTTGCCGGTCTTCTTGTCCTTGGCCGACACATGCAGGATGCCGTTGGCGTCGATGTCGAAGGTCACCTCGACCTGCGGCATGCCACGCGGCGCGGCGTCGATACCGGCGAGGTCGAACTTCGCCAGCGACTTGTTGTAGCGGGCTTCCTTGCGTTCGCCCTGCAGCACATGAATCGTCACTGCTGTCTGGTTGTCCTCGTAGGTCGAGAAAATCTGCGAGGCCTTGGTCGGCACCGTGGTGTTCTTCTCAATTAGTTTGGTAAACACGCCTCCTGCGGTTTCGATACCGAGGCTCAAGGGCGTGACATCGAGCAGCAACACGTCCTTGACCGCACCCGACAGCACGCCGCCCTGGATCGCCGCGCCGATGGCCACGGCTTCGTCCGGGTTCACGTCCTTGCGCGGTTCCTTGCCGAAGAACTCGGTCACCGCCGCCTGCACCTTGGGCATGCGCGTCATGCCGCCGACCAGGATCACTTCGGTGATGTCGGACGGCTTGACCTTGGCATCGGCCATCGCGGTGCGGCAGGGCTCGATCGTCTTCTTGACCAGGTCATCGACCAGGGCTTCGAGCTTGGCGCGCGTCAGCTTCACGGTCAGGTGCTTCGGACCGCTCGCGTCCGCCGTGATGTACGGCAGGTTCACGTCGGTCTGCTGCAGCGACGACAGTTCGATCTTGGCGCGCTCGGCTGCGTCCTTCAGGCGCTGCAGGGCCAGCGGATCCTTGCGCAGGTCGATGCCCTGCTCCTTCTTGAATTCCTCGACCAGGAAGTCGATGACGCGGGTGTCGAAGTCTTCGCCGCCGAGGAAGGTGTCGCCATTCGTGGCAAGCACTTCGAACTGCTTTTCGCCATCGACTTCGGCGATCTCGATGATCGAGACGTCGAAGGTGCCGCCGCCCAAGTCGTACACGGCAATCTTGCGATCCTTGCCGCCCGACTTGTCGAGGCCATAGGCGAGCGCGGCCGCGGTCGGCTCGTTGATGATGCGCTTCACTTCCAGACCGGCGATGCGACCGGCGTCCTTGGTCGCCTGGCGCTGCGAATCGTTGAAGTAGGCCGGCACCGTGATAACCGCTTCGGTCACCGGCTCACCGAGGAAATCCTCGGCCGTCTTCTTCATCTTCATCAGCACCTTGGCCGAGATTTCCGGCGGCGCCATGCGCTTGCCGTCCGAGGTACCGACCCAGGCGTCGCCGTTGTCATGGCCGACGATGCTGTACGGCACCAGGTCGATGTCCTTCTTCACTTCGGCGTCGGTGAACTTGCGGCCGATCAGGCGCTTCACCGCGTAGAAGGTGTTCTTGGGATTGGTCACGCTCTGGCGCTTGGCCGGCGCACCGACGATGACTTCGCCGTCCTTCGCGAACGCGACGATCGACGGCGTGGTGCGATCGCCTTCGGCGTTTTCGATCACGCGGACCGAACCGCCGTCCATGATCGCGACGCAGCTGTTGGTGGTGCCGAGGTCGATACCGATGATCTTGCCCATGATTTCTCTCCGGAAAACTTGAATGCCTTGCGGCGGATGGCGCTGTTATGAGGTTGTGAATTCGGGATTCAAGAAGGCGGCTTACGCGTCTTCAGGTGGCAGCGGATCGGTGGCGATCGTGACCATGGCCGGGCGGATCAGCCGCTCGTGCAGGCGGTAGCCGGTCTGGAACACGTCGATGATTGTGCCGGCGACCTTGTCGCTGCTCGGGATCATGGCCATGGCCTGGTGCCATTCCGGGTTGAAGGCCTCGCCGACCGGCTTCAGGCGATGCAGGCCATGGGTCTCGGTGGCCTTAAGCAGCAGCTTCAGCGTCAGTTCCATGCCTTCGCGCAACTTGGCGGCATCGTTGCCGCCCTGGTTCAGGCCCATTTCCAGGCCGTCGCAGACCGGCATCAGGTCGTTCAGCAGTTTCTCCACACCGAACTTGCGCGCGGTGTCGACATCGCGCACGGCGCGCTTGCGCTGGTTGTCCATCTCGGCCAGCAGGCGCACCTGCTCGTCCCTGGCCGCACCCAACTGGTTTTCCAGTTCATGGATGCGCGCTTCCAGCTGTTCGGCCGGCAACGTGCCGAAATCGTCGCCGTCGACCGGCGTCGTGTCCTGATTCATCGGATTCTCCAAGATCTGCGGGCCGCCCAGCGGCCGAATTGCCCCGCCCGGCTTATGGGGCCAGTCCGGCGTTCTTCAAGGCACCCGACAGGATGCGCGCTGTGGTCTGCACGACCGGGATGACGCGGTCGTAGTCCATGCGGGTCGGGCCGATCACGCCGATCACGCCCAGCACCCGGTTGTCGGCACCGTAGGGCGCCGTCACGACGCTGCAGGAACCGAGTGGCGCGTAACCGGACTCTTCGCCAATGAACAGGCGCACGCCTTCGGCATGCACGCAACCTTCGAGCAGGCGCGCCAGTTCACGTTTGCGGTTGAAGGCCTCGAACAGGTCGCGCAGCCGTTCCATGCTGGCGAGTTCGCTGACACCCATCAGATTGGTCTGGCCGCTGACCACCACGTCCTCGCGCGATTCGCAACGGAACGACGCATTCGCGAGTTCGATCGCCGAGCGCAGCACGCGGTCGATGGAATCGCGCGCCGCTTCCATTTCCGACACGATGCGGCGGCGGATTTCGTCCAGCGGCAGGCCGGAGAAATTCTGGTTCAGGTAGTTCGCGACCTGTTCCAGTTCCCCGGGCAGATAGGCGCGCGGCAGGTCGAGCACGCGGTTCTGCACTTCGTTGTCGGTGAACACCAGGATCACCAGCACGCGGTTCGGGCCCAACTGCACGAAATCGATCTGCCGAAACGCGAACTGCTCGCGTTTCGGCACCGTCACCAGACCGACGAAATGCGTCAGCTGGCTGAGCACGCCGGACACGCGGCCCAGCACTTCATGGGTACTGGCACCGGCCGGAATCTCGCGCTGCATCGCGTCCATTTCGTCCGGACGCGGCGCCTGCAACTGCAGCAGCGAATCGACGAACAATCGGTAGCCCTGCGCGGTCGGAATGCGGCCGGCCGAGGTGTGCGGCGCCGAGATCAGCCCGACTTCCTCGAGATCCGACAGCACATTGCGGATGGTCGCCGGGCTGAGATCGAGGCCGCTCTGCTTCGCCAGCGTGCGCGACCCCACGGGCTCGCCATCGCGGATGTATTGCGCGATCAGCGTCCGCAACAGGTGGCGGGCGCGGGCATCAAGGTGGTCGGCGTGGCGGCGCATGGTTCGTGCAATGTGGGGATCCGCAGCACGCTATCAATGCGTCTCGGCTCAGGTCAATGCGGCTGCGGCGACGTGTACCATCGGCCGGATGAACCCGTCCGACCTGCTCTGGTTTGCCAGCGCGCTGATCCTGCTGACCAATGCCGCGACCCTGGCGGCACTGGCGCCGGCCAGCCTGTATCGGCGCAGCCTGTTCGAATATGCAGCCGGACTGGGACTGTGCGGACTGGCTTTGCTGCTGCTGGCGTTTCGCGACCTGCTGCCGCAACTGCCGCCGACCACGGTCAGCAACAGCCTGCTCGCACTCGGCGTGCTAACCCTCGCCGGCGCGGTGCTGCGCGTGTTCGGCCTGGCCGCCGGCTGGCGCTCGCTGCTGTCGGTGATCGCGCTGATCGTGCTGCTGCAGTTCCTGATGCCGGCCGGCCCGTCCGGAGAACCCTTCCGCTACGGTCTGGTGCTGATCGCGGTATTGATCTCGGTGGGCGTGCGCATCGTCGTCGCGCTACGCCGCCATCATCGCGAGGAACGCGGGCCGGTGCTGCTGATGTGCGCGGTGCTTGGCCTCAATGCGCTGCTGTCCGCGGCCAACTTGGCCGACCTGGTGATCGACCCCGAGACGGCGCTGCGGACCCAGCGCCAGGGCGCGGTCGCGCTGGCGATCGCGCTGATCTCGGTGATCGCCATGATCACCACGATGATGGTCGTCAACTCGCGCACACACGCCGCCTGGCGGCGCCAGGCCGAACGCGACGACCTCACCGGCGCGCTCAACCGGCGCGCCTTCTTCGAACAGGCCGCGTTGCGGCTGTCGGACGCCGAGGGCCATCGGATCGCGATGCTCGACTTCGACCACTTCAAGCAATTGAACGACCGCCACGGGCATCGCAGCGGCGATGCCGCACTTCAGGCCGGCGTTGGCGAGTTGCTGGACCTGCTCGATGGGCACGGCATGGTCGGGCGCCTCGGTGGCGAGGAATTCGCCGTGCTCTGGCCGGCGAACGGCGCCGATGCCGACGCGCTGCGCGTGGCGCTGTCGCGCGCGGCCAGCACCGCCGCCAGCGTGTCGACCACGGCCTCGATGGGTGCGATCCGCCATCGTCCGGGCGAATCGCTGGAAGCCGCGCTGCATCGCGCCGACCAGGCTCTGTACCAGGCCAAGGCCGCAGGCCGCGACCGCTGCGTCGAGGGCTGAGACTGCCGTCGCGCGATGACGCATGGCATCGGCTTTGCTAGCCTTTGCGAATGCTGCGTTCCCTGTTCGTCAAAGATTTCGCCATCATCGATGGCGCCGACGTGAATTTCGCGCCCGGCCTGACTGTGCTCACCGGCGAGACCGGTGCCGGCAAGTCCTTGCTGGTCGATGCCCTGATGCTGCTGGCGGGCGCACGCGGCGATGCCGGCGTGGTCCGCCATGGTGCCGATCGCGCCGAGATGTCGGCGGAGTTCGACCTGCGCGCCCTGCCCCTGGCCCGCGCCTGGCTGCGCGAACAGGAACTGGATGACGAGGAACAACTGCGTCTGCGCCGTGTCGTGCGCAGCGACGGCAGCTCGCGCGCCTGGCTCAACGACCGTCCGGTGTCGCTGTCGGTGCTGCGCGAAGCCGCCGGCTTCCTGGTCGAGATCCATGGTCAGCACGAGCATCAGGCCCTGCTGTCGCGCAAGCACCAGCTCGCCCTGCTCGACGCCTTCGCCCAGCATCCGGACCGCATCGAGGGCGTGGCCCGCGCCGCGCGCCGCATCGCCGATCTCGACCGCGGCATCGCCGAACTGGCCGGCGCCGAAAAAGGCGATCCGGACCGCCTCGACTACCTGCGTTTCCAGCATCAGGAACTGAAGAAACATGCCCTGTCCGGCGAGACGTATGCGCGCCTCGTCGACGACCATCGCCGCCTGGCGCATGCCGCCACGCTGCTGCAGGGCAGTCAGCAACTGATCGACGCACTCGACAGCGACGACGAACATTCGGCCACGTCTTCGCTCGCGCACAGTGCCACCGATGCACGCAAGCTGGCCCAGCTCGATCCGGCCCTGGCGCCGGTGGCCGAGCTGCTCGAATCGGCCGGCATCCAGCTGGTCGAGGCGATCAACGAACTCGAACGCTATCGATCCGCCCAGGACCTCGATCCCGAGCGTTACGGCGAACTCGATGCCCAGCTCGCGAAACTGCACGAGTTGTCGCGCAAGCACCGTGTGCCGGCCCAGGATCTCGGGCTGCGACTCGGCGAGCTGGCCGACGAGATCGATCGCCTGCAACACGCCGGCGAGAAGATCGAGGTATTGCGTCGCGAGCGCGAGGCCGCGAGCGCAGACTACACACGCGCGTCGAAAGCGTTGTCGGAGTCGCGTCGCTTCGCCGCGACGACGCTGGCGACGCGCGTGACCGGACTGCTGCGCGAGCTGTCGATCGCTGGCGCCTTCGAGATCCAGATCGAAGCGGCGGACGAGCACGCGTTCCCGCTCTCCGGTCGCGATGCCGTCGAATTCGTGGTGAGCCCGAATCCGGGCCAGCCGGGACGACCCTTGCGCAAGATCGCGTCGGGCGGCGAACTGGCGCGCGTCAGCCTGGCCATCGAAGTGGCGGCCATCGGTTCCGACGACGTGCCGGTGATGGTCTTCGACGAAGTCGATTCGGGTATCGGTGGCGCGACCGCCGAAGTGGTCGGTCGCAAGTTGCGCGAACTCGGTTCGACGCGACAGGTGTTGTGCGTCACCCATCTGGCGCAGGTTGCCGCGCAAGGGCATCAGCATTTCGCGGTACGCAAGTCGGTGCAGGACGGACAGACCCGCACCGCCATCGAGGCACTCGACGCGAAACCTCGTGTCGACGAAATCGCGCGCATGCTCGGTGGCGTCGAAATCACCACGGCCACGCGTTCGGCTGCGAAGGAAATGATCGCGGCAGCGCGATAACCCTCACCGCCGCCCTTCTCTCTCCGCCCTGCCCCTCTCCCGTCAAGGGAGAGGGGAAAGACGAAAGCCTTACTTCATCCGTGCTTCCTGCACAAACTCGATGCCGCGGTCGGCGACATTGACGTCGAGATCGATGTGCTCGATCGATTCGGCATACATCTTCTGCAAGTCGGACATCGTCTTCTGCAGCTCGGCGGCCGCCGGATCATCCGACTTCGCGGCATCCGCCGCGGCCTGGGCGAAGATGGTCTTGAAGAACTCGCCGCCATAACCGATCGACAGCAGGGTCTTGTTGCCGGCATCGACCGCGAGCGCATCCTTCAGCGTCGCCGATTCGCCTTCGCCGATGCTGACGCCGACTGCAGAATCGGTCATCAGTGCATGCATCGGGCCCTTCACCGGCATCGACGGGTCAGCCGGCACTTCCTTGAGTTCGCCATTCGGCTGCAGGTTCAACGCGGCCACCTGCGGCGCGAAACCGCCGAGCATGCCGATCAGGCCAGCTGGGCTCTTCGAGCCGATCAGCAGCTTGCCAGCGAATTCCGGTTCGGCCGGCGCCGCTTCGAGACCCGGCTGCGGCATCGTGAACTTGGTCGCGATCACGTGCACCGCGTTGAAGGCGCTCGCAGCCATGTACAGGCCCGGATTGGCGAACTGTTCCTTGGCCTTCGTGGCACCTTCGTTCAGATCGGCCAGCGCCGGGCAGGCATACGGTGCCGCGATGATGGCGTCGGCCTGCTTGTTGGCGAAATTCGCGAGGGCTTCCAGGTTCATCGCGAAGCCGAAGCTGAGCGCGCTGCCTGCGGTCGCGTTCGCACCCGGCAGCGGTGCCGGCAGCGGCTGCAGATCCTTGGCGATATCGGCGCGAAGCTCCAGCAGCATCTTCGCTTCCATCGCCTTCGGCTCGAGCTTGGTGTAACCGAAGACGAGGCGCGGCATGGCCTGGGCGATGGCGTCGTAATCCTTCGCGCAGGTGGCCTTGAGCGCCGCGGCATCCGGAGCATCGGCGGCGGGCTGGGCGTCGTCGAACAGCGCGATGACCTTGCGCGTGTCGACATAACCGCTGGAGTACGGCGTGTAGCCGAATTCCTTGTTCAGCGCGACCAGCTTGCCCGAGGCCGCCAGCGACTGCTTCAGCGGATTCAAACCGAGCGCATCACGCAGCGCCGCGTCGTCCTGGGTGCTGGTCAGGAAGGCCACGACCAGTTGCGAGCCGTCGATGGCCGCGACCAGGCGCCCCTCACCTTTCGGGTCGGCGAAGTTCCAGTAGTCGAGCGCGTCGATTTTGGCGGTCGGCACCTTGTCGCCGGCGTTCTGCTCGACGCGGGCGATGAAGGCGCGGGTCTTGGCCGGATCGGCCAGCTCGAAACGCAACACCGGACGCGCCGCGACTTCGTACATCGCATAACGCATCTGCATGTCGATGCCGAGCTCGGTCATGATCTGTTCGGCCGTGCGGTCCTTGGCTTCGGCGGCAAGCGCACGCATCCACTTCACGCCCTGGCCGTTCGGGTCTTCCTTGGCCAGTGCCTCTTCGGCCATCTTCGCCTGCATGGCGTAGATGCCCGAGACTTGGGCGAACTGTTCCATCCAGGCCTGGGTCACTGCCTTCGGCATCGGCTCGACATTCGCGAACACGAAGGCGGTATCGGCCGGCACATGGTCGAGCGGACCCGACTTGGCAGACAGCAACGATGCGCCCGAACCCGGTGCACCCGGCTTCATCACGTAGTAACCAACACCCGCGGCAACCAGCACCGCGCTGGCAATCAGCAGCTTCTTCATCTCATTCCCCAGTGGGTTCGGCGGTGTCGCCCGAAGCGCAACCGCATCCTTGGCTTATTTCTTCCGCTTCGGGCGGACGTAGAGCACGAGGCTGTGCTCTTCGAGTTCATAACCGTGGCGCGCCGCGATTTCGTGCTGGCGCTTCTCGATCTCGGGATCGACGAATTCGATGACCTTGCCGGTCTCGATGCAGACCATGTGGTCGTGGTGCTCGCCGCGATCCAGTTCGAAGACGGCCTGGCCGCCCTCGAAATTGTGCTTGGACACAATGCCGGCGGCTTCGAACTGGGTGAGCACGCGATAGACCGTGGCCAGGCCGATGTCGTCGTTGTGCTTGAGCAATTCCTTGTAGACGTCTTCCGCCGTCATGTGCGTGCCCTGCTTCTCCTCGAGGATCTCGAGGATGCGCACGCGCGGCAGCGTGACTTTCAGGCCGGCTTTGCGCAGATCCTGCGTTTCCATGCGGGGTGGGCTCCGGAACGGTTGCGATTCAGGCCGGCAGTGTATCATCGCCGCTTCGTTTTCCCGGTGAATCGACGATGCTGCGTACTGTCCTGCTGCTTGCCCTGGTCCTGCTCAATGGTTGCGCCCTGATCTACAAGATGGACATGCGCCAGGGCAATCTGGTCGACCAGAAGATGGTCGATCAACTGAAGCCGGGTATGACGATGCGTCAGGTCGAACTGGTCATGGGCACGCCGCAGGTGGCCTCGCCGTTCAATCAGGATCGCTGGGAATACGTCACCAGCAACAGTCACCGTCGCAAGGATCCCGAGATCAAGACGCTGACGCTGCATTTCGAGAGCGGCACGCTGAGCAAGATCGAAGGCGACTGGCTGCCGAAGTCCGGCGACGAACTGCTGGAAGAAAGCCAGGAACTGCAGCGCAACATTCCGGAAGACAACCGCAAGATCAAGAACGGTTGATCCGCCGCTTCGCCTGCACGCCGACCGGGTTGCGTTCGGCGCGCGTGCGCCGCGCCTGCTTCGGGTCGGCCGTGATCGGGCGGTAGAGTTCGACGCGATCCGCTTCGCGCAACACCGTCGCCCGCGTGACGCGGCGATTCCAGATCCCGACGTGTTCATCATCGAATGCCGCAGCATCGATTCCCGCTGCCGCAATCGCATCGGCCACGGTTGCGCCCTCGGGCAGATCCAGCACGATGCACTGCTGCGTGTCGGGCAGCGCGAAGACGACTTCAACGCGCATCGCCGGGTTCCACCATGGCGCGCGCGGCACGCGCGAAGTCGTCGACCATGCGGTCGGCCAAGCCCTGGAAACCGATCGCGAGTGCAGAACCGACGAACCGGCCCGCCATTTCAAAATCGAGATGCAGGTTGACGCGACAGCCGTGATCGCCAAGGGGCGTGAACGTCCAGGCGCCACGCAAGGCGCTGAACGGGCCTTCGACGAGTTCGAGGTCGATGCGTTCCGGACGCAGGAAGCGATTGCGGGTCGTGAACGAGGACTGGAAGCCCGCATAGGTGAGGTCAAGGCGCGCCAGCATCGCGTAGTCGTCGCGTTCGAGCACGGTGGCGCTGCGGCACCAGTTGAATGCACCGGGATATGCCGCCACTTCGTTGACGAGATCGAACACCACGGCGGCCGGCCGCGCGATCAGGCTGCTGCGATCTATCCGGCTCACGGCCCTTCCATTCCATCCAGACAAGACGCGCATTCTAACCGGCGCGCCGCCACCGCTACACTTGCGCCATGAGCAAATCGAAGAAAGACAAGGACGACAGCCACACCGGCACGATCGCGTTGAACAAGCGTGCGAAGCACGAATACAAGTTCGACCAGCGCATCGAAGCCGGCCTGGCGCTGCAGGGCTGGGAAGTGAAGTCGCTGCGCGCCGGCCGCGCCAACATCACCGACGCCTACGCCATCATCCGCCACGGCGAGATGTTCCTGTTCGGCGCACAGATCATTCCGCTCGGCAGCGCCTCGACGCACGTGGTGCCAGAGGAACGGCGCACGCGCAAGCTGCTGCTGAACCGCGAGGAGATCGATCGCCTGACCGGCCAGATCGAACGCAAGGGCTACACACTGGTGCCGACCGCGCTGTACTGGAAGCACAACCTCGCCAAGGTCGAACTCGGACTCGCGCTTGGCAAGAAGGAACACGACAAGCGCGACACCATCAAGGAGCGCGAGTGGCAGATCGAGAAGCAGCGCGCGATGCGCGCGAAGAACCGCGACGCCTGAGCCCCGTTCGCCCTGAGCCTGTCGAAGGGCGTACTCGATTCCCGAAACCGTTCGCCCTGAGCCTGTCGAAGGGCGCACGCGATTCCCGACACCGTTCGCCCTGAGCCTGTCGAAGGGCGTACCCGCTTCCCCACACCGTTCGCCCTGAGCCTGTCGAAGGGCGCACTCGATTCACCACACCGTTCGCCCTGAGCCTGTCGAAGGGCGCAGTCGATTCCTGAACCGCATCCGCGCGCCGTGCCTTGAATCCCGCATCCCCGGCACCCATACTCCGTTCCGTCGTAACACAACGGGGATGATCGGCTTCGACGGGAGTCGTGAAGTTACCGGGTGCATGCCGAGGGGGTAGCTTTCCTCGTTAATCCAGCTGCAAACACTTAGTTGCCAACGACGACAACTACGCTCTGGCCGCTTAAGGCCTAAGCCTCGACCGCGCGATTGCCGATGCTCGCAAAGGTTGAGTCATGATCATCGGATAAGCGCTGCCTGTGCCTGGGTGTCAGCGACGAAAACCAACGGGCTGGTACACGGATAAGCGCGCCCTTCGGCATGCCGGGTACGAGACCAAAGAAGGGATAAGCATGTAGTACTTGGGATGGATCACTTTCGGACGCGGGTTCAATTCCCGCCATCTCCACCAATCCAAAACCCAGCCGCGACCCGGCTGGGTTTTTTCTTTTCGGCGCCGGATACTGTCGCCCTTCCCCGCCGCGGATGGACGACGCCGTGCCCTTGTCATGGAACGAAATCAAGGACCGTGCCCTGCGCTTCTCGCGCGAATTCGCGGCCGACAGCAACGAGCACGCCGAGGCCAAGACCTTCTGGGACGCGTTCTTCGACGTGTTCGGCGTCAGCCGCAAGCGTGTCGCGACCTTTGAACGCAAGGTCAAGAAGCTCGACGGCCGCGACGGCTACATCGACCTGCTCTGGAAGGGCGTGCTGCTGATCGAGCACAAGTCGCGCGGCAAGAACCTTGATCGAGCCCATGCACAAGCGCGCGATTACTTCCACGGCCTGAGCGACGCCGAACTGCCGAAATACCTGCTGGTGTCGGACTTCGCGCGCTTCCGGCTGTACGACCTCGAATCGGGTGAGGAACCCGTCGAGTTCGCGCTCGCCGACCTGCACAAGCAAGTGCGGCGCTTCGGTTTCATCGCCGGCTATCAGCCGCGTGCGTTCAAGGAGGAAGACCCGGTCAACGTGCAGGCCGCCGAACGCATGGGCAAGCTGCACGATGCGCTGAAGGCCGCCGGTTACGACGGCCATGCGCTGGAAGTGCTGCTGGTGCGCCTGCTGTTCTGCCTGTTCGGCGACGACACCGGCATCTTTCCGCGCCACGCCTTCCACGAATTCGTCGCGCAGCGCACGAACATCGATGGCACCGACCTCGGTCCGCAACTGGCGCAGTTGTTCCAGGTGCTGAACACGCCGCCGCCGAAGCGACAGACGACGCTGGACGCTCAGCTCGCCGAATTCCCCTACGTGAACGGGCGGCTGTTCGAGGAGCCGCTGCCGTTGGCGTCATTCGACGCGACCATGCGCGGTCTGTTGCTGGATGCGTCGACGCTGGACTGGAGTCGCATCAGTCCGGCGATCTTCGGTTCGATGTTCCAGTCGGTGATGGACGCGAAGGCGCGGCGCAATCTGGGCGCGCATTACACGTCGGAAAAGAACATCCTGAAGCTGATCGGGCCGCTGTTTCTGGATGATCTGAAGGCGGAGCTGGAACGCGTCGGCACGCACGAGGGCAAGCTGAAATCGTTCCACCAGAAACTCGCCAACCTGCGCTTCCTCGATCCGGCCTGCGGCTGCGGCAATTTCCTCGTGATCGCCTATCGCGAGTTGCGCCTGATCGAACTGGAAGTGTTGCGGCGCCTGTTTCCGGCCAACCTGTCGTCACAGTCGCTGTGGGTGGCGGAGGCGGTGCAGGTGGACGTGGACCAGTTCTATGGCATCGAGATCGAGGAGTTTCCGGCGCAGATCGCGCAGGTGGCGTTGTGGCTGATGGATCACCAGATGAACATGCTGGTGAGCGAACAGTTCGGCAACTATTTCGCGCGCCTGCCGCTGGTGAAGTCGCCGACCATCGTGCACGGCAACGCCCTGCGCCTCGACTGGCACTCCGTGGTGCCGCCCGAAAAACTCAGCTACATCCTCGGCAACCCGCCATTTGGCGGGAAGCACTACCAAAGTCGCGAGCAGCGCGAGGATCAACTGTTAGTCATGCAGGAGATCAAATCCGGATCAGACCTGGACTTTGTCGCGAATTGGTTCGTCAAGGCCGCAAGCTACGCCAACGACACGGAAGTCGAATTCGCTTTTGTCGCCACCAACTCCCTCGCCCAAGGAGAACAAGTTCCGCTGCTGTGGCCTTACCTCTTGGGAAGACTGGGTTGGAAGATTCATTTCGCACATCGCACCTTCCGCTGGAGAAACGAAGCCCGAGGCCAAGCGGCGGTGCATTGCATCATCGTTGGTCTCACGCAAAAGCCAGTCCGCAGTTGCCGACTGTTTGACTACAACGATCCATCGGGCGATCCGCATGAGGTATCGACAATTTCAATCAATGCCTACTTGGCCGAAGGCCCTACAGTAGTCGTTTCAAAACGCAGCACTCCGATCGATGGCAGACCGATCATGAGATGCGGAAGCAAGCCGACCGACGACGGAAACCTGATCCTCTCTGAGGACGAACGCGACAAGTTGATTGCGGAGTTTCCGCAGACGTCGCACTGGATTCGACCATTCATTGGATCAGAAGAGTTCATCAACGGTGGCGACCGATGGTGCCTTTGGCTAGCTGACGCGCAACCAGCAGAGCTTCGCCAAATCAAACCAGTAATTGATCGCATCGAGAACGTTCGGCGATTCCGGTCATCAAGCACTGCCGCACCCACGAGAGCGGCCGCCGAAACGCCCTCGCGATTCTTCTTCAATTCCCAACCGGACACCGATTACATCCTCGTCCCTGAGGTGTCGTCAGAACGGCGTCGCTATGTTCCGATCGGATGGATGCCCGCTTCGGTCGTTTCGAGCAACAAGAACTACCTGATCGCGGAAGCCAATCGTTACATCTTTGGATTGCTGCAAGCTGCAATGCACATGGCATGGCTTGCGACGATTGCGGGGCGACTGGAAAGTCGATTCCAGTATTCGGCCTCCATGGTTTACAACAACTTCCCCTGGCCCGACGCGCCCAGCGACAAGGCACGCATGGCCATCGAAGACGCCGCGCAGGAAGTGCTCGATGCGCGTGCGCAGTTTCCCGACGCCACGCTCGCCGATCTCTACGACCCGCTCACCATGCCGCCCGCCCTCGTCAAGGCGCACCAGCACCTCGACCGCGCCGTCGACGCCGCCTACATCGAAGGCGAACAACGCGCCGGCCGCAAGAAGCCCAGGCTCGGCACCGACGCAGAACGCGTCGCCTTCCTGTTCGAGCGCTACCAGGCACTGACCAGCCTGCTCCCTGCGGACAAACCGAAGAAGACGCGGATCAAAAAGAGCTGAGCGGGCGATTCGGTCCACCTACCGGAAAGGCAGTACAGACATGAGCCGGAAGAAGACAAACAACGAAGTCTCCCTCATCCGCTCCTCGGCGGCCGAATATCTCACCTTCGTCGCCGCCAGCGGCCACGGCGGCGTGGAAGCCGTGTATGCCGATGAAAGCATCTGGCTGAGCCAGAAAATGATGGGCGTGCTGTACGACGTGGAGACCCACACCATCAACTACCACCTGAAAAAAGTTTTTGGCGACAGCGAGTTGCAGGAAGATTCAGTTATTCGAAATTTTCGAATAACTGCCGTCGACGGCAAGAGTTACGACACGCTTCACTACAAGCTGCCGGCCATCATCGCCGTGGGCTCGACGCGATGGCGATGAGACCTGGACCATGAACGAAACCGATCTCCTGCAGATCCTCGCGCGCGGCGAAGACAGTCGCAACCAGTTCAAGCGCGATGAGACCAGCGCCGACAGCATCGCGGCCGAATTGGCTGCGTTCGCCAACAGCGGCGGCGGGATGCTGCTTCTGGGCGCGGGCGACGATGGCAGCGTGATCGGGCTCGACGCGGCGAACGTGCGGCGCTTGAACCAGCTGA
>JAKJFE010000133.1 GCA_022705045.1 Pseudomonadota bacterium | reverse complement strand
CCGCCGCCGCCGAGCAATGGGGTGTGTCCGAGCGGGCCATCGACTTCTTCGACCTGAAGGGTGACCTGGCGCAGTTGTTCGCGCTGACCGGGGCCGCATCGGCGTTCTCGTTGCGCCCGGCGAACGTGGCCTATCTGCATGCCGGCCGCAGCGCCGAGGTGCTGCGCAACGGTCGAGTCATTGGTGTCGCCGGTTGCCTCGATCCGAAGTTGGCGGGCGATCTCGGCCTGACCGGCGACGTTTACGTCGCGGAACTGGAATTGGCTACCCTTGCCGAACGTGCCCTGCCGCGCGCGGGTGAACAGAGCCGTTTCCCGTCGATCCGTCGCGATATCGCGATCGTCGTCGAAAAATCGATTGAATTCGCGCGCTTGGAAGGCATTGTGCGTGTAACGCTTGGACCCTTGTTGCGCGATTTCGTGCTGTTTGACGAATTTGCCGGCAAAGGCTTGCCTGAAAACACAAGAAGCCTCGCTATGGGCTTGATTTTGCAGGATGCTTCGCGCACCCTTGCGGACGTGGACGCCGATGCCGCGGTGCAGTCCGTGTTGACGGCACTGGAACGCGACACTGGCGCGAAGTTGCGAGGCTGAGATGGCATTGACCAAGGCAGAACTCGCCGAACGGCTCTTTGAGCAGGTCGGCCTGAACAAGCGCGAGGCGAAGGAATTCGTCGACTCGTTCTTCGATGTCATGCGCGATGCGTTGGCCCGTGGCGAGCAGGTGAAGTTGTCGGGTTTCGGCAATTTCGACCTGCGCCAGAAAAACCAGCGGCCCGGTCGCAACCCGAAAACCGGCGAGGAAATCCCGATCTCGGCGCGGCGCGTGGTCACGTTCCGTCCGGGCCAGAAGCTCAAGGTGAGGGTCGAGGCGTATGCTGGATCAGGGCAGCAATAACGAGCTCCCGCCGATTCCGGCGAAGCGTTACTTCACCATCGGTGAAGTGAGCGACCTGTGCGCCGTGAAGCCGCATGTGCTGCGTTACTGGGAACAGGAATTCACCAGCCTGAATCCGGTCAAGCGGCGCGGCAACCGTCGCTATTACCAGCGCCACGACGTGCTGATGATCCGTCAGATCCGTAGCCTGCTGTATGACCAGGGCTTCACCATCGGCGGCGCGCGTCAGCGTCTCGAAGGCAACCAGGGCAAGGCCGAGGCGACCATCGGCTCCCAGATTGTCAAGCAGGTGCGTCAGGAGCTGGAAGAAGTGCTGGCCATCCTGAAACGCTGAGCGTTGCGGGAAAACGGTCGAGCGGTCACAATCCGCGCCCGCGTTTCGGCGCGGTTTCCGATGTCGGGGCGTAGCGCAGCCTGGTAGCGCATTTGCCTGGGGGGCAAAGGGTCGTGGGTTCGAATCCCGCCGTCCCGACCAATTCGGATCAAGGAACCGGCTGCGGCCGGTTTTTTTGTGCACGCGATCTCGACGGTGGCACCGATGTGATCCGTTAGCATCGACGGATGCCCAGTCGTACACGGTTCCTTCTCGGATTGGCTCTGATCGCGATGGCTCCGCTGTCGCAGGCGCAGCGGTTGCGTCTGTCGGTCGGCGATGTCGATCCGCGCCAGTTGAGTCGCAGCGCAGCGGATGACGCGGCGGATGCGGCCGCATCCCATCTGCTGGTGCAGTTCGAGGCCGGGCAGTCCGGCGCCGTTCGTGCCGCGTTGCAGGCATCGGGTGCAAGGATCGAGGCCTACGTGCCCGATGACGCGTTCCGGGTGCGTCGTGACGGACTGTCACTGTCGGCATTGAAGGCGATTCCGGGCGTCCGCTGGGCCGGGCGCTGGCGCGACACCTGGAAGATGGCCGCGGCCACGCGCGCTGCCCAGGGTCCGGCGGATGTCATCGTGTATGGCCATGTCGATGGCGACCCCGAGGCGCTGGCCTCCGAGATCGCCAAGCGCCTGCCGCAGGCGCAACTGTTGCATCAATCGCGAAGTACACGCCTCGCGCGTCTGGTTGTGCGATTGCAGGAACCGCGCTTGCTTGACGCGTTGGCGGCGCTCGATTCGGTCAGCTGGGTCGCGCCTTACGTGCGCCCGGAATTGCACAACACCGAGGCCACTGGCGTGATCCAGAGCGGCGTGGTCGGCGTGCACCCGCTGTGGTCGCGTGGTTTGACCGGTCGCGGCCAGATCGTGGCCCTGGCCGATTCCGGTCTGGACGCGAACGAGCGCTGGTTCACGCGCTACAACCCGGGGACCGGCGCACTGGTCTTCGTCACGCCGGCACAGGACACATTGCCGCCGACCACGGGATCGATCGTCAGCAATGCCAAGGTGATCGCCAATTGGGTCCAGCCGGGGGCCGAGGCCTACGAGACGCTGGAACTGTGCGGCACGGTCGGCGCCGTGCAACATGGCACGCACGTGGCGGGCACCTTGGCCGGAGACAGTGGCGCGACCGCCACCCCGACCAGCGCAAACGCCGATGTCGGCGACGGCATGGCGCCGAATGCGCAGATCCTGTTCCAGGACATCGGTGCCGATTGTCTGGTCATCGACGACTACGCCGCCAGCTTGCGCCAAGCGCATGCCGGTGGTGCACGCATCCACAACAACAGCTGGGGGGCGTCGACCGGCAATGCCTACACCGGCTACGACTTCGATGCCGACGACACGACCTGGGCGCTGGAAGACCTGCTCGTGGTGGCGTCCGCCGGCAACCGCGACGAGGCGATCGCCGCCATCGGCTCGCCCGGCAACGCCAAGAACGCCCTGACAGTGGGGGCCTTGCTGCACGGCGCCAGCACTTGCCCGGCCACGCTGTACACCACCCAGGGGCAATGGGGTTCGAGCATCGGACCCGGCAGCGGCTGGCGCGACAAGCCCGAGATCAGCGCACCGGGTTCGTCGACGATCTCCGCTGCAGGCGATGACCTGAGCGTCGGCGGCGAAGAACCGGCACTCACCAAGGCCTTGAGCGGCACCTCGATGGCCGCCCCGACGGTCGCCGGCGGTGCGGCGCTGATGCGCCAGTATTTCGCCGAAGGCTGGTACCCGCGCGGGGTTGCACGCGGCGGCGATCGGTTGAATCCGTTGGCCGCGACGCTGAAGGCGGCGGTGATCAACAGTACCGGCGAGTTGATCAACAGCTTCATCGGCGAAACCCGCCTGCCGAGCTACATCACCGGCTGGGGACGCATGTACCTCGATCGGGATCTGTATTTCCCGGGCGACGGGCGTCGTCAGCGTGTCTACGAACGCAGTCACGGCAGCGGCGTGGCGAATGGCGATGTGCACGAATATGTGATCGAACACGTCAACGCCGGGCAGTCCCTGCGGGCGACCTTGGCCTGGTTCGACGCGGCTTCCGTGCCGGGCGTGGAGTATCCGCTGGTCAATGATCTCGATCTGGAAGTGATCGGTCCGAATGGCGAGATCTATCGCGGCAACGCCTTCGGCGACGACCTCGCCTGCCAGACCCAGGCGTGTTACGACCCCTGCGCTGCGCCACTGTCGCAACGGCCCTTCAACAGCACGGTATCGCTCGCGGGATTCGGCACGCGTGATGCGCGCAACACCGTCGAGGCCGTGCGTCTCCTCGCGCCGGCTGCGGGCCGCTACGTGTTGCGGGTGATCGGTTTCAATGTCCCCGGCAATGATCGTGTCGGCAGCGAGCGCCAGGGTTATGGTCTGGTCGTGGCGGGGGATTTCGGCACGCCGCCATCGTTGCCGTTGTCGGCGCCCGGCGCCTTGGCCGTGGTGCGCAACGATCTCGATGGCATCCGCATCGCTTTCGATGCGGTGGCGGGCGCGGACAGCTACCAGCTGTATCGCGCGACGGGTGCGTGCGCCGCCGTCGATCCTGCGGATTTCCACCTGGCGGGCGTGTCCGACACAGTCGCGCTCGAAGATCCCAATACCGTGGGCGGTGACCGCTACGCCTATCGCGTGCGCGCCGTCGGGGCCGACAGCGAAGGCGAGGCGAGCGCCTGCATCGAGGTCGTGTCGGAGGACAGCTGCACCCTGCCGCCGCTCTTCGATCGTGTGGCGCCACAAGCCGATGCCGCCCATGACGATTGCCGCGTCCGGCTCACCTGGCATCCGGCGCCGCCACGTTGCGCGAATGCGAGCGGTGTCGGGTATCTGGTGCAGCGCTCGCAGACGCCGGACTTCGCGAGTCCGGCGAGCTTTCTCGCGTCGTCAGCGGAACTCGATGACAGCCTCGTCGGCGCCCTGATGCCTTACTACTACCGTGTCCGTGCCGTCGACGCCTTCGGCAACACCAGTCTGCCCAGTGCGGTCCGCAACACCACGACGTCCGGCGCCGGTGGACCGGCCGGCCTCGGTTTTCTCGACGACGTCGACACGCGCACCTATGCCGACCCGCAGCCGCCTTGGCAGATCGCCGCCGGTGTCGCGAGCCAGGGGATCTACGCCTATCGCAGCAGCGCCGCCGATGTGCGCTACCCGAAGAACACGTGCGCCAGCATCGAATTGCCGGCGCTGACGCTCCCCGACGGGGCGAGCCTGCAGTACGACGCCCGTTACCAGCTGGAAAGCGGTTGGGATGGCGTGGTCGTGGAGATCTCGTCCGACAACGGTGCCACCTGGACCGATCTGCCGCCGGATGGCGGTTATCCCGGTTCATTCGCACAGACGCAGAATCCGCCCATCAACGCCTGCGGTTTTCCGGCCAGCCAGGGGGCCTACAACGGCGACAACGGTGGCTTCGAAGCGCAGAGCACCGACCTGTCCGCGTACGCAGGGCAGCGGGTCCGGATTCGCTGGCGCTTGTCGACCGATCCCGGCATCGAACTCAATGGCTTCAATCTGGATCGCATCCGCATCGTCGCGCCCGGCGACGACTGGCCGGCCGATCTGATCTTGCGCGCCGGCTTCGACAACACCGACGCGGCGGCCATCGGCCAGACCTGCACCGCGTCTCCCTGAGCCCGCGTCACCCGAGTTTGCGAGGCTGAATCGCGGGCCGGACCGCGACCATCGGCCTATTGCGGGGAAGTAAATGAGCGTTCATTCTCCACGATGAACCCGATCATTTCCTTTCCCGTCGAGCGTATCCATGTCGAATTTCCCGCTGTTGCGTCTGTCGGCTGTCTTGTGGACCGCGGGCCTGCTGGCCGCCTGTAGCAAGGCGCCGGTCGCGGTTGCACCGCCGGTGCAGGCCGTGACCGTCGTCACCTTGCAGACCGAGCCGTTGACGCTGACCCGCGAACTGCCGGGGCGAACCAGCCCCTTCCTGGTCGCTGAAGTGCGGCCGCAGGTGACGGGTCTCGTAAACGCACGCCTGTTCACCGAGGGTGGTCTCGTGAAGGCTGGTGATGCGCTTTACCAACTCGATGATGCGAGTTATCGCGCCGAGGCCGACAGCGCCCGCGCCGCACTCGCACGCGCCGAAGCGGCGCACGAGTCGGCGCGCCTGAAGGCGACGCGGGCCGCCGAGTTGATCAAGATCCACGCGATCAGCACCCAGGACCATGACAACGCTGTCGCCGCGCTGCGCGAAGCCGAAGCAGATGTCGGGGTGGCTCGCGCCGCGCTGAAGCAAACCGAGGTGCGTCTGGGCTACAGCCGCATCGCGGCGCCAATCGCGGGTCGTATCGGCAAGTCGACGGTCACGCCGGGTGCACTGGTCACGGCCAACCAGGTCGAGCCGCTGGCGACGATCCAGCAACTCGATCCGATCCATGTCGACCTGTCGCAGTCGAGTGGCGAATTGCTTGCCTTGCGCAAGGCGCTGGGCGACGACCTGGAATCAGCAAAGGACTATCCGGTCAAGGTCCTGCTCGAGGACGGCAGCGAATACGGTCACGAAGGCAAGTTGACCTTCGCCGATGTCAGTGTCGACCCCGCCACCGGCAGTGTCGCGCTGCGCGTGGTCGTGCCGAATCCCGAGCATCTGCTGTTGCCCGGCATGTATGTGCGTGCGCGCGTCGGCAGCGGTCGACTGGAACAGGCCTTGCTCGCGCCGCAACGGGGTATCAGCCGCGATCCAAAGGGCAATGCCAGTGCGATGGTCGTCGACACCGACGGCAAGGTCGAGGCGCGCAACGTGCAGGTCGCGCGCACAGTCGGCGATCGCTGGCTGGTGACGGGCGGATTGCAGGCGGGCGATCGCCTGATCGTCGAGGGACTGCAGAAAGTCCGGCCCGGCGCGGTGGTGAATGCGACCGAAGCTGGCGCCGCGGCCGCTCCGGCCCCGGCCGCTGCCGCTGCCGCGGCGCGCTGAGCGGAGCATCGCCATGGCCCGATTCTTCATCGATCGTCCGGTGTTCGCGTGGGTGATCGCGATCATCATCATGCTCGCCGGCCTGCTCTCGGTCACGCAGCTGCCGATCTCGCGTTATCCCGACATCGCGCCGCCGTCGGTCACGGTCAATGCCACCTATCCCGGCGCGTCGGCGCAGGCGGTCGAGAATTCGGTGACCCAGGTCATCGAGCAATCGATGACCGGTCTCGATGGCCTGCAGTACATGTCCTCGACCAGCGACGCGAACGGCGCGGTTGCGGTGACCCTGACCTTCGCCAACGGCACTGATCCGGACACGGCCCAGGTGCAAGTGCAGAACAAGCTGCAGGTCGCGACCGCGCAGTTGCCGCAGATCGTGCAGCAGCAGGGCCTGCGCGTGGACAAGGCGCGTGCCGGCTTCCTGCAGGTGGTCGGCTTCGTGTCCGAAGACGGCAGCATGGACCGCAACGACATCGCCGACTACATCGCCTCGAACGTGGTCGACCAGTTGAGCCGCGTGCCCGGGGTCGGCAGCGTGCAGGTGTTCGGCGCCAAGTACGCGATGCGGATCTGGCTCGACCCGGCCAAACTCGCGACCTACCGCCTGGTGCCGAGCGACATCGTCGCCGCGATCCGCGCCCAGAACGCACAGGTTGCGGCCGGCCAGCTGGGCGGCACGCCCGCCATCGATGGGCAGCAGATCAATGCCACGATCACGGCGCAGGATCGCCTGCAATCGCCGGAACAGTTCCGCGCCATCGTGCTGCGAAGTCAAGCCGATGGTTCGGTGCTGCGCCTCGGCGATGTGGCGCGTGTCGAACTCGGTTCCGAGAACTACACCGTCGTCAGCCGCTACAACCGCCAGCCCGCGACGGGCGTCGCGGTGATGCTGGCTGCGGGCGCGAACGCGCTGGCGACCTCTGACGCCATCGCCGCGAAGATCGATGCGCTGCGGCCATCCTTTCCGGCCGGCCTGAAGACCGTGCTGCCGTTCGACACCACGCCCTTCGTGCGCGTCTCGATCCATGAGGTCGTGAAGACCCTGGTCGAGGCGGTGGCGCTGGTGTTCCTGGTGATCTTCCTGTTCCTGCAGAACTTCCGCGCGACGCTGATCCCGACGATCGCGGTGCCGGTGGTCCTTCTTGGCACCCTCGGCGTGCTGCTGGCGTTCGGCTTCTCGATCAACATGCTGACCATGTTCGCGATGGTGCTGGCCATCGGTCTGCTCGTCGATGACGCCATCGTCGTGGTCGAGAATGTCGAGCGCGTGATGAGCGAGGAAGGCCTGTCGCCGCTGGAGGCCACGCGCAAGTCGATGGACCAGATCACCGGCGCGCTGGTCGGCATCGGCGTGGTGTTGGCTGCGGTGTTCGTGCCGATGGCCTTCCTGCAGGGCTCCACCGGCGTGATCTATCGCCAGTTCACGGCGACCATCGTGTCGGCGATGGCGCTGTCGGTGCTGGTTGCGATCGTGCTGACTCCGGCACTCTGCGCGACCATGCTCAAACCCCTGAAGCGCGGTGAGCATCATGGCGAGCGCGGCTTCTTCGGCGCGTTCAACCGGGCCTTCGACGCCGGCAACCGCCGCTACCAGGGACTGGTCGGACGCGTGCTCTCGCGCAGCGGACGTTTCCTCGCGATCTACGTCGGCCTCGCCCTGGTGATGGGCGTGGTCTACCTGCGCGTGCCGTCCTCGTTCCTGCCGGACGAAGACCAGGGCATCCTGTTCACCATCGTGCAGACGCCGGTCGGTGCCACCCAGGAACGCACGCAGAAGGTGATGGAGCAGGTCGAGTCGTACTACCTCGATCACGAAGGCGAGCGCATCGAATCGGTGTTCGCGGTGCAGGGCTTCAGTTTCTCCGGCGGTGGACAGAACAACGGCATGGTGTTCGTGAAGCTGAAGGACTGGGACGAACGCAGCGATGCCGCCTCCAGCGTGCAGGCGATGGCCGGTCGTGCGATGGGTGCCTTCAGCCAGATCCAGGACGCGATGGTGTTCGCGGTCGCGCCGCCGCCGGTCACCGAACTCGGTACCACCGGCGGATTCAATCTGTATCTGAAGGACAACACCGGCGCCGGTCATGCGGCGCTGGTCGATGCACGCAACCAGTTGCTGGGCCTGGCGGCGAAAAGCCCGCTGCTCATGGGCGTGCGCCCGAACGGCCAGGAAGACCAGCCC
>JAKJFE010000132.1 GCA_022705045.1 Pseudomonadota bacterium | reverse complement strand
CGATCAGGTGCTCCATGACCAGGGCGCCGACGC
Source organism: Pseudomonadota bacterium (assembly GCA_022705045.1). Classification (GTDB taxonomy): domain Bacteria; phylum Pseudomonadota; class Gammaproteobacteria; order Xanthomonadales; family Ahniellaceae; genus JADKHK01. Next base: position 8,415 of record JAKJFE010000132.1, on the reverse strand, counting down.
CGCTGCCACGGTAGTCGGCGAGCACCGCCATGCGGCCGATCTTGTGGTCGGGCGTGAGCCGCCCGGTAGCCACCGGTTCGTCGTGTTCGTTCAGCACCAGCGCGTGTGCGGACGGCGCGTCGAGCGCGTCCCACTCTTCCTCGATCGGACAGCGCTGCTCGACCACGAAGACAGGTTCGCGTACCGCACGCAGCTTCTCAAAGTCGGCGGGGTACACGGCATCGACGACGCGCAGGTGCTCGCTCATGACACGATTCCAATCAGGCCGAGGTTGAGCCATTTCAACAGATCGGCGCGCTCGGCGTCAGCGAGCACGCCGACATCGGCGGCGACGATCTCGTCGTGGCCCAGCAGCTTGGCCAGGCGTGCGCTGGTGTCGAAGGGCTGGCCGGCCAGGAACACCCAAGTCCGCCCGCGCTTGCCGGGCCGTGTCGCCATGCGCGCGAACGGGTGTCGCGCCAATGCCGCTCCTTTGCCGATGCGCGCATCGAACTGCGCCGCGGTCAGCGCGCGCGGACGCGGCGCCGGCGTCTGCGCATTGCGGTAACGCGTGATGAAGCGCGCGAATTCGCGGCCGAGCGCGTCGTCGTCCATTTGCAGGAAACGCGACAGGGCGCGGCGCACGCGGCCGATGTCGCTGGCGTCGACGGCGTAGACATCCTTGCGCGCCTGCAGTTCGGGGTCGTGGTAACGCTCGGCGTCGTCGAGCGTTTCCGCGACCTGGTCGGACAGTTCGACCAGCAGTTCCGCTTCGGACGGCGCACGCATGCCGATTGAGAGCGTCATGCATTCGTCCAGCGCGACGCCATCGTGCGGCACGCCGGGCGGCAGGTACAACACGTCTCCGGGCGAGAGCACCCAGTCGTGCGAGGGCGTGAACTGCTGGAGCTGCTTCAGTTCCACGTCCGGGCGGAAGTCCTTGGGCGCATTCGGATCGACGTCGATCTTCCAGCGGCGCTGGCCGAGGCCCTGGATCAGGAACACGTCGTACTGGTCGATATGCGCACCGACGCCGCCACCTTCGACGGCGTAGGAGATCATGATGTCGTCGACGCGCCAGCGCGGCAGGAAGGCGACGTGTTCGAGCAGGGCCGCGACATCGCGGTCCCACTTGTCGACGTCCTGCACCAGCAGGGTCCAGTGCGTCTTCGGCACCTTCGCGAAACGCGATTCCTCGAACGGGCCGCATTCCAGTGCCCAGCGATCGCGTTTCGCGTCGTGAGTGACGAGCCGCGCCAGCGAATACGGTTCGCAGGCGAGGCCGGCGAGGTCGTTCGGTGTGATCGGCGAGGCGAAGTCGGCACCGAGCATGCCGCGGATCAGCAGCGGACGTTTCTGCCAGTAAGTCGCGAGGAATTTCTCGACCGGCATGCCGAGCGGCAGGCCCGGTTTGGCATGGACTTCGATGGCCGGGCGCGGATTGCTGGCTTTAGATCGCATCGGCGAGCTCCATGGCGAGGCCGGTGTAGTCGGCGGGTGTCATCACCATCAGGCTGCGCTTCACGTCTTCCGGTAATTCCAGTCCGGCGACGAATTCGCGCATGCTCTCGCGAGAAATGCCCTTGCCGCGTGTCAGCGCCTTCAGCTGTTCGTAGGGTTCCGGCAGGCCGTAACGGCGCATCACGGTCTGGATGGCTTCGGCCAGCACTTCCCAGTTGGCGTCGAGGTCGGCGGCGAGGCGCTCGTCGTTGATGCTGAGCTTGTTCAGGCCGCGAATCAGCGCATCGAGGCCGACCAGGGCATGGCCGAAGGCGACGCCGAGCGTGCGCAACACCGTCGAATCGGTCAGGTCGCGCTGCCAGCGCGAGATCGGCAGCTTGGTGCCGAAGTGTTCGAACAGCGCGTTGGCGATGCCGAAATTGCCTTCGGCGTTCTCGAAGTCGATCGGGTTGACCTTGTGCGGCATCGTCGAGGAACCGACTTCACCGGCCTTGACGATCTGCTTGAAGTAGCCGAGCGAGATATAACCCCAGACATCGCGGCAGAAATCGATCAGGATCGTGTCGATTCGGCGCAGGATGTCGCTGATCTCGGCGATGCCGTCATGCGGTTCGATCTGCGTGGTGTACGCGTTCCACTGCAGGCCGAGCGATGCGACGAAGCGATGCGACAGCGCGCGCCAGTCCACTTCCGGATAGGCGACGACATGGGCGTTGTAGTTGCCGACCGCGCCATTGATCTTGCCCGGCGACTGCCAGGCATTGAGCTGGGCGCATTGACGGTCGAGACGGGCGACGGTGTTCGCGATTTCCTTGCCAAGTGTGGTCGGCGACGCCGTCTGTCCATGCGTGCGCGACAGCATCGGTTTGGCCGCGGCCTGCTTCGCCAGTTGCGCGAGCTTGTCGCGCAGGCGCGCCAGCGTGGGGGCGAACACGGCGTCGCGGGCATCCTTCAGCATCAGCGCATAGGCGAGATTGTTGATGTCCTCGCTGGTGCAGGCGAAGTGCACGAACTCGCGATACGGCGCCAGCGCCGGGAACTCGGCCATGCGTTCCTTGATGAAGTATTCGATGGCCTTGACGTCATGGTTCGTGGTCGCTTCGATCGCCTTGACGCGGGCCGCTTCCGGCAGGCCGAAACCGGCGCCGATCGTGCGCAGTTGCGTCTTGGCGGCCTCATTGAACGGCGGCACTTCCGTGATCGCCGACTCCTGGCCGAGCGCGATCAGCCATTCGATCTCGACGCGCACGCGTCGGGCCATCAGGCCGTATTCGCTGAACACGCCGCGAAGCGGCTCCATCTTGCTGGCATAGCGCCCATCGAGCGGGCACAGGGCGATCAGGGGATCGAGCGACATCGCGGTCATCCGGAACGGGAGAGGGCCGCGATTCTAGCGAAGCGCCATGTGGCGCCGGCATGACTTAGCGCAATCCGCAGGCCGACAGCACCGCGTCGGACAGGCGCCGGCGTTCGTCGAAGCCCATCTGGAAGCTGCGCTCGCGTTCGGCCGTGGACTGGGCCGATCGTGCCGCCGAACACGCATCGTGCCGAGTGGACGACGCGGCATGACTGCGCGCGGCCGTCCCGATGCTGCCTCGGGACGTGCCACCCAGCGAGGCGGGCAGACGCGAACGCGACGCCTTGTCCCAGGCCGCGATCTGCTTTGCATCCGCGTCGGCGGGCGCTTTCGACGCCTTCGGCGGTGTTGGCAGTGCGAGCTCCTGTCGCTCCCCGAGGTTCGGACAGCCGGCATCGACGAAGGCGATGTGCCCGCTGGCATCGCGGCAGGCAAACAGTTTGCCGGCTTGGGCGGGCAGGGCGAAAACCGTGAGCAGGATCAGCATCAATAGGCGCATGGCGATGTCCATGGTCGGGATGCGCGCAGTGTCCGTGTTGGGTGGCGACGTGTCCTGCGCCTGGATCGGAAGCGGCGCTCCGAGAATTCGCAAAGCCGGACGTGTCGCGCGAAGATGCCGCATCCATCGGAGCCGTCCATGACACTCACACGCATCGAGAAAGACAGTCTCGGCGAACTGGCGATCCCGGCCGACGCACTCTGGGGCATCCAGACACAGCGCGCGGTCGACAACTTCCCGGTGTCGGGTTGGCGCATGCCACGTGCGTTACTGCGTGCGCTCGGCCTGATCAAGGCGGCCTGCGCCGAGGCCAATGCGACGCTCGGCGCGCTGCCGAAGGCGCGCGCGAAGGCGATTCGCGTGACCGCATTGCGTGTGTCCAAGGGCGAGTTCGATCACGCGTTCCCGGTCGATGTGTTCCAGACTGGTTCGGGCACCTCGAGCAACATGAACGCGAATGAGGTGATTGCGCGGATTGCCTCACAGACATTGCGCCAACCCGTCCATGCCAACGACGACGTGAACATGGCGCAATCGTCGAACGACGTGATCCCATCCTGCATCCAGGTCGCGGCGGTGCTGGAATGCAGCGAACGCCTGCGGCCGGCCTTGACGCATCTGCGCAAGACCATCGAACGGCGGGCGCGCGAACTGGTGAAGCTCGCCAAGACCGGACGCACCCATCTGATGGACGCGATGCCACTGCGCTTCGACCAGGAACTCGGTGCCTGGGCGACGCAACTGGGCGAGGTCGAGGCGCGGCTCGTTGATGCGCTGAAACGCACGCGCCAATTGCCGATCGGCGGTACCGCCATCGGCACCGGCATCAATGCACCAAAGCGTTTCGGTGGCGAAGTCTGCAAGGCGCTGAAGGCGCAGACCGGCGTCGCCTTCGCTGCGCATCGCGACCGCTTCTACGGCATCGCCAGCCAGGATGCGGCGGTCGAACTGTCGGGCGTGTTGCGCGGGGCGGCCATCGTGCTGACCAAGATCGCGAACGATCTGCGCTGGATGAATTCGGGGCCGTTGGCCGGGCTCGGCGAGATCGAGTTGCCGGCACTGCAGCCGGGCTCGTCGATCATGCCGGGCAAGGTCAATCCGGTGATTCCGGAATCGGTGGCGATGGTCGGTGCCCAAGTCATCGGCTGCGACGCCGCAATCGGCTTCGCCGCAGCCAGCGGCAACTTCCAGTTGAACGTGATGCTGCCGGTCATCGCCTGGAACCTGCTGACGTCGATCGAACTGCTGACGAATGCCGCGACCCTGCTGGCCGACAAGGCCATTGCCGGTTTCAAGGTGCGCCAGGAGCGCATCGACGAAGCGCTGGCGCGCAATCCGATCCTGGTGACCGCGCTGAATCCGCTGATCGGCTACGAACGCGCTGCCGCAATCGCGAAGCGCGCCTACAAGGAAGGCCGCCCGGTGCTCGATATCGCCGTCGAAGAGACCGGTTGGCCACGCGCCAAGCTTCAGAAACTGCTCGACCCGCGCGCGCTCACGCGCGGCGGGTCGTTCGGTGGTTCGGCGGGCGGCTGAGGAGCGGACTCAGGCGCGGGCGTGGCCTGTGACCGTGGCAGGGTTCGGACGCAGGCGGCGCCAGAGCAGGGTCGCCAGCAGATAAAGCTCGAGTGCGACGACGAGGAGCAACAACACCGCCTGTTCGCCGTGCGTGCCAATCAGGTTGGCGTTCGAGTAGCCATGCGCCAGCGCGACGAAGACCACGCTGCGGGTGCGCAGGAAGAAGTACGACAGCAGGCTCGAGATGACGAACAGGAACGTGAAGGCCTTGGCGTTGAACTGCTCGATCGAGACCAGCATGCCGCTGTGCCAGGCACAGAACAGCGTGGTGCCGACCACGACGGGAAGAAGTACCCAGGGCAGCTTCCGCCAGCGTGTGTGCCCCGACATCAGCAGAGTCAGCACGACACCGCGCCAGACCAGCTCTTCCACCGGGCCGACGACCAGCCAGTGTCGGGCAAACTCGCCGGCGGTGATGCCGGACACGGCCAGGTAGTCGCCGAAGGATCCGCCGTCGTTCCAGCTCGACATCAGATAGAACGCCGTCATCGATGCGAGCAGCAGTGCGGCGAACAGGCCGGCCCCGCGCGCGACCTGCTTCGGCGCCAGCCCGATGTCCGTCGCCGCGATCCCGGCCCGACGCATCATCAACACGCCGACCCCGAGCAGATACAGATAGGCCGCGGCAAAGGTCCAGTCGCCCAGGACGGTCGTGAGCGCGGGTCGCAACAGTTCCGGCAGCACCAGCAGGGCAAGCGTCAGCAACAAGTTCTTCATGGCGGGATTCGTGGCAGGTTGTTCGGGCGCGCCCGCCCGTGACCTCCGGGAGAGGCGGGCGAACGCGGCACAGGAAGGGAGAACGCGCGGTCCGAGCCGGATCGGGCTCGGACCGCTGTCGGCGACTCAGTCGCTCAACTCGCGATAGCGGCGAAAGTACACCGCACCAGCGAGCATCGCGATGCCTGCGGCGGCGCCGAGCCAGGTCTTCATCATCGTCAGCACCATCCACAGCGACTTCAGCGAGACCACGTCGGCGGGCGTGCTGGTCTTGGAGAACTCGGCGCCGAAGCGGAATGCGCCGGAGGCGTCAAAGGTCCAAGGGAAGATGCTGAACAGGCCGCGTGCGAACACTTCTTTCCAGTACCAGGTGTCCGGAATCGACAGCGTCGACAGGGCATCGAACCAGGTCAGCAGGATGCCCGCGATGACCGGGACGAAGACCGCCCACAGGAAGGGCTTGCCGCGCGCCCAACTCGACACCAGCATCAGCCAGCCGATGCTCGGCAACGCCCAGATCGCGTTGACCGGAATGCCGACCAGCATCACGCCCCAGAGCTTCAGCGGTTCGGCCGGACCCCACAGCAGGTTCATCGGGCTGACCCCGTTGAACCAGAAGAAGAATCCGATCACGGCCAGCATCAGCAGGTGCAGCAGGATGCCCGCAGCCCAGGCGATGGCCGGTGCGAGGAAGGTGGCGGCCACGATCTTGGTCAGCACGGTCTGCACGTCCGAGACCGGCATCGACTTCCAGAACAGCACCGAGCGATCCTTGCGTTCGTCGAACAGCGAGCCGATCAGATAGAAGAACAACACGATGCCGAGCGCAAACTGCACCAGCATCGACATGCTGGCCAGACCGATATTGATGCCGTCCGCGACCTGCTGCAGTTTGTCGGCGGGCATGTTCGCGATGGATTTGGCGATCGGGATGCCGATGACCTTCATGTCCTTGGTCATCGAGGCCTGTCCGGTGACCAGACCCATGATGGTGATCAGCACGACCACCCCGATCACGATCATCGGTGCGCGGAAGAAACCGCCACGGTTTTCCCAGTATTCGCGTTTCAGTTGGGTCACGAACGTGTTCATTGATAGGTTCCCTTCATCGTGGCCACGAAGATGTCGGCGAGGCCGGGCGTGCGTGTTTCACCGAGCGCATCGAGCTGTTCGCGCGGCACGCCGTCGTAGAGCAGGATCGACTTGCCGAATACCGAGCGTTCGTCGAGCGGCTTCAGCGCCATTGCGGCTTCGCGCTGGTTGGCCGGCACCATCACTTCGGTGAAGCGACTGCCGAGTTCCTCCATCGTCGCCGACAGCGAGATCACGCCATCCTTGATGAACAGCACGTCGGTCAGGATGTGCTCGATCTCCTCGACCTGATGCGTGGTCACGATGATCGTCTTCTCGTGGTCGAAGTAGTCGTTGAGCAAGGTCTGGTAGAAATCCTTGCGATACAGCACGTCGAGGCCGAGTGTCGGTTCGTCCAGTACCAGCAGCTTGGCGTCGATGGCCATGACCAGGGCCAGATGCAGCTGCACGATCATGCCCTTGGACATCTCGCGCACGCGCATCTCGGGCTTCAGTTTGGTCTTGGCGAGGAAGGCCTCGCACTTGGCGCGCGAGAAGCGAGGATGCACGCCTTCGACGTATTCGATCGCCTCACGCACGCGGATCCAGCGCGGCAACACGGCGACGTCGGCGATGAAGCAGACGTCCTGCATCAGCGCATGGCGCTCGGTGTGCGGATTGCGGCCGAGGATGGTGAGTTCGCCGTCGAAATCGGTCAGCCCCAGCATCGCCTTCAGCACGCTGGTCTTGCCGGCGCCGTTCGGCCCGATCAGGCCGACGATCTTGCCGGCTTCGATGCTCAGGTCGACGCCCTTCACCGCTTCGGTCTTGCCATATCGCTTGCGCAGTCCTCGCGCTTCGATGACCTTGCTCATTGCTTGGGTTCCCCAGTGGTGTCCATCTTGGCGAGCATCGCGAGATCCAGTCCGAGGCGGCGCAGCCGGTCACGCAGGACTGGCCATTCCTCACGCAGGAAATGCTCGCGTTCATTCTTCAGCAGGGCCTCGCGCGCGCCCTGGTTGACGTACATGCCGAGGCCGCGGCGCTTCTCGACGAGGTTCTCGTCGACCAGCTCCTGATAGGCCTTGGACACGGTGATCGGGTTGAGCTGGAAGTCGGCCGAGACCTGGCGCACCGAGGGAATGGCATCGCCTTCCTTCAGCGCCTCGTCGAGGATCATGGCCTTGATGTAGTCGCGCAGCTGGCGGTAGATCGGCGCGCTTTCGTTCCATTGGATCGACATGGTCAGTCCTTGACGTTGGCGCGGCGGGCGCGACTGAAGCTGTAGTAGGGGTCTGTGAGGCTGACGCGCGCGGCACGTGCCTGACGGCGCGGTACGACGGTTTCGACCGCCGGGCGGGAAGCGGTTTCGCCGGCTGCCGGATAGCCCGGCTCGACCGAGGCGGCGGGTTGGCCAATGCTGGCTGCGGTGCTGAGCAGGAGGCTCAGGGCGAGATCGAGAATGCTGGTGGTCATGACGGCCGCTCCTGCGGTTACGTGTTGTAGTGAACTATAACACCTAGATTCAAGCCGTCAACATGAAAGTCGGGGACCGTGACATCGGTCATGCATCCGACCGGCTAGATTCCGGGAAACCCCAAAGGAGATGACGCATGAAACGCCTGTTGTCCGCTGCCGTCCTGATCGTGTCCGCGCCGGTGGCGCTCGCTTGCAGTCCGTTGCTGGACGTGTCGATGCGCCCGCTGGCCGGCAAGGAGCCCGTGCATCTGTGCGAGAAGTTCGATGGCAAGGT
>JAKJFE010000131.1 GCA_022705045.1 Pseudomonadota bacterium | reverse complement strand
CCACAGCGATGTGGTGGCCGGTGCCTTGTGCGGTTCGGACACGATGATGCGCAAGGTCTTCGACGGCCCGTACATGACCCTCGGCGCCATCCTGTCGCCCTTCGATGCCTGGCTGCTGTTGCGCGGCCTGCGGACCTTGCCGGTGCGGCTCGAGCGCATCGCTGCGACCACCGCGAATGTGCTGACGCACCTCGCGACTCATCCGAAAGTCCGTCATATCCATGCGCCCGTTGCGCCGCATTCGTCGCAGCCCGGGCTGAGCGCCGTGCAACTGCATCACGCCAGCGGGCTGTTCTCGATCGAACTCGAAGTGCCCGACATCGCCGCCATCGACCGCTTCTGCGACGCACTGCAGCGCTTCCTGATGGCGGCGAGCTGGGGCGGTTACGAGTCGCTGGTGTTTCCGGTCGCCGGTGTGCGCGACTGGGGCAGCCTGAAGACTGCCGCCAGCGTGCCGGTCAACCTCGTGCGCTTCTCGATCGGACTGGAAGAACCCGACGTGCTGATCGCCGACCTCGAACGCGGTCTCGCTGCGATCTGATCCAGGCCTTGTTCAACGCGCGGTATAGCCGCCGTCGATCACGAGTTCCGAGCCGGTCATGAACTTCGATTCATCCGAGGCCAGATAGACCACGCCCCAGGCGATGTCGTCGGGTTCGCCGACATGGCCGAGCGGGTGCACCGAGCCGACCTGCTTCTTCGCGGCGTCCAGATCGGTCGCGCCGCTGTTGCGCAGATGGTTCTCGACCATCGGCGTCCAGATGTAACCGGGATGGATCGAGTTCACGCGGATGCGGTCCGGCGCATAGATCATCGCGTCGGTCTTGGCCATCAGCCGTACCGCGCCCTTGGCTGCGTGGTAGGGCGGCACGTCCGGCCCACCGACCAGACCGTAGATCGACGACAGGTTCACGATGCTGCCCTGTCCCGCACGCTTCATGTGCGGGATGGCGTGTTTGCTGCAGAAGAACACACCCTTGACGTTGACGGCCTGAACGCGGTCCCACTCGGCTTCGGTGATCTCGTGGGTCGGCTTGTTGGCCCCCGAGATCCCGGCATTGTTGACGAGCACATCGATCGAGCCGAAATGCGCCGCGGCCTCGTCCATCGCCGCCTTGACCTGGGCTTCGTTCGACACATCGACATGCCAGTAACGCGCTTCGGCTCCCTGCGCAGCCAGCGCGGCGACCAGTGCCGCGCCGTCGTCATCGAGCACATCGAACGCCGCGATGCGCGCGCCTTCTTCCGCCAATCGCAATGCGCAGGCGCGGCCGATGCCAAGCGCCGCACCGGTGATCACGCAGGTCTTGCGCTTCACGCGGTTCATGAGCGACGCCCCGGATTCGAATGAACCGGCAGGCCGGCGCCGACCCAGGCCATCAATCCACCCTGGAGATTGACCGCGCGTTCACCGAGCGCGGCGTGCAGGCGTGCGCAGGCATTGCCCGAGCGCGCCCCGCTGCGGCAGATCACCAGCAATTCGCCGCGATCGTGGGCGATGCCGGCCTGATCCAGGGCCGCGATACCGTCACGGTCGATGCGCGACAGGGGCACGTTCACCGCATCGGCGATGCTGCCCTGGGCGTATTCGGCGGGTTCGCGCACGTCGATCACGCGTGCACCGGCGTTGATGCGTTGCACGGCCTCGTGCGGAGACACCGCATTCGTGCCGAAACCCAACAGACTCTTGAATTGCGCCAGCATGGAGACTCCTCAGGAACAGGTCGAAGAAGGGGTGCCGCCCGGGCAATAGGCGTCGTGCAGGGTCCGGATGACCGCAAGTGCCGGGCCCGGGGTCAGGCTGTAGTAGACGGTCTGGGCTTCCTTGCGGGTCGCGACCAGACCTTCCTCGCGCAGCTTCGCGAGGTGTTGCGACAGGGCCGACTGGCTGAGATCGATTTCGCGATTGATGTCGCCGACCGAGCGTTCGCCCTCGACCAGCAGGCACAACACGCGCAGGCGTTGCGGATGCGCCATCGCGCGCAGCAGGTCGGAAGCGAGTTCCGCCTGAGCGGCCATCGCCGTGGCGAGGTCCTGTTGCGCCTGGGGTTTGCGACTTCGAGCAGCGTGCATGCGTGCGGGTGACGGGTGGTGGCGGGGTGCTTGCATTGTATTTCAGCAATCACTACATTAGCAACGACTAATTTATAACCGCCCGGAGGGAGGGCGCCATGAAGCAGATCGTCGTACTCGGTGCAGGCATCGGCGGCATGAGTGTCGCCTACGAATTGAGGGCAGCGCTCGGCAAGGAGAAAGCGGCCATCAACGTCATCGGCGAGGGCACGAAGTTCAGCTTCACGCCCTCGAATCCCTGGGTCGCGGTGGGTTGGCGCAAGCCGGCCGACATCCAGGTCGATGCGCCCACGCATCTGGCGAAGAAAGCCATCGGCTTCGAGGCCGTCGGCGCCGAGCGTGTCGTGCCGGAGTCGAACCAGATCGTGCTGCGCGACGGCCGCACCCTCGATTACGACTATCTCGTCATCACCACTGGCCCGCGCCTCGCCTTCGACGAGGTGCCGGGACTCGGTCCGTCCGCGCACACGCAATCGATCTGCACGACCGAACATGCGCAGACGGCGTGGGTCGCCTACGAACAGTTCCTCAAGGATCCGGGGCCGATCGTGATCGGCGCCGCACCGGGTGTCAGCTGCTTCGGTCCGGCCTACGAATTCGCGATGATCCTCGACGCCGACCTGCGCAAGCGCAAGCTGCGCGACCGCGTGCCGATGACCTATGTGACCAGCGAACCCTATGTCGGCCACATGGGCCTCGGCGGTGTCGGCGATTCCAAGGGTCTGCTCGAATCCGAATTACGCCAGCGCCATATCAAGTGGGTCACGAACGCGAAGATCACCGAAGTGACTGCGAACGAGGTCAAGGCGCAGGAACTCGACGACCGCGGCCAACTGATCAAGGAACACGCGCTGCCGTTCAAGTACGCGATGGTGATGCCGCCGTTCACCGGCGTCGATGCGGTCCGCCAGGCGAAGGAGATGTGCAATCCGCGCGGCTTCGTGCTGATCGACGCGCACCAGCGCAACCCGAAGTACCCGAACGTGTATTCGGCCGGCGTCTGCGTGGCCATTCCGCCGGTGGAACAAACCCCGGTGCCGACTGGCGCACCCAAGACCGGGTTCATGATCGAGTCGATGGTCACGGCCATCGTCGCGAACATCAAGGCCGACAGCGAAGGCCGCGCCGTCGAGGCCAAGGCGACCTGGAACGCGATCTGTCTGGCCGACATGGGCGACACCGGCGCGGCCTTCGTCGCGATTCCGCAGATTCCGCCGCGCAACGTGACCTGGGCCAAGGTCGGGCGTTGGGTGCATCTGGCCAAGGTGGCCTTCGAAAAATACTTCCTGGCCAAGATGCGCTCCGGCAACACCGAACCGATCTACGAGAAATACGTGCTCAAGGCGCTCGGCATCGAGCGGCTCAAGTAATCCCATCCCTTCATCCAGGAGATCCGCCATGAATATCGATAGAGCAATGTTCGCCTTTGCCGGCACGATGGTGCTGCTGAGCGCCGTGCTGACCTATTTCGTTTCGCCGCTGTGGTTGCTGCTGACCGCCTTCGTCGGCTTGAATCTGCTGCAATCGGCGTTCACCGGCTTCTGTCCGGCCGCCCTCGTGTTCCGCAAGCTCGGCTTCCAGGCCGGCTGCGCCTTCAAGTGAGATCGACATGCGACTGATCCGACCTGCGGCCCTGGCCGTTGCCGTTTTCCTTGCTGCCTGCGGCAGTGAATCGACCGCGCCGCGCAAGGCCGCGCCGGTGGCCTTCGCGACGTTGACGGTCGAGAAACAGGCAGCGACGCAGGAGCGCCTGTGGGACGGTGTGGTCGATGCGGTGAACAAGGCGACGCTGTCGGCCCAGACCGGCGGCCGCGTCACCGAGTTGCCGTTCGACGTGAACGACTACGTCAAGATCGGCGATGTCATCGTGCGTTTCACCGATGTCGAGCAGCAGTCCGGTCGGCGCCAGGCCGACGCGGCGCTGCGTGCGGCGGAAGCGAACGCGCGCGAGGCACAACTCGCGTTCGATCGCGCCAAGGATCTGATCGCCAAGAAGCTGATCGCGCAGGCTGCCTACGATCAGGCGGTGGCCCGTCACGATGCCGCGAACGCAGCCTTCGAAGCGGCACGCGCCGCAGTGCGCGAAGCGGGCGAGCAGGTCGATTACACGGTGGTCCGCGCGCCCTACAGCGGCATCCTCACCGAACGCCATGTGCAGGTCGGTGAAACCGTGCGCCCGGGCCAGCCGCTGGTGTCGGGCCTGTCGCTGGCGCAGTTGCGCGTCGAGGTCGAGATTCCGCAGGGTGACCTCGCGGCGATCCGCGAACAGTCGAAGGCCGCGATCCTGCTCGACGACGGCCGCCGCATCGAAGCCAGCGAAGTCGTCATCTTTCCGTACGCGGACGCGAAGACACACAGCTTCCGCGTGCGCCTCGAATTGCCGGAAGCCGAGACCGGGCTGCAACCCGGCATGACGGTCAAGGCGGCATTCGCGATCGGCGAAGCCGAACGGGTATTGATTCCGGAAACGGCACTCGTGCGTCGCAGCGAAGTGACCGCGGTCTACGTGGTGGATGCGGCGAACCGCGTGGCGCTGCGTCAGGTGCGACTGGGTCACCGCTTCGGCGATCGGGTCGAGGTCCTGGCTGGCCTGGATGCCGGTGATCGCATCGCCGCCGATCCGCTGGCCGCGCTCGCCCACATCACCGGCGCGAAGGGGAGCGCGACGTGAGCCACGATGCCACCCGGATGGGCATCTCGGGACGATTGGCCAGCGCGTTTGTCGCGAATCCGCTGACACCGGTGCTGGCCATCGCCGGCTTCCTGCTCGGTCTGGTCGCGGTGCTGATCACGCCGCGCGAGGAAGAGCCGCAGATCGACGTCACCATGGCCAACATCATGGTGCCGTTCGCCGGCGCACCGGCCGCGGATGTCGAGAATCTGGTCAGCTATCCGCTCGAGCAGGTGCTGTCGGAAGTCGAGGGCGTGAAACACGTCTATTCCGTCTCGCGTCCGGGCATGGCGGTATTGACGGTCGAATTCCAGGTCGGTGTGCCGCGCCAGGATGCGCTGGTGCGCCTGTACAACCAGGTCTATTCGAACCAGGACTGGGCGCCGCGCGGGCTCGGCGTCGGCCAGCCGCTGGTGCGGCCGATGGGCATCGATGACGTGCCGGTGATGAGCCTGACGCTGTCGAGCGACGATGCGCGCGGCGCCACCGAACTGGCCGAAGTCGCACACACGCTGGAAACCGAACTGAAGCGTGTACCCGGGACGCGTGACGTGTACACGATCGGTGCGCCGGAGCGTGCGGTCGTGGTCGAACTCGATGCCACGCGTCTCGCCGCGTATGGCATGACGCCATCCGATCTGGCCGGTGCGCTGGCAGCCGCGAATGTCGTGCAGCAGGCCGGCGAACGCGTCGCTGCCGATGCCCAGGTGCCGGTCACCGCAGGCACCTGGCTGGCCGATGCCGACGAAGTCGCGAACCTGATCGTCGGGCTGCGCGATGGTCGTCCGCTGTTGCTGGCCGATGTCGCCCATATCCGCCGTGGTGCCGACCTGCCGCATCAATACGTCTGGCATGCCGAAGCCGGGCAGGGCGCGGGCACGCTGGCCCTGGCCCCTGCAGTCACGATTGCCATCGCGAAGAAGCCGGGCGCGAATGCGGCCGACATCACCGGCGCGATTCTCGCCCGCCTCGATGCACTGAAGGCCACCCACGTGCCCGAGGGCGTGCGCATCACGACCACGCGCGACTACGGCTACACCGCCAACGACAAGGCGATGAAGCTGATCCAGAAACTCGTCTTCGCGACGCTGTCGGTGGTCTTGCTGGTGCTGTTCGCACTCGGCTGGCGCGAGGCCATCGTGGTCGGCACCGCCGTCGTGCTGACGCTGGCACTGACCCTGTTCGCGAGCTGGGCGATGGGTTTCACGATCAACCGCGTGTCGCTGTTCGCGCTGATCTTCTCGATCGGCATCCTGGTTGATGACGCCATCGTCATCGTCGAGAACATCCATCGGCACATGGCGCTCGGGGCGAAGAAATTGCTCGACGCGATTCCGCCCGCGGTGGACGAAGTCGGCGCACCGACGATTCTGGCGACCTTCACCGTGATCGCCGCACTGCTGCCGATGGCCTTCGTGTCCGGATTGATGGGGCCGTACATGCGGCCGATCCCGATCAATGCCTCGGCCGGCATGCTGCTGTCGCTGCTGATCGCACTGACGGTCACGCCCTGGCTCGCCTACAAGCTGCTGTCGCGCCATCACGTCGCGGACGAAACAGGGCAGGGCGGCCGTGGCATCGCCGCCCGCCTGAAGCGACTGTTCCAGCGCGTGCTCACACCCTTCCTCGACACCGAACGCGGCGGCCGCCGTCGCCTGATGCTGTTCGGCGGAATGATCGCGGCGGTGTTGTTCGCGGCCCTGCTGGCGGTGCTGCAACTGGTCGTGTTGAAGATGCTGCCGCTCGACAACAAGTCGGAGTTCCAGGTCGTCGTCGACCTGCCGGAAGGTGCGCCGCTGGAACGCACGAATGCCTTGCTGGTCGAACTCGCGCAGGCCCTGGTCGATGTGCCCGAGGTCCGCCATGTGCAGGGTTACGCTGGTACGGCCGCACCGGTGAACTTCAACGGCCTGGTGCGCCAGTACTACCTGCGCAGCGGTGCCAACGTCGGTGACCTGCAGGTCAATCTGGTCGACAAGCACGAACGCTCGCGCAAGAGCCACGACATCGCGCGTGCGGTGCGTCCGGCGCTGGCGGCGATCGGGAACAAATACGGCGCCTCGATCAAGGTCACCGAAGTGCCGCCGGGTCCGCCGGTGATGGCGCCGCTGGTGGCCGAAATCTATGGCCCCGATGCGCAGCGTGCACGCGAGATCGGACGTGCCTTGCAGGCGAAGTTCGCGGAGACCCAAGGCATCGTCGACATCGACACCAGCATGGAAGGTGATGCGGCGCGCGACGTCGTCATCGTCGATCGCGAACGTGCCGCGCGCCTCGGCATCACCCAGGCGCAGATCGCCGATGCGCTGGCGCTGGCCGTTTCCGGTGCGGATGCCACCTATCTGCGCGATGGCGCCTCGAAGTATCCGGTGCCGATCCGACTGCGCCTGCCTGCGGGCGAACAGGCCAATCTCGCGCAACTGCTGGCGATTCGCGTGCGTGCCAACGACGGTCGTCTGGTGCCGCTGTCGGAGATGGTGCGCGTCGAGCAGCAGCCGTGGGAACAGACGCTGTATCACAAGGATCTCGCACCGGTCGTCTATGTCATGGCCGACGAGGCCGGCGCGCTCGATTCGCCGCTGTACGGCATGTTCAGCGTGGTCTCGCAGTTGAACGCGGCGCCGCTGGCCGGCGAGAAGATCGACCAGTATTTCTTCGCGCAACCGGCCGACACCTCGCGCTTCGCGGTGAAATGGGATGGCGAGTGGCAGATCACCTTCGAGACCTTCCGCGACATGGGGCTCGCGTATTCCGCCGGTCTGCTGCTGATCTATCTGCTCGTGGTCGCGCAGTTCCGCAGCTACGTGGTGCCGCTCGTGATCATGGCGCCGATCCCGCTGACCGCCATCGGCGTGATGCCCGGACATGCCTTGCTCGGTGCACAGTTCACCGCGACCTCGATGATCGGCATGATCGCGCTCGCCGGCATCATCGTGCGCAACTCGATCCTGCTGGTCGACTTCATCAACCATGCCCGCAGCCAGGGCATGGCGCTGGCCGACGCCGTTGTCGAAGCCTGCGCCGTGCGCGCCCAACCGATCGCGCTGACCGCGGTCGCGGCCATGGGCGGCGCGTTCTTCATCCTCGACGACCCGATCTTCAACGGCCTCGCAATCAGCCTGATCTTCGGCATCCTGGTGTCGACCGTGCTGACCCTGGTGGTGATCCCGTTGCTGTACTACACGCTCCTGGCCCGGAATCGTTGAGAATGTATATTATGTCTACTTACCGATCAACCAGATCGGGCAGTAGCCAGCAGGTTCAGGTTCCTGCGGCGGCCATCAGCTGCCGCCCCGACTGAACCGCGTGCCGTCCTGGTGGGCGCGGCCCAGCGCCACCAGCATGGCCAGCAGTGGCGGCAGGCGTTTCTTCCATGGGCCGCGACCGCTGAACCGTGCGGCGATGTCGTCGATCGACAACGGCGTCGCGCTGGCGGCCATCAGGTCGGCGACGGCACGGACCTGTTCGATCGTGTCCTTGGGCCAGGGCGCGGGTTTGGCGGGCACGGTCACCGCCGTTGTCGCGGTGTCGGTGCTGTCGCCGTCGTCGGCACCGGTGTCGATCTCGGTCTGTTCGGGGCGTGCCGTGGCGCCGGCATTCTGGAACTCGGGCCGCAACCAGCGCACCAGTCCGCGCGCTTCTTCGGCGGCGCGTTCGGCATTCAGGGCGACCAGTCGCTCCAGGATCGCTTCGTCGAATGCGCGCCTGGCTTCTTCGCGACTCTGGCCTTCGCCAGGCGC
>JAKJFE010000130.1 GCA_022705045.1 Pseudomonadota bacterium | reverse complement strand
GCACGCCGATCAGCCTCGTCAGCTAGATCGCGCAATTCTCGATCCACAGCATCTATGTCGTCCTGCTCCAGCGGCAGGCTCTTCTCGCCAAGTAGCCCACTTATCGCGAAATACTTGCCGGTCTCAACTCTATTCTCGATCGGAGTTGCCAATATCTGTCGCTGCTGAAGAACCTCCCTCGGCTCTTGTCCCAGAGTCTTGTTCGGAGCGGCGATCTGTCGAAACACCAGATAGAGTTTCTTTGTGCCGAGCTCTGGATCGTTGATGTACTCGTGCCGGAATGGCGTCGCGGTCAGCCCTAAGACTCTAGGCTTGTAGTCCCCAGCAAGTTCATTCAACAAAGATTCGTACTGCGGCGCCGCGGCTCTGTGGGCCTCATCGATCACAATCAATTCAAGGCTCTCGAGCCATTGCGCATACTGTTCCGAGAAAGATTCTCGCCAGCGGCGGATGTCATTCAATGCTGTCTGAGGTGTTGTAACGACAATTTGGTACTCCGTTGATCCGGCCGACAATGTCTCCGCATCTCGCTCGGACTCGTGAGAGCCACCACCAAATCGACGCTCAATCCGAAGCTGCGGCACATCCGTTGCTTGACTCCAAACCTGCCGGAAAGCCTCAATTGCTTGCTCAAGAAGCTCCGAAGTATGGGCAACCCAAATTACTGTGCTCGTCTTGTTTCTCAGGTCTGAACCGAGAATTCTCCGCACATACTCAACAGCCGTTCGAGTCTTTCCCGCCCCGGTAGGCAATGTGATCACTGTTCGCGGACGCCTGTCTCTTCGAAGTTGTTCGTAAGCGGTCGAAAGCACCTCCTCTTGAAAGTCTTCGAGAGGAGAAAGCTCAATTCGCCCACTCAACCATTCGACTCCATCCGGTGCCTTCTCCCGGACAGATCCTGCGAATCGCTCAGGCAATCCAACCTTGGAAACAAATTCGATCGCACTGGCCTTTCCCGAGTGCCATCTCTGGAGGTTGTCTACGCCACATTTCTTCGCCAGAAGCGATCGAAGATCGCCATCTCCAAGCAAGTCATCACCCGCACGAAGTACAAGGATCGCTCCCAACGCTTCCTTGGTGAGCGACGCGGTACCGCCGCTGATTGTTCGCCAGAGAGCGCGATAAGACGCTAGAAGCTTCTTTCCAACAAGTTTTTCCAAATCGGAATGAGTAAGAAGCTCGGCGATCCTATTGGCAGCATCGACCTCGTCCTGCGGCATTCCGCTTCTTAAGTCGGTTGCATTGCCTTCCCTGACCACAGGTACTTCGATCGATTTTCGCCGAAATCCGCCAACTCTTCGCGGGCCATTGATCAGATCTCGAAAGCACAACGGAATCACGCCTCGGAGCTCGATGTACTCGCTTGGCGTCATTCCGGGGTGAGATCGAACAACCTCGTCCTTGCTGATCGCACCACGCTCACGACATCGCTGAACAATCACTCTGACGGTCGGGTTCAGTGAGTGATTCCAGAGCGCGCAGTCGGGGTCTCCTCCGAGTTCAAGAGCCAGTCGACTGGATTCTTCGAAGAGCATGAGAACCTCCATTCAAGAAATTCATGCGCTTTGCAACGCATATCACGGCCACAGGCATTGCCGGAACCCCAATCTCACGAGATACGCTATTCGGGCTGTCTGGTGTCCCGCGCGTCTTGGCATGAGGCGTTCGGGGTGAAACGGGAAGTCGGTGCAAGGCCGACGCTGCCCCCGCAACGGTAAGCGAGTTGGAATGTCAGAGCCACTGTGCGCAAGCATGGGAAGGTGACGTTCCGGGGAAACCCGCTCGCGAGTCCGGAGACCGGCCCGATGGCATTCACCAGCGCTGCGTGGGGCGGCGGGGGCTGATGCACATCGCGAATTCCGCTTGCTGCCGCAGACCGCTCGGTCCCGCGTGGCGTCTCACCATCACCGGCACGGGTGCGTGCCGTACGAGGAAGACTCCATGCTCTCGAAGAACCCGAATGCTGTTTCCCTGTCCGTCGCGATTGCGTTGGCGCTGGCGACCGCCCACGTCGCGGCTGCGCCTGATTCCGACCATGGTTCGACAGGCTCACCACGAACGGAATCATCCGACACCAAGCGCGGCCCGACCGTCGAAGTGACCGCGCGTCGCGAATCGACCGTGATCGATGCCACGCTCGCCGCGGTGCGTGTGATCGACCGCGCCGAGATCGAACGCCGCCAGGCCGGCGACCTGATGGAACTGCTGCGCACCGAAGCCGGCGTCGACATCACCCGCAGCGGCGGTGTCGGTCAGGCGACCACGCTGTTCCTGCGCGGCTCGAACTCGAACCACACCCTGTTCCTGATCGACGGCGTACGCGTCTCGTCGGCGAATTCCGGCCTGTACGATCTCGCGCATCTGCCGCTCGCCAACGTCGAGCGCATCGAGATCGTGCGCGGCCCGCGCGCGGCGTTCTGGGGTTCGGATGCGATCGGCGGCGTCGTGCAGATCTTCACCCGCAAGGTCGACGGTTACGCGGGGCGCGTCATGGCCGGCAAATACGGCCGCCTCGGCGTCGACGCCAGCATCGGCGGCCAGGGCGAACGCGGCGAGATGTCGCTGACCGTCGGCCAGGAGCAGACCGACGGCTTCTCGGCGACGAACGAAAACGCCTACGGCTTCAATCCGGACAAGGATGGCTACGAAAACAACCACGCGCGCCTGAACATCGCCTCCAGCATCGGCGAGCAGATGCTGCGCTTCGCGGCACAGGGCACACAGGCCGAAGTCGAGTTCGACCAGGGCGTGACCGACGCCGAGAACACCTCCGCGGTGCTGTCGATCGAAGGCGCACTCGCCGATCGCTGGACGCATCGCCTCGACCTCGGCCATTCGCGCGAAGACCTCGACACGCCGGCGTATTTCGCCGCCTATGAAGCGCGCCGCAACACACTCGACTGGCACCACCAGTACACGCTGAACGACGCGACGACGCTGTCCGGCGGCGTGAACTACGCCCGTGAGCGCGGCGCCGAACTCGAGACCTTCGGCAATACCGAAGTGTTCGGCGCACGTCGCCACAACACCGCGCTGTATGCCGGCGTCGCGCACCACGCCGGCGCACACGACCTCGAATTCACCGGCCGCTACGACGACAGTTCGGTGTTCGGCGGCGAAGCCACGTTCCAGGCCGCCTGGGGCTGGCAACTCGCCGACGCGACCCGTCTGCGCGCGAGCTTCGGTCAGGGCTTCCGTGCACCCAGCCTCAACGAACTGTATTCGCCCGGTTTCGGCGGCCTGTTCGCCGGCAATCCGGCACTGCAGCCGGAACAGTCGGACAGCCTCGAACTCGGCCTGCGCCACGACTTCAACGGCGACCACCGCATCGAAGCCAGCGCCTATCGCACCCGCGTCGACGACCTGATCAGCTTCAGCGGCGGCGAGACCTACCAGGCCATCAACATCGCCCGCGCCGACATCGATGGTGTCGAACTGGAATACAGCGGCCACGTCGGTGCGTTCGCCCTCGTCGCCAATGCGACCGTGCAGGACGCCCAGAACCGCGACACCGGCACCGATCTGCTGCGTCGACCGGGTCAAAAGGGGACGTTGCGCGTCGACTACACCTTGTCTGGCGGTGCCAGCCTCGGTACCGAAGTGTTCGGCTCCGGCACGCGCCAGGATTTCAATGGCCCGCTGCCGGGCTATGGCCTGGTGCATCTGGTCGGCTCGCTGCCCTTCGGCGAACGCTGGCGTGTGGGCGTCCGCGTCGAGAACCTGCTCGATCGCGACTACGAGGTACTGTCCGGCTACAACACCCCGGGACGCGGGGCCTATGTGACCCTGTCCTACGGCGAGTAAGCTCGCGGGCAGCCATCGTCTCGCGCCATGGCGAGCTTCTTGCTTGTGAACTGGATCACATTCGCGCCGGGTCCGCCCGGCGCGCGCACCGGATTCGGAGGTCGGCATCCATGGAAGTTCCCAGCCCCGGGCGCGCCCGGCCAGGCGCCAAGCGCGAGCCCCTGCTGACCCTGCGGTCGCGTCCGTTCCCGGGACGCGTGCGCGCCATTCTCGACACTCTGCTCGGTCAGCTCTCGCCGTTTCTCGAACATGGCATGGTCGACGCCCTCGACGCGCTCGAACAGGGCCTGTTCCGGCGCGCCGAACAAGCCCGCAGCAACGAGGAACAGCAACGCTGCTTCGAATCGCTGCGCGAGGTGCGCCGGGTCCGCGCCGATCTGGCCCCGGCCCTGATGGCCCTGTTCGAATCCGCCCTCGCCAGCCTGGCCGAACCGCGACGGCAATCGGCCATCGCCAAGTCGGCCCGCGGCCCGCGCGCCGAGCTGTCCTTGGTCGACGCCTCCGACCTGGAAGAGTCGCTCGCCCTGGTCGAGGCCGCGAATCGGGCCGAGGTCCGTTCCAGCCAGCCCATGTTCTCGCTCGGCATGCGTTTCGCCACGCTGGCCGAAGCCCCGATGTTCGAACCCGAGGACTTGCCGATCGGCCCGCATCGGCTCAGCGAATGCGTGCGCCAGGCGGCGGAACATCTGGACCTGCCGGTCGAACACCGCGTGCTGTTCTTCCGTTGCGTCGATCAGTCCCTGTTCTCGCGCCTGGACCGCTTCATCGACGACGCCAATCGCATCCTCGTCGACAGCCGAGTCCTGCCCGACCTGTTCGTGCTCAGCCCGCGCGCCCGACGCAACGACACGCCGACGTCGGAAGGCGGCCGCGAACTGCCACCCGTCGCCGCAGCCGGAAGAGCCGGCATCGCGCCGACACCGATCGATGCCGACACCGGCCTCGGCACGCCCGAGCCCGCGCATCCGGCTGATCATCTGCCTCGTGCCACGGTGGCTCCCGCGATCGCGCCGGTCGAACCCTCGCCTGTCGTGGCGGCGCCGTCCACCAGCGAAGCGAGTGCGCGCTTCCAGCAGCGTACGCAACAGACCCGGTTCGGACTGGCCACGCCGGCCGCGACCACGGTGGCCGAAGCGGAAACCGGCGACAGCGGCCGTTTCGGGGGATTCTCGCGACCGATGACCGGATGGCCGGGTGTGCCCGGCGGCTGGTCGACCGCTGCCTCACCGTCGCCGTCGCAGATGCCCGTGCCGGCTCGCGAACCCGCCAGCAATGAGGCGGTCGATCAACAGATGTTCCAGACGATGCGCGAACTGCTCTCCGGGCGTCGCCAGGCGCTCGGGCTTGGCGCCGCGCCGACGCCGGACGCGAACGCCTTCGCCGCGCGCAGCGATGACCTGCAATCGGTGCTCGGCATGCTGCAGCAGAAGCCGGCCATGCCGCTGTCGATCGGCGGCAAGCTGGTCCCGCGCTCGGTGCAGCACGTCAAGCAGGACGTGCTGAACCAGCTGCGCCAGATCACCCCGGAAGGCCGCATCCCGCGCCTGCACGAGGAAGACGCCGACACCATCGACCTGGTCGGCCTGCTCTACGAAAACCTGGCCAAGCACGGCAATCCGAACCCGACCGTGTCGCAGCTGATGACCAAGCTGCAGGTGCCGCTGCTGCGCGTGGCACTGCGCGACAAGAGCTTCTTCAGCCAGCGCGCGCATCCGGCCCGGCAGCTGCTGAATGCGGTCGCGGAGAGCGGCCTGTATTGGCTCGATGAAGGCGACGACGACCGCCAGCTGGTCGAGAAGATGCAGAGTTCGGTCGACCGCGTGTTGTCCGAATTCCAGGACGACCCCAAGGTGTTCGAACAGGTCCTGAGCGACCTGTCCCGCCACCTGCAGACCCAGGCCAGGAAATCGGAAGTGGCGGAGCGCCGCCATGTCGATGCCGCGCGTGGGCGCGAGAAGCTCGAATCGGCCCGCCAGACCGCGATCGCGGCGATCGCGGCGCATATCGGCGGCGACAAGCCGCGGGCGCTGATCCGCACCCTGCTGGAACAGGCCTGGACCGACGTGCTGGCGCTGACGGTGCTGCGCCAGGGCGAAGATTCGCCGGTCTATCGCGACCGCCTGGCCTTCGTCGATGGCGTCATCCGTTACGGCCGCGGCGAGGCCACCGAAACCACGCCCTCGCGTCGCGAAGCCCTGCGCGAAGCGCTCGAGGGCGGACTCAGCCAGATCGGTTTCCATGTCGAGGACATCCAGTCGGTCGGCGACCGCCTGTTCGGGCCCCGTCATGGCGCACCCGTCGCTGCCGCGAACGATGACCCCGCCACGCTGACCGAAGTCGCGGCACGGCTGAAGGCACACAGCCGCTTCGGTGAGGAAGGCGATCATCACGCCCATCATCACGCCCACAGGCCACACGTCGATCCGCCGCTGAATGCCGAAGAGCAGACCCTGCTCGCGCGCCTGAAGACGCTGCCGTTCGGCACCTGGTTTGAAGTCGTACAGGCGGGTCAGAAAGATCGCGTGCGCCGCAAGCTGTCGTGGTTCAGCACCCTCACCGGCCGCTGCCTGTTCGTGAACCAGCGCGGCGCGCGCTGCCACGAAAGCTCGCTGGAACAACTCGCGCGCGACCTGCACGAAGGCCATGCGCGCCTGTTCGAGGAACCGAGCGAGAACCTGATCGATCGCGCCTGGAACGCGATCGTGCGCAAGCTGAAATCCTTCACCGGCCAGTCGGCCGACCCTGCCGCCGAGGCCCATTGAGATGCGCGAACATCGACGCTCGAAACGCCGAGACCCGGAAGTGCCGGTCCACGTCGTGAACACCATGACCGGCGAGACCATTGGCCAGATCGGCAACCTGTCGCCGGACGGCATGATGCTGATCGCGAATCGCGAACTGCGCGCGGATGCGCTGTACCAGTTCAGCTTCCCGCTGCCGATCCACAGTCACGCACCGATCGAGATCGAGGTCGGCATGCACGAGCAGTGGTCGGAACCGGCCAGCGTGCCGGGTCAGTACTGGGCCGGTTTCCGCATCGTGTCGATGTCGGCGGAAGATCAGGAACTGCTGGCGGAATGGGTGGAAGGCGGCGTCAACGCCTGAGCCAGGCTCACTGTCGACGGCGTGCGGGCTCGGGCAGAATGCGCGTCCCGCAGTGGAGTCCGAGATGAGCGAACGCCTGGCCGAGTTGTACCCGAACCATGTCGCGACCGTGGTCGCGCGCGCTGAGCGTGCGCTCGCCTTCGGCGGCTTCGAGCATCTGCTGATCGCGTCGGGGCGCGAGCAATTCCGTTTCCTCGACGACCGCCCGCTGCCCTTCGTGTCGCATCCGCCGTTCAAGGCCTTCGTGCCGCTGACGCACCAGACCGATTCCTGGATCGTCGTGACGCCCGGGCGCAAGCCGGTGCTGATCTACTGCCAGCCGGACGACTACTGGCATCTGCCGCCCGCGCCGCCGCATGGTTACTGGGTCGAACACTTCGATATCCGCGTGATCCGCCAGCCAGACGAAGCGGCGCAGCATTTTCCGCCGCATAACGAACGCCTCGCCATCATCGGCGAAGCCCACGACGCCGTCGGCGCCTATGTCCCGAACAACCCGGCGCGGGTGATCTCATCGCTCCACTTCACACGCAGCGCCAAGACCGACTACGAACTCGCCTGCATGCGCCTGGCGCAGGCACGCGCGGTGCGCGGGCATCGTGCTGCGGAAGCGGCCTTCCGCGGCGGCGGTTCGGAGCTGGAGATCCATCGCGCCTATCTCGAAGCCACCGGTCACAACGACTTCGATCTGCCCTACACCAACATCATCGGCCTGAACGAACACGCGGCGGTGCTGCATTACCAGTACCAGCGCCATGATCGCCCGGGCGAACATCGCTCGTTCCTGATCGACGCCGGCGCGCAGGTGCATGGCTACGCCTCCGACATCACCCGCACCTACGGCAATGGTGATGCCGACTTCGGCGCCCTGATCGCCGGTGTCGATCGCGTGCAGCAGCAGTTGTGCGCAAAGGTGCGCGCTGGCCAGAACTATCCGGAACTGCATCTCGAAGCGCATCGCCTGCTCGCCGGCGTGCTCGCCGAACAGGAGATCGTACGCATGAGTCCGGAAGCCATGGTCGCCGAAGCCGTCACCTCGACCTTCTTCCCGCACGGCCTCGGCCATCCGATCGGCCTGCAGGTGCACGATGTCGCCGGCTTCCACGCCAACGAACAGGGCGACACGATCCCGCGCCCCGCCGGCCATCCGTTCCTGCGCATGACCCGCACGCTCGAAGAAAACTTCGTCGTCACCATCGAACCGGGCCTCTACTTCATCCCGATGCTGCTCGCCCAACTCAAGGCCGGCCCACACGCCGCCCACGTGAACTGGTCCAAGATCGATCACCTCACCAAGTTCGGCGGCATCCGCATCGAAGACGAAGTCCGCGCCACCACCGGCGCGCCCGAGAACCTGACGCGGGATGCGTTTGCGGTGGCATAGACATCCGTTGAGTCGAGTGCTCGCGTAGGCTGGGTCGAGCGCAGCGAAACCCAGATCGGTCGTACGGCATCGCTGGGTTTCGCTGCGCTCAACTCAGCCTAAGACGCGGCCCATGGCGGGGAACGAAAGGTTCGTAGCGATGTCGCAGGATCGATCCTGGAGTTTCAACACGTGATCCGATCGATCCTTTCGCGACTACCGCTGATCTGGACATCCTGCGTCTTCGCCGATCCG
>JAKJFE010000016.1 GCA_022705045.1 Pseudomonadota bacterium | reverse complement strand
CGGCATTCACCGAGGCCACGCCGTCGGTCTTCGTGATCGAGAGGTCGGCCGAAGACGTGCCGGTCAAAGTCAGGGTCCAGCCATCCAGCGATCCAAGATCTGCGGGACCGGAGTCACCAATGCAGAGTTGCCAATTGCCGGTCCCCGATTGGCCGTCAAACGCCGTAGACAGATCTTCGCTGGACGTCGCGGCGCCATTGTCCGGGTTGTAGCTGCACGGACTGCCGGCGAACAGGCAGATCGTGTCGTTCGTCCCCATATCAACGGGCACCTTGCCCATCTGCTCGGATTCGGTGGGCGCGGTCTGGACATAGGTCAACGGATTGGCGATGGCGAGGTTGGCACTCTCTCCAAACCCCGCAGTGTCGCTGCCATCGTCCACGGTCTCGATCACGCCCGGTCGCGACACCAGGGTCGCCACCGTCGATGCCGGGCTGATCAGCTTGATCGTCAGATCACCGACATAGGAGTGCGACATGGCGACCTGGACCGACACGTCGTCCACCGTCCCGAACGAAGGCACATTCAAGGTGTGGCAAGCCATCGACGCCGTGTTGCCGTTGTAAGCGTTGTCGGGAACGGCCAGGGCCAAGCCAGGACCGGCTGTGAACGACGTCTGTGCTGCGGCAACGCCGGAGAACAGCAACAGGGCGAGCGATTTCTTCAACATGATGACAGTCCCCCAAGGACATTCTTTTTGTGATTGCCCCGCACAATGTCCACGCGTACGACTGTCGCGGCCAGGCGGAAACGCGCCAAAAGTAGCGCTCGACCAAATTGGTCGCAACAAGAAAAAGCCCGCGCCGGATCACGACGCGGGCCGAAGTTGACCGTGGTGGTCAAAGCAGCAACCGGAGAACCGGTGCGGGCAGTGTCCGCATCGGCGTCTCAGATCCCGAGACCCGCTGTCGCGAGAGTGCGCGGGTTGCCGCGATGCGGGTCTGCGCCTAAGGTGGGTGCGATCGCGGCGGGTGGAATCGGATGGGTACGGGCAAGGCCGACAAGGATGCAGCGCTGCGCGGTCTGCGCGTCTATCGAGCCAGTCGGCTCGAAGCCCTGATCGGGCCGCTGGAAGCGCTGCTCGACGCCTGGCCGCCGGACGACCTGCTCGCGCCTCAGCACGTCCTCGCGGCGCATCCGGGGATCCAGCGCTGGCTGACACGCGAACTGGCGCGCCGCCGCGGGGCCGGCGACATCGTCGCCAATCTCGCGGTGCAGCTGCCCGGCAGCTGGCTGGACGAACAGATGCAGGCCCGGCTCGGATCGAGCGCGGCGACACTGACACCGTATCGACGCGAGAGCCTGCGCTGGGCGGTGCTGGCCGCGCTCGATGATGTCGACGACGCGCGGCTGCGTCGCTATCTCGCCGGTGCCGACGCGCATCGCCGTTTCCAGTTGGCCGACCGCATCGCCGCGATCTATGCGCGTTACCTGGTCTATCGCCCGGATTGGCTGTCGGCCTGGGAGCGGGGCCGCGACACCGTGCCGGTGCGCCACTTCCTCGCGCCCTTGTGGCGGCAGTTGCGACGCGGGTTCGGCGCCGAACATCGCGGCACCTTGTTGAACACGCTGGCGACCCAACGCCGCGTCGCCGAACCCGATGCGCGGATCGAACCGCCGCTGCATGTGTTCGGGCTCAGCCATCTGCCGGCCAGCGAGCTTGAGGTTCTGTGCGCGGAGGCGAGACATCGCCTGGTCTGCCTGTATTTCCCCGATCCCTGCGTGCAGTACTGGGCCGGCCTCGGCGACGACCGCGGGCGCCTGTCGCGGCTGCAACACCTCGGCGCTGGCGATGACGCCGAACGCGAACTGCAGACACTCGGCCATCCCTTGCTCGCGGCCTGGGGACGGCTCGGCCAGCACTTCGGGCTGGCCTTGCTGGAGCAGGCACAGGACCTTGTCGCCGATGTGCGCGATGGCGACGACGACGAAACCGCCGCAGCGGTCAGCGACCGCCTGTCATGGCTGCAGCAAGGCATCCGCCTGCTGCGCAGCGACCTGCCCGCGCCGGTCAGCATCGATGCGTTGCGTGACGCCAGCCTGCGCGTGCACGGCTGCCACACCCGCGTCCGTGAACTGGAAGTGTTGCGCGATGCCGTGCTCGATGCGCTCGTCGCCGACCCGACCCTGAAACCCGGCGACATCGTCGTGATGGCGCCCGACATCGCCGCCTACGCGCCCTTGCTGCCGGCCATCTTCGGCCCGTCTGGCGATGCGCGATCGGAACTGCCCTGGCATTGCGCCGATCTGGCGCTGCGGCGCGCGCATCCGCTGTTCGATGCCTTCCTCGCGCTGCTGCAGATGCCGCGCTCGCGCATCGAAGCTGCGCAGGTGCTCGATCTGCTTCAGGTGGGTGCGATCCGGCGCGCGCTGCATCTCGACGACGACGGCATCGACGCACTGCGCCGCTGGCTCGACGATGCACGCGTCGCCTGGGGCCTCGATGCGCGTGCGCGCGAACGCATGGGCTTGCCTGCCTATTCCGAACACAGCTTCGCCTGGGGTCTGGCGCGACTGGTCGCTGGCCATGTCTACGGCGACGAGGTTCCGGAAGCGACCGCCGAACAGACCGGACTGTGGCCGGTGGGCGGCGTGCAGGGTGTGCCGGTGGCTGCGCTCGGCGCACTCGATCGCCTGCTCTCGCAGCTGTCCGACTGGTGCGAATTGGCACGCGACACGCACCCGGCCCTGCAGTGGTGCGCACGCATGGAGGCCTTGCTCGCGAACCTGTTCGAAGCCGATCCCGGTGACGCCCAGGAGACCGCGGCCCTGGCCAGCCTGCAAGCCACGCTGCGGGCCTTGCGCGAACAGTTCCGCACCGCCGCTGCGGACCCCGAACTGGCACACGCCAGCATGTGCAATTTGGTCGACGAAGCACTGATGCGGGTGCCGGAACGCCAGCCGTTCCTGCTCGGCGGCATCACCTTCTGCGGCATGGTCCCGCAACGCTCGATCCCGTTCCGCATGATCGCCGTGCTCGGCCTGAACGACGGCGAATTTCCGCGCATCGGTCACGACGACGGCCTCGACCTGATGCCGCGCCATGCGCGCATCGGCGACCGCGACACGCGCAGCGACGACCGCTACCTGTTCCTCGAAACCGTGATGGCGGCGCGCAGCCGCCTGCATCTGAGCTACCAACACGAAGGCGCGCAGGACGGCAAGCCGCGCAATCCGGCCGCACCACTGGCGGAACTGCTGGCCTGGCTCGAGTCGCGCCTCGGTGACACCCGGCCCTGGTTCGTCGCGCACCCGCTGCAACCGTTCGACGACGCCTATTTCGATGGTCGCGATCCGCGCCTGTCGAGCTTCAGTCGCGACGATGCGGCGATGGTGCGCATGCAGGACAACGACGACGAACGCTTCGTCGCCACCGAACGTCCAGCACCCAGCGATGACGACGCGCAGATCGTGCCGCTGGCGCGCCTGCTACGCTATTTCCGCGATCCTGCCGCCGATCTGCTGCGCGACCGGCTGAAGCTGCGTCTGGATGCGCTCGACGATGATCAAAGCGCGCAACGCGAGCCGCTGACGGCGCAACCCGATCCGCTGGCGCGACTGCCGCAGCGTTTGCTGACGACATTGCTGGTGCGCGGCGAATTCGCGGCGCCCGCACAGGCACCGGACTGGCTGCGCTTGTCCGGACAGCTGCCGGCCGGTGCGCTCGGGCGCCAGGCCTACCGGGCGATGGCCGACCAGGTCGACGCCCTGCTGCACGTCGCCAGCGACGATCCGGATCTCGCCCACGGCCTGCCGCCGCGCGCACCGGTCGCCATCGACCTGATGCTCGGTGCCTGCCGCGTGCAGGGCACAGTGACGCGCGTGCATGCCGACGCGAAGGGATGGCTGCTGTTCGACGCATTTCCGGGCAAGGCGCTGGCTGACCTCGACTTCCGGCAGCGCCTGCCGCTGTTCGTCGAATGGGCCTTGCTGCGCTTGGCGCATCCCGAACAACCGCTGCGGGTCTGCCTGCTCACGACGCCGAAGAAGGACAAGACACCGCGCTGGGACACGGTGTTGAACGCGGTCGATCCGGTCGCACGGGGCGACGACCTGGAGCGCCGCCTGTTGCGGCTGATCGCGTTGTGGCAGTCCGCAGAACAACACCCGCTGGCCTATTTGCCGAAGACCGCCTGGGCCGCTGCCACCCACGACGACGAGCGGCGCATGGCCGCGATGCGTTCCGCCTGGGCTTCGGGTTCGCATCACACCGGTGAGCGCGACTTTGCGCCCGGCTATACGCAATGGCTCGCACGCGGCATCGATCCGGTCGATCCGCACGGTGCCGAAACCCAGACGCTGATCGCGACCGCGGCGATGCTGCGCGATCTGATCAGCTTCGGCGACAGCGAGCGTGCGCCATGAACCCCGCCGCCGATTGGCGCGATCTCGAACTCGATCCGCGTGACGCGACGCATCGTCGCATCCTGATCGAGGCCAGTGCCGGCACCGGCAAGACCTGGACGATCTCGGTGCTGTACCTGCGCCTGATCGTCGAACACGGAC
This sequence comes from Pseudomonadota bacterium, assembly GCA_022705045.1. GTDB lineage: Bacteria > Pseudomonadota > Gammaproteobacteria > Xanthomonadales > Ahniellaceae > JADKHK01. The sequence continues at coordinate 31,156 of JAKJFE010000016.1, read as the reverse complement.
TGCGTCCCGACGCCATCGTGGTCTCGACCTTCACCGAAGCCGCTGCCGCCGAGCTGCGCGAACGCATCCGTGCCCGCCTGCAATGGGCCTTGCGCTGGAGTGCCGGGGCCACGCCCGTGTCGCCCGACGAAGCGGTGCTGCAATCCTGGCTCGACGCCACCATCGAACGCGTTTCGATCGCGGAGGTCCAGTGGCGGCTGCAATGCGCGCTGGCCGAACTCGAACGCGCACCGATCGCGACCCTGCATGCCCTGTGCAAACGCGTGCTGACCGAACAGGCGTTGGCGGCGGGCACGTCGCTGCGCATCGGTGAACTGGTCTCGGACGAGGTCTTGCGCGATGAATTGTTCGACGACCTGACACGCTGGCTGGCGCACGCGGCCGGCGACGACGAACACAGCGGCCTGCCGGCGCTCGCACGGATGACGCCATCAGCACGCGCGGCCCTGATGCGGGCGGCCTTGCAGCCCGGCGTGGTGGTGCTTGGTGGCGATGTCGATGCACTGCGCGCGTTGTTCGACGACGCCGACGCGCCGACACGCCTGCGCGACTTCGCCGCGACCTTGCCGATGCAATCGCGGAAGACGGCACTGCGCAAGCGCCTCGGCGAACTCGCGGACTGGATCGCGCGCCGCGATCTGGCCGCCGACGTCGACGACAAACCGCTGCGCGACCTGCTGTCGGACCCGTATTGGCGCGACCAGATCGATCCCGCCCGCGTCGATGCCGTGCTCGCCGATCCGGTCGCGACCTTCGCACGCGATGCCGCCGCCGTGCTGGTCGAACGCGATGGCATCCTGCGTGCGCAAGGTGCGCGGCGCGTGCTGCCGATGCTGGCGGAATGGCGCGCGTCGCGGCTGGCCGAGCGCGAACAATTCACCTTCGACGACCTGATCGCACGTGTACACGCCGAAGCCACGGCGCCGCGCGACGACGGCGAGTCACTCGCCGATCGCCTGCATGCGCAGTGGCCGGTCGCATTGATCGACGAATTCCAGGACACCGATGCGCGGCAATGGGCGATCTTCGACGCCCTGTATCGCGGCCGCGACGGCGCCGCACGCGGCCTGCTGCTGCTGATCGGCGATCCGAAGCAGGCGATCTACGGCTTCCGCGGCGGCGACATCGCCACCTATTTGCGCGCGGCCGCCACAACAACGCAACAGCTCAGCCTGGCCGTGAACCAGCGCGCCACACACGATCTGGTCGCGGCGACGAATGCGCTGTACGGCGCGAGTCCGAATCCGTTCGCGATGGACGACGACGCCATCCGCTACGTGCCGGTGCGGGCTGCCGGTCGTGCCGACCGCACGCCGCTGCGCGACGCCGATGGCCGCACCACACCCGCATTGCAACTGCATGTCCGCGACGGCGACGCGTTGGAACACTGCGCCGATCTGATCGCCGCACGGCTAGCACCCGGACGCTGGCGCCTCGGCGAGCGTGCGTTGGCGCCCGGCGACATCGCCGTGTTGCTGCCGCGTCGCGACGACATCGTCGATCTGCGCGAGCACCTGCAGCGCCGTCGCATTCCCTGCGTCGGCGCCGGTCGCAACGACGTGTTCGCCTCGATCTGGGCGAACGAGTTGCGCGTGGTCCTGCACGCGCTCGCCGACCCCACCGACGCCGGTGCCTTGCGTGCCGCACTGGCCACGCGTCTGTTCGGTGCGACCGACGCCGACCTGCGCCGTTATGCCGTCGACGACGCCGCCTGGCGCGCGCAGGTCGATCGTTTCGCGTCGTGGTCCGATCGGTGGCATCGACACGGCGTGTTGCACGCCATCGACCGTGTCATCGCGGCGACGGCGCCGCGCCTGCTTGCACGCGTCGACGGCGAGCGTGCGCTCACCGACCTGCGCCATCTCGGCGAACTGGCCCAGGCGGAAGCGCAGGCCCGACCCGGCCAGCACCAGCTGCTGGCGTGGTTCGCAAGTCAGTGTGACGGTGCCGGTGACGCAGCGGATACGAACGGCGGCGAACGCGAACTGCGGATCGAGTCCGACGCTGGCCGGGTCCAGCTCATGACCCTGCACGCCAGCAAGGGCCTGGAGTTCCCGGTCGTGCTGTTGCCCTTGATGGACTTGCAGCGTGGTCGTCGCGACGACTACCCGGTCTGGAACGATCCGGCGCATGGCACGCGTTGCGTCGACCTGGGCAGCGCGCTTATCGCCGCGCACCGCGCACGCGCCGCGCACGAGTCGGCCCAGGAACGTGCCCGTGTCCTGTACGTGGCTCTGACCCGGGCCCAACACGCCTGTCATCTGCTGCTGCCGGAGGACGGTGCACCGATCGGTGATGCCGGATCGGCCTGGTCCGGGTTGCTGCATGGCGTCGACCTGACCCAGCTCGCCACGGATTGTCCGCAGATCGCCGTGGTCGATACCCGCGAGGCGGTCGTGGCACCACCACCGGTCGCGGACGCGCCAACGCCACGTGTATCGCGCGCCTGGCCGCCGCGACGACAGATCGATGCCGCCTACAGTTTCTCGTCGCTGATGGCACGTGCCCATGCCTGGCGCGACGACGATGCGGCGCGCGACGAACACGCGTCCGAGACCGATCCGCCCATCGACAATGAGGACACCATCGAGCCGCGCCTGGCCGCATTGTCCGAATGGCGCGGCACCGAGTTCGGCAATGTGCTGCACGCCGTGTTCGAACATCGCGCGATCGGTCGGCCGATGCGCGAACAACGCGCCTTCGTGCACGAATGCATCGAACAGTCCGGACTGCGCGTCGATCCGTCGAAGCAGGCGGCACTGGCCGATGCACTGATCGATCGCGTGCGGGGCACACTCGAAGCCGACCTCGGCGGCGGCTTGCGTCTGGGCGATCTCGATGCACGTGCGCAACGCGCCGAAATGGACTTCCAGTTCCGTCTCGATGCGCTGGATCTCGGTCGCCTTCGCACGCTGTGCGAACGCTTCGGCGAAGCTGGCCTGATCCCCGACCGGCTAGGGGAAACCGGACTGCGCGGGTTCCTCAGTGGCAAGATCGATCTCGTGCTCGTGCAGGGCGATGCCGTGCACGTGCTCGACTACAAGAGCAATCACCTGGGCCATGCATTGTCGGACTACGAAGGTGCCGTGCTGCGGCGTGCGATGGACGATCACGCCTATCGCTGGCAGGCGTTGCTGTATGCCTTGGCCGTGCGGCGGTATCTGGCGCGACGACAACGCAACGATGCGCAGCCGCTCGGGCTCGGCGACGTCCTCTACCTGTTCGTGCGTGCGGTCGGGTTCGCGCCTGGCAGCGGCGTGTGGCGGCATCGGTTCGCGCCGGAATTCCTGAATGCGGTCGATGCCTTGTTCGCCACATCGGCACCGGAGGTCGACTGATGCGCTTCGACTTCCGCACGCCACACGCCATCGTCCACGCACCCGACTGGCGCGATGTCGACCACCTGCTTTATCGCTGGACACGGGCGATCGGCGGCTCGCATGAACTGGCACGTTGCGTGGCACGACTCAGCCTGGCCGAGAGCCAGGGCCATACCGCGCTGCGACTCGACGGCGACGATGTCGCGGCCTGTCGTGCATCGGCCCTGGTCGGCGACGGCCGCGCCACCACGCCCTTCGTGCTCGATGCCGATGATCGTTTTTACTTCTGGCGGGGACATGCGGCCGAAGTCGCCGTCGCCGAAGCGTTGGCGACACGTGCGACCGCGAAGACCACGGCATGCGACGGCGACGATGCCGCCATTGCCGCATTGTTCGACGACGACGTTCGCAATGCGGCGCAGCGACAAGCGGTGCAAGCCGCGCTGACGCGACGGCTGGTCGTGCTGACCGGCGGTCCCGGCACCGGCAAGACGACGACGGTGTTGCGCATGTTGCTGGCCTTGCAACAGCGCGCCGCGGCACCACTCGCCATCCATCTCGCCGCGCCGACCGGCAAGGCGGCACAACGGCTGCAGCAGGCCATCGTGCAAGGTCAGGTCGCACTGGCGCCGCGGCTCGATGCCTCGTGGCGGCCGGCGCTCGACGCCATGTCGGCGTTGACGGCCAGCACCCTGCACCGGTTGCTCGAGTTCGACCCGCGCCACGGCCGCTGGCGTCGCAACAGCGAGCAACCGCTGGCGAGTGATGTCGTCGTCATCGATGAAGCCTCGATGCTCGATCTGGACCAGATGCGCGCCCTGATGGCGGCCTTGCCCGCCCACACGCGCCTGATCCTCGTGGGCGATGCCGATCAGCTCGCATCGATCGCAGCCGGCGCGGTGTTGACCGACGCCGTGCGGGCCCTGGCCGAGTCGCGTTCCGCATCACTGGTTCGGCTCGAACACGTCTTTCGCGCCACGCCGGAACTCGGCGCGGCGCATGCCGCGATCCGCCAGGGCGACGCGGGCGCGCTGCGCGCCGCCTACCGCGCGGGCGTCGTCGAACAACACCCATTGCCGGATGCGCCGACATTGCGACATCGGCTGAGCCACTGGGCCGACATGCTCGCCGAGGTCCTGCGTCGCTGCGATGTCGGTGTTGCGCACGATGCGTTTCGCGCTGCGAAGACCTTGCAGGCGATCCGGCAACGGCAGTTGTTGTGCGCCTTGCGCGAATCCGCGTTCGGCGTGGTGGCCGTCAATGCCGTGTTGCAGTCGGCGCTGGCGCGCGAGTTCGGCGCGGGCCAACGCGACTGGTTTCCCGGCCGCATCGTCATGATCACGCGCAACGATGATGCGCATGGTCTGTTCAATGGCGATGTCGGCATCGCTCTCCCCGACGAAGAGGGTCGCCTCAAGGTCTGGTTCGAAGGTGATGTCTTGGTGCCCGCGCGTGCGTTCGTGCCGGGCCTGCTGCCGGCGCATGACACCGCGTACGCCATCACCATCCACAAGAGCCAGGGTTCCGAGTACGAGCATGTTGCGGTGCTGCTTCCACCCTCGCCCGAGTCGCCGATCCTGTCGCGACAGCTGCTCTACACCGCGGCGTCGCGCGGCAAACAGTCGTTGTCGTTGTGGGCGAATGACGACGTGATCGACGCCGCACTCGCACGCCCACTGGCACGTTCCGGCGGCCTGCAATCGAAATTGCGCGACGCGTTGCGCAAGACATCGTGACGCCCAGTTCTTGCCATCACGACGCGTGTTAGCGTCGCCGCCTTCACGGGAACGACCATGGCCTTGCACCAAGCTTCCGGCCGCTGGCAGATCGGTCTGCCGCTGGCCATCACCACCGCCGTGTTCTGGGCGACGCTGCCGATCGCGATCCGCCTCGTCATCGAACATGTCGACGTGTGGACGCTGATCTGGTCGCGCTTCGTCGCGGCGACGCTGATGTTGGCGCTGTGGACCGCCTGGCGCGGCGGCTTTGGCCAATTCCGCGGCCTGCCGCGCAGTGGCTGGTGGTTGCTGCTGCTCGCCGCCGTCATGCTGATCGGCAACTTCGTCGGTTACACCATCGGCCTGCACTACACCACGCCGGCAAACGCGCAGTTGCTGATCCAGGCGGCGCCGCTGCTGATGTCGATCGGCGGCATCGTGGTGTTCCGCGAGCGCTTCAACGCACTGCAATGGACCGGTGTCGCGGCGGTGGCGATCGGGCTCGGCGTGTTCGCGCTGGACCAGTCGCGGCATTCGTCCGTGCCCACCGACCGTTACCTGCTCGGCGCCGCCATCGTGCTGGTCGCGGCCGTGGTCTGGGCGGTCTACGCGCTGGCCCAGAAGCAGATGCTCCAGCACCTCGGTTCGGGTGCGGTGATGATGGTGATCTACGCGATCTCGGCGCTGCTGCTGACGCCGTTCGCGTCCCCTTCGCAACTCGTCGGTCTCGACACCGTGCACACGTTCGCGCTCGGCTATTGCCTGATCAACACCGTTGCCGCTTACGGCGCCTTCGCCGAAGCGCTGGCGCACTGGGAAGCCTCGCGCGTCGGCGTGGTGCTGGCGCTGACGCCGCTGCTCACCGTCGTCTCGGTCGAAGCCGCGCACCGGCTCAACCCGGCCCTGGTGCCACCGGAAACCATCACCGCACTCGGCTATGTCGGCGCGGCCGTGGTCGTGATCGGTTCGGCCGTCGCCAGCCTGTCGCGGAAGTAGCGCCCCCGACTTAACATCGGGATCGTTCAGGACGATGCTCTGGCCGCCGCCCAGAACTCTGGCTCGACTTGATCGAGATTTTCCAAGAGCGAGCGCCATACCAGCTGCGAACCGTCGAAGGAGTAGCCCCCGCTACCGGCATAGGTTTCGCACCAGCGATACGCGTTGCGCGAGCTACAGCGCCCAATACTTGCCAGTTCTTCCACCGACACCACAGGCCATTCCAGCAGTCGCCGATTCAGCAGCGACGGGATCGATCCGGGATTCGCCGGCAGAAGACCGTCGGTGACAGCGAGCTCGAGTCGGGATGTGTGCAGTCGAATCGCGGATAGACAATGCGCAGTTCTGTCGAGAACAAAACGGCTGAAGACCGAAGCATCGCTGGATGTGAAGGCCCTGCTGTAGGCCACGCGGTCACCGTCATTGCGCGCACGAAACAAAGCCAACGTCGGCATCATCAGCAACCTTGGACCTAGTTGGCGTTTGCATTGCTCCGCGGATATATCCCGACGGGATCAACACCGCCGGGACGATTGAATGGGTTGGGTCGAGTCGTTATCCCCAATGGAGGAAGTCCTCTCAGGGTGCGCAGACGCTGCATGTTGGCGAACATTGTTGCTACGTTCCCGGGCATAAAGAGCAACTCTGCCGTCTTAATCTCCTTTCGAAGGCCGGTTTGCATGTGCAAAGACGGTGAGAGCCAATCACCGCGTAAAGCGGCTAGCTGATACAGCTCTAGGGCGGCAACGGTGTTCCCGCGCGCCTTCTGCCAATCGGCCAGCGCCAAGATCGCCCAGATCGAACCAAGCATCGCTGATTCATTGAGGTTGCTTTGCCCCTCAACTATCTTGCCTTGGCGCAATTGCTTCTCGCCAAGCAATGCCATCGCTGCGAGATCGCCCCTTGCCGCCCGCTCCGCCAACTCCATTTCCGTCATGGAGTCGAGCGCGTCAAGTTCTCCCTGCGTGGGATATCCATGCCTATCCAGCCAAGCTGCCTCTTCCGGAGTGCGTGCTTCCAGCTCGCCGGGATAGCGCTTCTTGTCAGAAGGGGGCGGGAGTGACAGTGGCAACGAACCCGGCTCAGGCCGTGAACCGAGATGCACCGTTTCAATGGGTCGAGCCTGCAAAAAGTATGCTGCATCTTTTCGTGCGCTATCGCGCGAGACAATCGCCTCGCCGTCGGTCTGGAGCGCGCGCGAGTTCGTTGCCTCGCGATTGTCTCCCGATTGTTCGACTCCATCTGAATGCTCGGGCGCACTAGCTTTCACATCGATTTGCCGTGTTGATTGCTGACCAGCCCAATACAAAATCAGCCCAAATGCGCATACGGCGAGCAGCATCACAGCTCGTTTCATTGCATTTTCTCCTTGGTGAAGTGCGCGACCACATGAAGCTTGATCGCGCACAGACAGTCCAAATCGATCACGAGCAAGCCGCTATTTCAGTCACGACAAGTCAAGCCGTCGCGAACACGCGATACCGCGTCGCACCGACCTGCAAGCGCGCGCCTGGCGCTGGCACCTCGGCGTCGGCGTGTACGGGCAGATCGAGATCGAAAGGTGTGTCCTGGCCGGCCACCTGCACGCTGAGCACATGCCGATCCGCACGACGACGCACCTGGTGCACGACGGCGTCGAGTCCGTCGTCGCGCGCGTCGAGGCGCAGGTCATGCGGGCGCACGAACAATTGCGCCGGGCCGTCCGCCAGCGGCTCGGGCAGGGCCCAGGAGCGTGTTTGTCCGTCCGGCCGGAATCGACCCTGGTCGATGCGACCGCGCAACCGGTTCGAGCGTCCGACGAAGTCGAACACGAAGGGTGTGGCCGGTTGCGTGTAGATCTCGTCGGGCGTGCCGATCTGCTCGATGCGACCGGCATTCATCACGACGACGCGGTCGGCCAGTTCCAGTGCTTCGTCCTGGTCATGGGTGACGAAGACCGTGGTGTAGCCGGTGGCGTCATGGATCTCGCGCAGCCAGCGCCGCAGTTCGACACGCACCTTGGCATCGAGTGCGCCAAACGGTTCGTCGAGCAGCAGCACGGTCGGATCAATCGCCATCGCGCGTGCCAGCGCCACGCGTTGCCGCTGGCCGCCGGATAGCTGGTCGGGCAAGCGGTCGCGCAGGTCCGCGAGTTGCACGCGCGTCAGCAAGTCCAGCGCGCGGCGTTCGATCTCGGCACGTGCCGGGCGGTCGCGACGCGGTCGGCAATCCAGTCCGAAGGCGACGTTGTCAAGTACGCGCATGTGCCGGAACAGGGCGTAGTGCTGGAACACGAAACCGACGCGGCGTTCCTGCACGCTGAGTGTGGTGGCGTCGCGGTCGCCGAAGCGGATGCGGCCGCCATCGACCGTCTCCAGCCCGGCGATCGCGCGCAACAACGTGGTCTTGCCCGAGCCGGACGGGCCAAGCAGGGCGATCAACTCGCCGGAACGGATGTCGAGATCGACCCCACGCAACGCGGCATAGCGGCCGTAGTGTTTTTCGAGATGCTGGATGCGGATCTGCATGGAAGGTTCCGGATCAATGGCGCGCACGCGCCGCAAGCTGGTGGCCGTGGCGCCACTCGAGCAGGGCCTTCAGACCGAGCGTGAGCAGGGCGAGCATCGCGAGCAGGGTCGCCACCGCGAAGGCCGAGACGAAGTCGTATTCGTTGTAGAGGATCTCGACATGCAGCGGCAGCGTGTTGGTCAGGCCGCGGATGTGGCCCGAGACCACGCTGACCGCGCCGAACTCGCCGATGGCACGCGCGTTGCACAGCAACACGCCGTAGAGCAGGCCGAAGCGGATGTTCGGCAGAGTCACGCGCAGGAAGGTCTGGAAGCCCGAGGCGCCAAGCGTGAGTGCGGCGAGTTCGTCGTCGCGGCCCTGTTCCTGCATCAGCGGAATGAGTTCGCGCGCGACGAAAGGGAAGGTCACGAACACGGTCGCGAGCACCAGCCCCGGCACCGCAAAGATGATGCGGATGTCGTGTTCGATCAGCCACGGACCGAACCAGCCCTGGGCGCCGAACACCAGCACGTAGACCAGGCCCGACACCACTGGCGACACCGAGAACGGCAGGTCGATCAGCGTCACCAGCAGGGCCTTGCCGCGGAAGTCGTGTTTGCTGATCAGCCAGGCCGCACTGACGCCGAACACCAGATTCAGCGGCACCGCGATGCCGGCGACCAGCAGGGTGAGCTTCAGCGCGGCCAGCGCATCGGGCTCGCGCAGCGCGTTCAGGTAGGCATCGAGCCCGTGGCGCAGGGCTTCGACGAAGACCGCGGCCAACGGCAGCAGCAGGAAAAACGCGATGAAGGCGAGCGCGGCGCCGATCAGCAGACGACGCAGCCAGCGCGGTTCGGTGGTCGGCGAGGACGTGGATCGATTCATGGCCTGCGTCTCATCGCACGCGCCCGGCTCGGCGCGCGGCGAACGCCTGCAACAGGTTGATCGCGAACAGCAGCACGAAGGACAACAGCAACATCGCTGCGGCGACCGCGGTGGCACCGGCGTAATCGAACTCTTCCAGTTTGATGACGATCAGCAGCGGTGCGATCTCGGTGACGCGGGGCAGGTTGCCGGCAATGAAGATGACCGAACCGTATTCGCCGACGCCTCGTGCGAACGCGAGCGCGAAGCCGGTCAGCATGGCCGGATACAGCGTCGGCAACAGCACCTTGCGCAGCGTCTGCAACCGCGTCGCACCGAGCGTGGCCGCAGCCTCTTCCAGCTCGACGCGGGCTTCGGCCAGCACCGGCTGCAGCGTGCGCACGACGAAGGGCAGGCCGACGAACACCAGCGCGACGATGATGCCGAGCGGCGCATACGCGACCTTGATGCCGAGCGGTGTCAGCCACTGGCCGACCCAGCCGTTGCCGGCGTAGAGCGCGGTGAGCGCGATGCCGGCGACGGCGGTCGGCAAGGCGAACGGCAGGTCGATCAGGCCATCGATCATGCGCCGCCCGGGGAACTCGTAACGCACCAGCACCCAGGCGACGAGGGTGCCGGCCAGCGCATTGAACGCGCCGGCCACGAAGGCGGTGCCGAAACTGAGTTGCAGCGCCGCGAGTACACGCGCGTCGGTCCAGACGCGCAGGAGGCCGTCGAAACCGAGTTCGCTGGTCTTGATGAACACGCCGGCCAGCGGGATCAACACGATCAGGCTCAACCAGGCCACGCTGTAGCCGAGCGTCAGGCCGAAGCCCGGCATCACGCGGCGGGCGCGTGAGGCCGGGGGCGGCGCATTCGTGGTGGTGTCGAGGTCCAGCACGGCGCTCATGGTCGCATCATCGTGGTGCGTAGATCTGGTCGAAGATGCCACCGTCGGCGAAATGTTCGGCCTGCGCCTTCGCCCACGAGCCGAATGCGCCGTCGATCGTCACCAGTTCCAGCGTCGGGAAGCGCGCGACATCGGCCGCCGCGGCATGTTGCGGTTCGCGCGGGCGGTAGTAGTGCTTGGCAGCCAGACGCTGGCCTTCGGGCGAATACAGGAAGGCGAGATAGGCCTCGGCGACCTTGCGCGTACCGCGACGATCGACATTGCGATCGACCAGAGCGACCGGCGGCTCGGCCAGGATCGACAGCGAGGGCACGATGATCTCGAACTGGTCCGGACCGAGTTCCTGCTGCGCGAGGAAGGCCTCGTTCTCCCAGGCCAGCAGCACGTCGCCGATGCCGCGTTGCGCGAACGTCGTCGTCGCACCCCGCGCACCGGTGTCGAGCACCGGCACGTTGCGATACAACGCCGCCAGGAAGGCCTTGGCCTGCGCGACATCGCCACCGTTGTTCTTCAGCGCGTAGGCGTAGGCCGCGAGATGGTTCCAGCGCGCGCCGCCCGAGGTCTTCGGGTTCGGCGTGATCACCGACACGCCGGGCTTGACCAGATCGCCCCAGTCCTTGATGCCTTTCGGATTGCCCTTGCGCACCAGCAGCACGATGGTCGAGGTGTACGGCGCACTGTTGTGCGGCAGGCGTTTCTGCCAGTCCGGCGGCAGCAGCTTGGCCTTGTCGACGATGGCGTCGATGTCGAACGCGAGTGCAAGCGTGACGACATCGGCGCCCAGCCCGTCGATGACGGCACGCGCCTGCTTCCCGGAGCCGCCGTGCGAGGTCTGCACGCGTACGGCGTCGCCGTGGTCGCGCTGCCATTGCGCAGCGAAGGCGGTGTTGACCTCACGGTAGAACTCGCGGGTCGGGTCGTAAGACACGTTCAGCAGTTCGATGTCCTTGGCGACGGCGGAGAACGAGGCGAGCGCGAGGGCGGCGAGGGCGATGCGTCGGATCAGATTGTTCATGGCGGGACTCCTTCGAATGTGATCAGAACGCGACCTGGACGCGCGAGAAGAACGCGTTTTCGTCGGGGCGGTCGGCGCCAAGGGTCGCGCCACCTTCGAACTGTGTCTGGGTAAGGTTGAATTGAAGTTTCAGGTTCGATGTGAGCAGCCAGTTCAGACCGATGCCGAGCGCCCGCGCCTGCGAGGCGACCAGCGCCGGATCGGCATAACGCGGGAAGGCGTCGTCGTCGACATCGAGCTCGCCGTAACGCGCGACCAGCTCGAGCGCGCCCCAGCCGGTACCGCCGATCTCGAACGGTTCATTCGGTTTCACGATGCCCTTGTCGCCGGCGTCCTCGCCGGTCAGCACGTAGCTGCCGGTGACTTGCCAGGCTTCGTGCTTGAGGTCGATGCGCGAGTTCGCGGCGTTCGGCAGCAGCAGTGCCTGTTCCGAGCTGATGTATTCCGCCTGCAAGCCGAGCGCGTTGCGATAGAAATACGCCTGTGGCGACAGGCGACGATGTTCGCCGGCGGCAGAGACTGCGGTGCGATAGTTGAAGAACACCTGCTGGCCGGGCGTGCGGTAACGCGGCAGCAGCGCATTGCCGGTGCCGTCCTTTTCGCCGATCGTGGCGGCAATGCCGAAGCCGAGTCCGGAGAGTGCATTCGCGTCGTTCTTCCACGGCTCGAAGAATACGCGGCCCTCGAACTCGGTGTTGTTGTCGACATCGTTCGCATTGGCATTGCGGCCGTCGGGCGCACCGTTGAAGGCGCCGATGGCATAGGTGATCTCGCCTTTCGCCAGTTCGCCGAAGACCTGCGCACCCAGCTCGCGGCTCGGGGCCAGTTCGGTCGGGAAGCCGCGTTCGATCATCGCCAGCGCGTTCCACGAGGCCAGTCGCTCGAGGCCGACCGGGCCCTTGATCTTGCCGACGCGAAGACTGGCGCGCGGATCGAACTTCAGGTCGATGTAGGCGTCGATCAGGCTGGTGCTGTCTTCGGCCAGTTCCGGCGTGATGCGGAAACCGACCAGCGAACCGAGCGAGCCTTCGAGCGAGGGCCGGATGCGCCGGAACAGGAAGCTGTCGTTGATGGCGGGCGTGTCGTCAAGAAAGGCGCGGTGGTCGAACTGCAGACCGCCACGCAGCTTCAGTTCGAAGTCGCCCTTGGCGTTCTTGATCGACAGGCCTTTGTCGTTGAAGGCGACCACGGGTGTCGTCGGTGCTTTCGCGGCAGCCTCTTCCTGCTGCAGTTCGAGTTTGCGTTCGAGGATGCGCACGCGTTGCAGCAGGTCCGCCAGTTCGGCGGCGTCATCGGCATGGGCGCAGGGTGCGCCGATGGCGAGCATCAGGGCGAGGGACAATCGATTGCGGACAGGCATGTGGCCTCCAGGTTGTCGGGTTCGGCCACCTCCGGTTGTCCGGTCGGTGTGGTTCGGGCGTGGGATCAGACGCGGACTTTCTCGGTCTTGGTGATCTGCACGATGCGCGATTGATGCACCACGACTTCCAGCGCGCCGTAGGGCAGTTCACGCAGGGCTTCGATCACCGCGCGTTCTTCCGGGATCAGGCGCAGATAGGTTTCATTGCGCGGCGTCGGCACATCGGGGGCGCGTGATGCGCTCATGTCGGTCTCCTCGGTCAGGGCTCAGGCGGCAAGATCGCCGCGGATGGATTCGAGTTCGACCTGGTCGCGCAGGGTGCGGCGGTCGAGCACATCGGAAATGGCGTTGCGCACATCGGTCATCAGCACACGCGTGGCGCAGGCATCGGGATCGGGGCAGTCGCTGCAGGCGCGATAGGCGGTGAGGCTGGCGCAGCGGATCGGCGCCAGCGGCCCGTCGATGCTGCGGATGAGATCGCCGAGGCCGATCTGTTCCGGCGGCTTGGCGAGCTGGTGTCCACCCTGCAGGCCGCGCTTGCTCGCCACGTAACCGGCACGGCGCAGATCGGACAGGATCACTTCCAGGAAGCTTTCCGGCACCTGCGCCCGTTCGGCGAGTTGATGGGCCGGCAGCGGCTTGCCGCCGTGGCGGGCGAGGGTGGTGAGGGCACGCAGCGCGTATTTGGCTTTCATCGTGAGCATGGGCGAACGCTACAATTCCGATCTGTTCGGTCGGAAATTCCCGTGCCCCATCTGCTTATGCCCAAACGACATGCCGGGGCGCAGCCTTGACCCCGCCGCTGTCGCCACCGCGCGTCGCCGTCATTGGTGCCGGCTTCAGTGCCTTGTCCCTGCTGAGTCTCTGGCGCGAACGCGGCGCCGCCATCGCTGGCGTCACCGTGTATGCCGACGCGCGTGAGGCCTACACCGGACTGGCCTATGCCGATTCGGCCGGGCAGAGCCTGCTCAACACCCGCGCCGCCGACCTCGGCCTGACGCCATCACAGCCCGGCGCCTTCGCCGATTGGCTCGGACTGAGCGGCCTGGACCGTGATGGTTTCCGCACTCGTGTCGACTACGGTGCCTATCTGCGTGCGCAGTGGTCGCAGTTGCTCGCGTCGGCGCCGTTTCCGACCGAGGTCGTCGCGCACCGCGCCGAAGCAGTGGTGCGCGAGGGCGATGGCTTCATCGTCGCCGCCGGTGATCGTCGCGATCGTGTCGACACCGTCGTGCTTGCGAATGGCCCGCTGCCGGCCGCACCGCTGTCGATGCTCGATGATGAGGTGCGCAGCCACCCGAACTATGTCGACGATCCATGGCGCGTCCGCTGGTCGGACGGCCTCGACGGCGACGCGCCGGTCGTCGTGCTCGGCAGCGGCCTGAGCATGCTCGATCATGTGCTGCACCTGCGCGCTCGCGGCCATCGCGCGCCGATCACCGCGATCTCGCGCCACGGCCTGTTGCCACGCCCGCATCCGGAACAGCGGCTGCCGGCCGAAGCGCTGCACGACGATGTGCGCGCGGCGTGGTCGCAGCGTTCGGTGCGCGCCCTGCTGCGCACATTGCGACGCGCCTGCAACCAGCGCGACGACTGGCACGCCGCCTTCGATGCACTCCGGCCGCATATCGCCGAGGTCTGGCGCGCCTTGCCTGCTGCCGAGCAGGGCCGCTTCCTGCGCCATCTGCGCAGCTACTGGGAAGTGCATCGCCATCGCTGCGCGCGCGCATTGTGGGAAGAGCAGCAACGCTGGATCGCCGCGGGCGAATTGCAGATCGTCGCGGCGCGCGTGTTGCGCGTGCGCACCGAGGGCGACCGGCTCGCACTCGACCTGCGCCGCCGCGGCCGGGCGCATGTCGATACCCTGCACGCACAACGTCTGTTGCGCGCCACCGGCATCGACGGTCCGCTGCAGCGCGGCGCCGATCCGCTGATCGATGGCCTGATCGCGCAGAAACTCGTACGCGCGCATCCACTCGGGCTCGGGCTCGACGTCGACGAACACAACCGCGTGCTCGACGTGGGCGGCAGCGTCGTGCCCGGCCTGTTCGCGCTCGGTGCGCTGGCGCGCGGCCTGCTGTGGGAAACCACCGCGATCCCGGAACTGCGGCAGCGTGCGGCGGTGGTGGCTGCGGCGATACAGTGAGCGCTTCGCAACCCAGGTGACGACCATGTCGAATTCACACCGTATGCTGGCCCTGTTCTGCGTCGTCGGCGCGACCGCGGCCTTGGCCGGCGACGACGCGCCTCGCTATGCCGGCACCTGGGCCGGCTCGCTCGGTCGTAGCGAGATTCGCGCCTGCTTCAGCGCGTATGGCCAGGCGGAGTACTACTACCTGCGGCATCGACATTCGCTGCGCTTGCAGGCTGAAGGCGACGACGTCGAACAGCGTGATGCCCAACTGATGGCCGCACTCGCCGACGGCCGCATCCGCGTCAGCGAGGTCGGCGGACCGTCGTTCGAGCCGACACCACCCACCGGCCACTGGTCGCTGGACGCCGAGGGCGAAAACGCGCTCCTCGGCGAATGGACCAATCCGACGGGTCAACGCGTACTGCCGCTGCGACTGCACCGCGTGGCCGCTCAGGGTGCCTCCGGCGAATGCGACGACGCCTATTACGCACCGATCGTCGAAGGCCTGCGCATCACCCGCGACACGGCGACGTTCGAAGGCCGGCCCCACGATCAGTGGTCGACGGCCGATGCGACCGCGATGGTGCCGCCAGCGGACTCACCCGGCGCCGCCGCGATCCGCGCCGCTGGCGAAGCCTGGTTGCGCGACCGCGCGGTGTTCGCGTTCCAGTGCGAAGCCGGACGCGGCATGGTCGGCGAACCGCTCGGGGCATCGCTGGAGCCCGTGGTCTGGACCGACACACTGCTGGTGCAACGCGACGGCCTGCCGGAAACCTATTGCGGCGGCGCCCATGGCAATTTTTCAACCGACTACGTGGTCTGGGATCTGCAGCGCGGCGAACGCATCGATCCGTGGACCTGGATCGTCGATGGCGAAGCGGCGCTGCGCGGCACGGAACGCGAGGATGGCGAGGTCGAGGCCAGCGCATTGAGCAAGGCACTCGAAGCCCACCATCCGCGCAACCTGCCGGACGACGAATGCCGCGAAGTCATCGCCATGATGTCGGTGTCCGCGCCTTACCCGACCCGCGACGGGCTCGTCTTCCCGAACACCTTCTTCCACGCCATGCGCGCCTGCGGCGACGACATCGTGCTGCCCTGGCGCGAGGCCGAGCCGTTTCTCAGCGATGCCGGCCGGGCGGTGATGCGCGCATTTTCCGAATGATCGAAACGCTCGCGGCGATGGCGGTATGGAGTGCGGCCAGCTATCTGGTCGTGCTCGGCGTGATGCTGCTGATGCTGCCCGCGCAAGGCCGGCGCTTCCTCGCCGGCTTCGCGCAAACCGCTGCCGCGCACTACCTCGAACTCGGCGTGCGCATTCTGGTCGGTGCCGCCTTCATCACCCATGCGCCGAAGATGGCCACACCGCCGCTGTTTGTCGCGCTCGGCTGGGTGTTGATCGGCACCAGCCTCGTGCTGGCGTTGATTCCCTGGCGCTGGCACGCCCGCATCGCGCAACGCAGCGTGTCGATGGCCACGCGCTCCACCCTGCCGCTCGGTCTCGCATCGGTCGCATTGGGTGCCGGACTCGCGTTCGCATTGCTGACGGGACGCCTTCACGCGTGAACGGGTCGTTGAAGTTCGTTCTCAAACCGGCTACAAATGTCGCCGAATCGAGAACATGAGCACTTTGGCCGCACAACTATTCGGCAATACCCGCTCGGCCGTGCTGGCCGCGATGCTGTTGCGCCCTGAAGAGCGGTTTCATGTACGGGAGTTGGCGCGCCTGCTCAACATCTCGCCAGGCACCCTGCATCGCGAGCTGAAAGCGTTGACCGACCTGGGGCTGTTGGCAAGACGCGAAAGTGGCCGACACGTCTATTTCTCTGCGAATCGCATCCACCCGATCGCGAACGAACTCGCGGGCATGCTGCGCAAGACCAGCGGACCGGTCGACGTGCTGCGTTCCGCCTTGCTGCCGCTTGCTGCCGACATCGATGCAGCCTTCGTCTACGGCTCGGTAGCGTCGGGGTCCGAGCGGCCGCACAGCGACATCGATGTCATGGTGCTGGGTCGCGCCGGGTTCCGCGAAGTCGTCGCGTTGCTGCATGGCGCAGAAACAGCGACCGGTCGCGAAATCAATCCATCGGTGATGCGAACCGAGGAGTTTCGCAAGAAACGCGATGCGGGGGATTCGTTCGTGACCGCGGTGTGGCGCGCGCCAAGACTTTGGCTGATCGGCGGCGAACATGAGCTTGGCTAATCTCGAGAAGATCGGTCGCCTCAAGTCCCACGTCGCAACATCGGACGAAATCGTCCGGCTTCTTGCAGCCGCGAAACGCAATCTGGGTGATGCGAACAGCGAAGGCATCAGCGACGAAACCCGGTTCGATGCCGCCTACAAGACGATCATGCAGTGCGCGCTTGCCGGTCTGGCGGCTGCCGGATACCGGCCAGCAACGGATGTGCCCGGCCACCACCAGATCATGATCCAGTCGCTGCCGGTGACCTTGGGCGTGAGCCGCGAAACCATGATCGTGCTGGATGCACTGCGCAAGAAGCGCAACATCAACGATTACTCCGGCGACCTGCTCGACCCGGAGTCATTGCGCGTCTGCATCCTCGAAGCAGAAGCACTGTTGGCGACGACGTTCACTCGCTTGCAACCGTCCTGACTCAACGCTGGCAAACCCGACAGTAGAAGCTCGCGCGTTGTGCGTCGCGGCGGGCGGTGATGGCGGTGCCGCAGCGTTTGCAGGGTTCACCGTCGCGGCCGTAGACGAAGAGTTCCTGTTCGAAGTAGCCGGGTTCGCCGTCGGGCTTCAGGAAATCGCGCAGCGTGGTGCCGCCGCGTTCGATGGCGTAGGCGAGGATGCGGCGGATGGCGTCGACGATCAGTGCATAGTCGCGACGCGTGACTTTTCCGGCGGCGCGCATCGGTCGCACGCCGGCGGCGAACAAGGCTTCGGCGACGTAGATGTTGCCGACCCCGACGACGATGCGTTGATCCATCAGGAAGGCTTTCACCGGTGCGCTGCGGCCGCGGCTCTGCGCGAACAGGTAGTCGCCGTCGAAGGTGTCGCCCAAGGGTTCGGGGCCGAGGTCGCGCAGCAGTTCGTGGGTCGTGTTCGCGGGCTGCCAGAGCAGGCAGCCGAAGCGACGCGGATCGTTGAAGCGCAGCAGGCGGCCGTCGTCGAGGACGAGATCGACGTGATCGTGCGCCCTTACCGGAACGTCGCTTTCGAGCACGCGCAACGATCCGGACATGCCGAGGTGCACGATGGCGGCGCCCGGTTCACTGTGCAGCAGCAGGTATTTCGCGCGCCGTTCGGTTTGCGACACGCGTTGGCCGGCGAAGACATGTTCGATCTCGCGCGGGATCGGCCAGCGCAGGTCGGGACGACGCAAGACTGCGCGCGTCACGACGCGACCTTCGACATGCGGCGCGATGCCGCGGCGTGTGGTTTCGACTTCAGGCAACTCGGGCATGACGCATGTTAACGGTCCCGTGGCTTGCCCTGCGCGGGCCGGCGCGCGACAGTCGGCGGCATGAGATGGGGTGCGGCGCGCAGGATCGGTCTGGGGCTGGTGGCTTGGCTGTGTGCCGGTGCGGCAACGGCGGCTCTGGTCACCAATCGCACGCGCCTCGACACGCTGGATGTCTACCGCGGCTTGCCGGCGAATTCGGTCCGCGCGGTCTATCCGGACCGCGACGGTTTCGTCTGGGTCGGCACGCAGGACGGTCTGGCGCGCTACGACGGCGAGCACATCGACGTCTGGCGCCATCGCCGCGACGACGCGGGCAGCCTGGCCGAGAACAACATCGTCGCGATCACCGAGGACGACGAGGGCCGGCTGTACGCGGCGCATCCGGTGGCCGGCATCAGCGTGCTCGATCGCAGCCGTCGCGTGATGACGCATTGGCGCGCGGCCGACCAGGGCTTGGCGTCCGACCGCATCGTCAATCTGCAACGCGCCGGCGACGGTCGCATCTGGGTGCTGTTCCAGACCGGCGACGTGCAATGGCTGGATCGCGAACGCCAACGCGCGGTGTCGGTGCCCGAGATCAACGGCCACGATCTTGGTGCCGTGCGCGCGATTGCGCCGGGCCCCGCGGGCGGTTTGTGGCTGGCGTCGGAGACCGGCCTGTGGCGCTTCGAGACTTCGACGCCGCAGATCCATCGCGACGCCCGGCTCGGTCCGGTGACGACGAGCCAGACCCGCGTCCTGCTCGAGGACGGTTCCGGCACCTTGTGGATCGGTGCCGGCGACGGCCTGTGGCGACTCGCCCGCGACGGAACGCGGCGCATCGACCTGCCCTTCGCGACGCCCGAGGACGCCGACCGTCCGGACATCGAAAGCCTGCTGCTGGACCGTACCAACCGCTTGTGGATCGGCACGCGCCGCGGCGCCTTCCTGTACGACCGCGCGCGCCAGCAGGTGGTGGAACGTCTCGATCATGATGCCGCCGACCGGCAAAGCCTCGGCAGCAGTCGTGTCACCACGCTGGCCCAGGGCAGTGACGGCGTGATCTGGCTCGGCACCTGGATCGGCGGCCTGTCCTCGCACGATCCGAGCGCCGCGATGATCCGCACCCTGCGCCACCAGGATGGCGACCGCCACTCCTTGCCGGCCGATGCGGTGGTCGCGATCGAGCCCGCGGCGGACGGCAGCCTGTGGCTCGCCCTCGGCGAATCCGCCGGGCTGGTGCGGATCGACCCCGAACGCGGCGTGCTGCAGCGCTACGCCTATCGCCGCGACGCCGAGCGCGGGCTCTCCAGCGACTACCTGATCAGCCTCGCCCGCGACCGCGACGGCCGCCTGTGGATCGGCAGCGGCGACCGCGGGCTGGATCGCCTCGACCCGACCACCGGACAGGTCGAACGCTTTGGCCATGGCGGCCTCGACGGCATTCCCGGCCCGACCGTTCGCGCCCTGCTGGTGACACGTGCCGGGGACCTAATCGTCGGCACCCTCGGACACGGCCTGGCCGAACGCTGCGCGGGATGCGAGCGGTTCATCCAGCATCGCCACAGTACGGCCGTCGGCAGCCTGCCGGACGAGCGCATCACCGCTCTGGCCGAATCGGCGAACGGGCGGTTGTGGATCGGCACCCGCGGCAGCGGGCTGGTGATGCGCGAACCGGGCAGCCGCAGTTTCGCGCGCGTGCCGCTGGCACTCGACGATAGCGACGACCTCAGCATCAGCGACCTCGTGGAGGACGCCTCCGGACATCTGTGGATCGCGACCTATGGCGACGGGGTGATCCACGTCGAACCGCGTGCCGACCTGGCTTCGCCATGGCCCGCCCAGCGCATCGACGCCAGTCGCGGACTGTCGGCCGACCATGTCTCGGCCCTGGCCTTGGCCGCCGACGGCCATGTGTGGATCGCCACCGCGCGCGGCATCGATCGCCTCCGGCCACGCGATCTCAGCCTGCGCGGCTTCGGCCTGCGCGCGGGTGCACTCGCCAGCGGTTATTTCCTCGGCGCGATGGCCGCCCTGCCCGACGGCCGCATCGTCGCCGGCGGCATGGAGGGCATGAGCCTGCTCGATCCGGCCGCGATCAGCGATCGCCGCGGCCCGCCACAACCGCAGCTGACGGCGTTCGCGGTCTTCAACGACGTGCTCGTGCCAGGCGCCGACGCACGCCTGCGTTACGGCGACGACGGCCGCCCCGAACTGCGACTCGGGCATCGTGACGAAATGATCGGCTTCACCTTCGCCGCGCCAAGTTTCGGTGCCAGCGACGAGCCGCGTTTCGCGTACCGGCTGGAGGGCTACGACCGTGACTGGATTCTGTCCGGCGACAACCAGCGCAGCGCTACCTACACGCGCTTGCCAGCCGGCGACTACCTGTTCCACGTGCGGTCGTTGCAGGCGAACGGCACCCACAGCACCGTGGAGACGACGGCGCGTGTCTTCGTCGCCGCTGCACCGTGGGCCACACCCTTCGCCTATGCCGTGTATGCCTCGGCACTGCTGTTGCTCGGCTGGACGTTCTGGGCACGCACACGTGCCAGCAACCGCGAGCGCGAGGCCGCCGCCGCGGTGGTCCAGGACAACGAGCGACGCCTCAACGCCGCACTGTGGGGCAGCGGCGCGGAACTGTGGGAGCTCGATATTCCGGCCCGCACCATCACCCGCGAACACCGGCTCGACGGCCTGCAGATCAACGACGCACCGGCCACGGCGTCGATCGTCGAATTCTCGACCTACATCCATCCCGAAGACCAGCCGATGCTGACCCAGGCCATGCGGCGCGTGCTGTCGGGCGAGGGCGGCACGCTCGACATCGCCTATCGCATCCGCGACCGCGACGGCGACTGGGCCTGGCTGCTGACGCGCGGTCGTACCGTCGCGAGCGATGCCACCGGTCGCGCCGAACGCTTCGTCGGCACCAACCAGAACATCACCGATCTCAAACGCGCCGAGGACGAACTGCGCCAGCTCACCGAAGAACTGGAGGCGCGTGTCGAACGCCGCACCGAAGCCTTGAGCAAGGCGAACGCGGAACTGCAGGCCTCGCTGACGCGCATCCAGGACATGCAGCGGCAACTGGTCGAGTCCGAGAAGATGGCCTCGCTCGGCGCACTGGTGGCTGGCGTGGCGCACGAGATCAACACGCCGATCGGCGTCGCCGTGACCGCCGCGAGTTTCCTGCGCGAGGAAGCGCGCAAGCTGCAGCGCGCGCACCAGGACAAGACCATGACGGCGTCGATGCTGGCGCAGTTCGAGTCGCAGATCGTCCAGGGTGCCGAGATGATCCTGGCCAATCTCGAACGCGGCATCACCATCGTGCGCAGCTTCAAGCAGGTGGCGGTCGACACCGCCTCGGAAGCGCCGCGCGAGATCGACCTGCCCGAGTACTTCGAGGAAATCCTGACCGCGCTGCACCCGCGCCTGCGCAAGACCGAACATCGTGTCGAAGTGCAGGTGCCGGAACCGATCCGCCTGCGCACACATCCGGTCGCGATCTACCAGATCGTCACCAACCTCGTCGTCAACTCGCTGGTGCACGCCTTCGACGGCATCGAGCGCGGCCGCATGGTCGTGGCCGCGACGCTGGACGGCGACGACGTGGTCATCGACTACCGCGATGACGGCCACGGCATGCGCCCCGACGTGCGCGACCGCATCTTCGAACCGTTCTTCACCACCAAGCGCGGCCAGGGCGGCAGCGGCCTCGGCATGCACATCGTTTTCAACCTGGTCACGCAACTGCTGCGCGGCACCATCACCTGCGAATCCGAACCGGGGCAGGGCACTCGCTTCGTGATCCGGTTTCCGCGGACTGCCGCAACACCCGCGACTCCGTAGGAGCGCCGCGTGCGGCGCGACCGCCGTCGGCGATTGCCAGACGAAAAAACAAAACCCGCCACGAGGGCGGGTTTCGTCAGATCGGTGTTGCGGTCGCGCCGCACGCGGCGCTCCTACATCACTTGATCTTGGCTTCCTTGTACGGGACGTGCTTGCGCACGACCGGGTCGTACTTGCTCATTTCGAGCTTCTCGGGCTTGGTCTTCTTGTTCTTGTCGGTCGTGTAGAAGTGACCGGTGCCAGCCGTCGAAATCATGCGGATTTTGTCGCGCTTCGATGCCATGGTTCAGTCCTCCTCAAACCTTTTCGCCACGTGCGCGCAGATCTGCGAGCACGGCGTCGATGCCGTTCTTGTCGATGGTGCGCAGCGCATTGGTCGAGACCTTGAGCTTCACCCAGCGGTTTTCCGAGGCGACCCAGAAACGGCGCTCGTGCAGGTTCGGCAACCAGCGACGACGGGTCTTGTTGTTCGCGTGGGAAACATTGTTTCCGGTAAGCACGCCCTTACCGGTGACTTGGCAAACCTTCGCCATTGCACACCTCTTTACGGCATCACGCCTGTAGCCCAGACGATATCGGCCCCGAACTGCAGCGCAGTGGCACGGTTTCGGGAAAGGTTGGTGTTGCCAGGCGGCCCCGTGCGGCACGCCTGCCGGGAACGCCGGCACCAAAGGGGGCGCGCTTTATACCGGAGCCACCCGGCAAAGGCAAGTCGGACAAGGGCTTAGCGTTCAGCGCGTCGGTTCGGACGTCGGTCGCTCAGCCCTCCAAACCGTCGCGGAAGACGCGGTCGGTCGGCAGTTCGGTGCTGGTCGGGCCGGCGACGACGCTGGTGTTCGGGCTGGCCGCGATGCCGACCGGCGACCCGCTGCCGCCGGCGATCTGGGCCTGATAGACCGGCGACGCGGTACTGGCGGCGATGCTGGCGGCGATCGGCGACACCATGCGGTAGCGCTCGCTCGTCAGTTCGCCGGCATGGACGGGCAAGACCAGCGCGATCAACGCCCATGGCCGCTTCATTGGCTTGCCCCATTGCAGTTCGGGCCCAGGACGGTGCCGCCGGCACCGCGCTTCACGTTGCCGAAACACTTGAGGTTGGGGTTGGTGGTGCAGATGCCGCCGCCCAGCACGTTGCCGTAGAACTCGAAGCCGGTTCCGGTATTGGGGACCGCTCCGGCACAGGCGCTGAACAGGCCGTCGCTGGTCGCGACACTGACCGTGGTGTTTTCGGCAATCAACGACGGGGTCGTGTTGAACGGGCTGCTCTGGTCGCTGTCCGAGGTCACGCCGCCCACCAGTTCGCTCGCCGACTGCGTCACGCGGATGCTGCTATGGCGCAGATTCACCGTGCCCACCGACTTGAAGCCCTGGGTCTGGTTTGACGTGTCGGCCGGCGTGAAGGTGCGTGCGTCGATCGTGAGGTTCTCCACCGTCAGCGGGCCCTGCACGTCGGCGCCGACCTGTTCGTTGCGCAGGAAGCCGCCGCAGTAGTTGTAGGTCTGCCCGATGCACTCGACCTCGATGTCGATGTTGCGCAATTCGCCGGCCGCGAGATCGAAGCGCATGCCGATGATTTCGCCGAACCCGAGCGCACCTTGCTGGGTGCCTTCGACACGCATGTCGACATTCTGGATCTTCGCGGACTTTTCCCCGCTCTGGGCGAAATAGCGCAGACCGCGAATGTTCTTGGCGACTGCATTCTCGATGCCGATGTTGCCGTTCTGGACGGTAATGTCGGCACCTTCGACCTGCAGACCGACGAAGTTCGACGCCGCGTTGGTCGACGGCGACGAATCGCCCTCGATCGAGACGAAGAAATGATCGAGCGCAGCGCCGGTGTCGAGCGGGCTCTTGAAGACGCGCAAGCCGTACACGTCGGTGAGACTCGGATTGGTGTTGATGAACACCTTGATGCGCTGCCACGGACCGCCGCCACGGAGATAGGCGCCACGCAGGCCATTGGTGGATCCGTTGGCGATCAGCACGGCGCCGTCGATGAGGTTGCCATTGGCGTCGTTGCAATCGCCGCGCAGGCCGAAGGCATTGGCGCCCCCTTCGCCGATGCCGGTCACTTCCTGCAATCGCGAGTCGCGCATGCAGACGTACAGGCCATGACGAGCGTTGCCGGCCGCGTCGGCCACCGCAACACTTTCGCCGGTGACATGGCTAATGCGGACACCATCGACCACCGTGCTGGTGCCGCCGGCCCCGAAGGCGCCGATGGCGATCGCCGATCCCGTCGATGCCAAGGCGTTGCGGACGCTGAGTTCGCGTACCGCGGCGAACGAGTCCAGCCGCAGCACGGCATTGTTCGCCTGGCCGCCGGTGATGATCGTGGCCGATTGGCCGCGGCCGACCAGGGTCACATGGCTGGCAACGACGAGGGCCGTGCTGCCGACGTCGAACTCGCCAGCATCGACGTCGACCGCCACCGGGTTCGCCGCACTCGCGGCCGTCGCCGCTTCCGTCAGGGCGGCTGCCAGTGCCGCACCATTGTCGACGGCGCTCCCGTCGGCCGAGACCAGCCAGGTGTTCTGCGCAGTACGCCCGGCACGCAGTGCGAACGGCGCGGCGGTGAGCGCGGGGCGGGGCATCATTTCGCTGTCACCGGCGATCTGGATGCCGAGGTAGAGCTGGCGTCCGAACATCGACTTCGGCAACGGCGTGACGCTGCCGAGTTCGACCGAGAAATTGCCGCCGTCGACGGCGACAGCCGGCTGGGTTTCGCTCCACAACGCGCTGCCGCCACTGGCGACATCGTAGAGCCGGAAGCTGATCGACAGGTTCGCCGTGATCGGGTTGCCGCCGCTGTCGGCCAGGTTGCCCTGGTAGCCGAGCCGGTTGGGGGTGGCTGCCCAGGTCGTGAGGGCGTTCGCGAGCAGCAGGACGATGACGAGGATGCGTCTGGACATGGCGGACTCCGTGGGTCGGGCGACACGATTTGTACACGTCGTCGCAGCCCCGCCAATAGTCCGCGGCTGAAGAGTTCTGATAGTTTCTGAAATCCTGCCGTGGCAAGCGCTTGGCGATGCTCATCCCGACCGGAAACCAACCGTCACCTGCGCCCGAAGCCATGGCTTCGACGGTGTCGGGCTGGCGTGTCGGCGACCTCGTGATCGATCTGACCGATGCGCGCCTGACACGCTGCGGCGAGGCCATCGAACTCGACCGCAGCGGTCATGCCGTGCTGTTGTACCTCGTCGAACACGCGGGACAAGTGATCGGCAAGGACGACCTGTTGAGAGTCGGCTGGCCCGGCCGCGTCGTTTCCGAAAACTCGCTCGCGAAAGCCATCAGCAAGCTGCGCAAGGCCGTGGGTGACGAGAACGCCGAGTTGATCCGCGTCGTTCACGGTTACGGTTACCGGCTGGTCGCCGAGGTTGAGGCGGTTCGGGCGCCACCGCCGTCACCCGCGAACATCGTCACCCCGACCCGACACCGTCGCGCGTGGTGGGTCGCTGCCGCCCTATTGGGTGCCATTGCGCTTGCGTTCGCTTGGCGGGGCGCGCAGAAGTCGAATCCGCCCCCGCTTGTCCCCACTGCGGCTATCCACCGCATTGCCGTCTTGCCCTTTCGCGAACTCGGTGGCGACCCGTCGCTGACGCTGATTGCGGAAGGGCTGGCCAATCACCTGCGCAGTCAACTCCAGCGCGCGCCGAACCTGCGTCCCTTGTCAGCATCGGAAGTTGCGCGGTTCGGCGACGACCCCCGCGGGGAGGCCGAGATTGCGCGCGAACTCGGTGTCGGCCTGCTGGTGTCCGGCGACATCGCGCGTACCGGCGACAATCTGAGCGTGCGCCTGCGACTGTACGATGCGCAGCAGCCCTCGCTGCAGTTCGAACGGCGCTTCGAGCACGCGCAGTCCGATCGGGCCGTGCTGCAGGAGCAACTGGTTTGGAGCCTGCTCGATCAGTTCGGTCGCCTGCGCGGACGCAGGGCGAACGACACCGTGCCGGGTCACGGCACGCCAGAACCGGAAGCGTATCGCGCCTTCCTGCGAGCCTCGTCGGCGTTCTCCGGCAACAATGATCCGAACAACCAGCGGCGCGCGCTGGCGGCGCTGGAGCAGGCCGTGGCACTGGATCCGAAGTACGCCGATGCCTGGTTGATGCTCGGCGGCATCCTCGGCGGCAGCGGCTACTACGCCGACAGCGCCGAGGAATTGCGCGAAGGCCGCGTTCGCGCCATCGCTGCGATGGATCGCGGCATCGCGCTGGCGCCAGCCGATCCGCTGAACTATCTGCTGCGTTCCGAGATGCGCCTGCTGTACCAGTTCGACTGGGCGGGCGCACAGGCTGACATCGAGGAGGCGGCCGCGCGCACGCCCGCCGGCGAATCGGCCATGCTGCTGATCTGGCAGGCGCGCTACGCGGCGTCGCTCGGACGCATGGACGAAGCCATCGCGCTCGACGCCCGCGCCATCGCGCTCGATCCGCTCTCCGGCGCGCGTCGCAACCAAGGCTGGCACTACCTCGCGAACGGCGACATCGCCAGCGCGCGCATGGTCCTGGCACAACAACTCATGGACCTGCCGGAAAGTCCGCATGTCCACTTCTACCTGGCCCTGTGCGACATTTTCGAACAGCAACCGGACGCCGCGTTGCAGCGTCTCGAACACTCGTCGACACTGTTCCGCCTGCTCGGCACCAGCATCGCCCAGCACGAGCGGGGCGACCGTGCGGCGTCCGATCTTGCGCTGGCCAAACTGACCGACCAGTTCGCCGTCGCCGACGGCTACTGGGTCGCCGCCGCGCACGCATGGCGCGGCGAAACCGATGCCGCATTCACTTGGCTGGAGCGTGCCGCCAACAGCGGCGACAGCTCGCTGATGTACCTGAAGTTCGATCCGCTGATGCACAAGCTACGCGACGACCCGCGTTACCGCGCGCTGTTGGCACGGCTCGCCATTCCGCTCGAACCAGCCGACGCTCAGTCCTCGAACCCGTCCCCGAACACCGCTTCGTAGTCGGCCTGAAACGCCGCCAAGCCAGAACGTGGTTCGTTTTCGGCCAGGGAAAAGGACCCGGTCAGGACCACCGCGGCTGCGACCGGGTCATACATCACGCCAATGCCGAAGCCGTTGACGATGGGCGCAAAGGCGCCATCGACGACGCTGCCGCCATCCAGCCGATACCGCGCGACGGCGCCACCACCGGGTCGCACGGCATTGCCGGCCGCCAGCAGTCGCGTGTTCGATTCGACCGCCAGCGTCTCGATGTAGGCAGTGGAGACGAGACCCGCGTTCCAGCCGGCGTCCACTGCGCCACTGCTCGCGGAGACGCGGGCGAGAATGTTGAGGCCGGTCGTGCCGTTGACGCTGCTGAACTGGAATCCGCCGATGTAGACCCGGCCATCGGCGTGCGCAAGCGCCCAGACATCGCCGTTCTGGCCGGTCACGACCTGGTCGACATTGGCGATGAAGGTCGGATCGAGTTCACCGGTCGCCATCGACAACTTGGCGACTCCGAGCCTGGCCACCGAGTCCACGCTGGTGAATCCGCCGCCGATGAAGAGCGCGTCGGCGACCGGATCGACCGCCAGCGCCTGCACCGGAACCTTGCCGGTTGGCGCCGGAATGACCGGGGTCCAATCAGGATCGAAGAGGCTCGTCGCGGTGTCGAGTTTGGCGACATACGCCGCCGGCGATTGCAGCCCGTCACTGACGCCGACAGTCAGGAAATTGCCGCAGACATAGATCGAGCCTTCATGGAAGACGATGTCGTAGACGTAGACCGGGCCGGCGGCAAGGTTGTTGGCAAGTCCGGCGGTGAAGGCGTCGTCGAGCGTGCCATTGCTGGCGAACCGGGCCAGGCTCGCGTGCGGCTGTCCGTTCACCCGGCTGAATCGGCCGACCGCGTAAACGCGTTGCTGGCTGTCGACTGCGAGGGCGGTGACCTCGCCATCGAATATCGGCGCGACCGTCGCATCCAGGCTGCCATCGGCGTTGAGGCGCACCAGTCGCTTGCGGGTCTGCCCGTTGGCTGTGACAAAGCTTCCGCCGACCCACAGGCTGCCATCAGGATGCTTGAGCACGGCCAGCGGTCCGCCGGGCAGCGAGGCGGCAGCATCGAACGCGGGCTGGAGCGTGGCGTCGGTGGCCGAGAATTCGGCGAGGCTCAGGCGATCCGACGCACCGACGTCGCTGAAGTTGCCGACCGCGACCACGCTGTTCGGCGTGACGTCGAGCGCGATCACGAAACTACCCAAGACGTTCGGCGTGACCCAAGTGGCGGACACAGCGCCGGTCGTCAGGTCGACCCGCGCCAGCCGCGTGCGCGGCAGGCCATCGACGGTCGCGAAATCACCGCCGACGACGAGGCTGGTGCCCATGAGCTTCAGGGCACGGACGAGACCGTTGGGATTCGGATTCCAGGCGGCATCGAGCACGCCCGTCGTGCGATTGAACTTCGCCAGGAAGTTGCGCGTAGTGGCCGGACTGCCGGCGCTGGTGAACGTGCCGCCCGCGTAAAGGGAACTCGACTCGACAGCGAGTGCGAGTACCGTCGAGTTGTTCACCGTGGGCGCGAACGACCCGTCGACGGTGGCAGCCGAGCTGCCGTTGTCGTTCACCCGCGCCAGGTAGTCGCGGGCCGGATCGCCGCCGGCGTTCAGGAAATTTCCGCCGATATAGATGCCGGCGACGGCATCGGCGACGATGGTTCGCACGGATCCGCTGGTGAAGGCGATCTGGAAATTCGGGTCGGGCTGACCCGTCGCGATGGAAAATTTGGCCAGCCGGTTGTACCCGCTCGCGTTGAATTGGCCACCGACATAGACCGATGTGTTGTCGGGACTCAAGGCCAGTGCCCAGACACGCCCGTTCAGAATGGCGTTGTTGGCCTGGAAACTCGGGTCGACGTTGCCGTTCGCGTCCAGCATCGCCAGTCGGGTGTAGGCCTGTCCGTCGACCTGGAGGAAGTTGCCGGCCACGAGCGCGCGCCCATCCGGAAGGGCGACGATGGCCTGAACCGTTGCGTCGGTATCGGCGATGTAGGACGCATCCAGGCTGCCGTCGGGCGCGAGTTTCGCGATGCTCCGCCGCTGCTGACCATCAACCCGGGTGAAATCCCCGCCGATCAGGGTACTGCCGTCGGCCAACCGGACGACCGTGGTCACGGTGCCCGGGGTGCCGAACTCAATGTTCGGGTGGGCCAAGGGCGGCGGTCCCGCCATGATCACGGAGCTGGCAATCAGGGCCGACCAGCCCATCGTTCGAGCACACCCAAGGCAGGTGCGCAGGGCATCGAGCAAGGTCATCTGGTGTCCTCCATGGTCTGAAAACCCAAGCCGGGTTGCCATGCATTGGACGGTGAACGCATCGACACGTCGTTGCCGATTGCTGAAATTTTCTGAAATCTGATGGATTCGGCGGGCGATCAGCCGGCGGTCGCGCGTTCCAGCTCGGCCAGGGCCGCCAATGCGACCTCTCTGCTTTCGCCACACATCGCCGGTTGCGGGCGCAGGCTGCTGCAGACTTTCGGGCGCTCGGGTCGGCCGAACAGGGCACAGCGCAGGTCGGGCAACAGATTTGCGCAGGGCACGCCCGCGGGTTTGCCCCGTGGATGACCCGGCATCGGGGTCGAGATCGACGGCGCGATGCAACAGGCGGCGCAGCCGGCACGACACCGCCAGCCGCCGCGACCATCGGCCTGCAGCGGCTCAGCCACCGTATTCGGCGTGAGTCGGGTCGAACAGCTCCACCGAGATCACCGCGGCCATCGGAATCGGGCCGTACACGTGGGGATAGTCGTCGCCACTGGTCTCGCTCCACTCGTAACGCAACCAGGGTTCGAGGCGGGAGGCGTCGAGGGTGAGCCGAACCAGATCGGTACGACCGCGCAGATGGCGCTGGATGACTCCCGGAATCTGCGAGCGCGTGGCGCAATGGATGAAGCCTTCGCTGGCCAGCGACGGTGCGCGGTAGTGCTCGCCGGTCTGGGCGTCGGCCCAGTCGCGACGCGCGGCAAAGTGGAACAGGATGGACGGTCGCTCGCTCATCCGCGGGACTCGCGCGCCAGCTGCGCATGCACCGGCTCGGTGTCCGGGCGCTGCCCGTGCCAGAGTTCGAACGCCGCCGCCGCCTGTTCGACCAGCATGCCCAGGCCATCGAGCGCATACGCACAACCGGCAGTCTTGGCCCAGGCCAGGAAGGCGGTTGCGGCCTTGCCGTAACTGAGGTCGTAGGCCAGCGTGCGCGGGTTCGCGATCGAGAACGGCAGATCGACCGCTTCGCCATGCTGGCCCGCCGCGGTGGCATTGAACACGGCATCGAAATCGCCGGCGCGACGCAGGTCGTCGAGATACCAGGTCTGCACGCGCGCCGGATCGCCGACCCAGTCGCACAGCTGGTCGGCGCGTTCGGGCGTGCGATTGGTGATCGTCACCTTGGCGACGCCGGCATCGAGCAAGGCCGGCAACACGCCTTGCGCCGCGCCGCCGGCACCGACCAGCAACACGCGACGGCCGCGCAGATCGATGCGATGGCGATCGCCGAGATCGCGGATCAGGCCTTCGCCATCGGTGTTGTCGGCATACCAATGGTCGCCGCGCCAGGCCAGCGTGTTGGCCACGCCCAGCCGTTTCGCGCGGGCGCTGTGCGCGCGTGCCGCGGCGAAAGCTTCGCTTTTCAAGGGCAAGGTGATGTTGGCGCCGACGCCGCCTTCGGCCGCGAAGCGCGACAACGCGGTCGCCAGCGTGCCGGGTGCGGCGTCGATGGCGTCGTAGCGCAGCGCGATGCCGAGCTGGTGCGCGAAGGCGCGATGGATGACCGGCGATTTCGAATGCCCGACCGGATGCCCGAACACGGCATAGCGGGCGAGGGTGACGTTCAGGTCATCGACCAGCTTCGGGGCTTCGAACATGGCTCACTCCGTCGTCGTGTTGCCCCGAGCATAGACCCGGCGGCGGGCACGCAGGAATCGCCCAAGTCCATTCGGGCGCGAATGCCCGAGCCTCAGGCCGCGACGCGGTAGCTGCCGCGGCCGGCGGCCTTGGCGGCATACAGTGCGCCGTCGGCGCGGTGCAGCCAGGCATCGGCGTCTTCGCCCGGATCGCCGCTGAAGGCGACACCGATGCTGGTGCCGACGGCAATG
>JAKJFE010000129.1 GCA_022705045.1 Pseudomonadota bacterium | reverse complement strand
CGCCGCTGGCCCTGATCGATGCCGCCGCATCGGCCCGCATGGCGGTTGGCGAAGCCTTGACGAACCTGTTGTCGGCGCCGATCGCCGCGCTCGACGAGATCAAGCTCTCGGCGAATTGGATGGCCGCGGCCGGTCATCCTGGCGAAGATGCGGCGTTGTTCGATGCGGTCAAAGCCGTCGGCATGGAGCTCTGTCCGGCGCTGTCGCTGTCGATTCCGGTCGGCAAGGATTCGCTGTCGATGCAGGCGGTGTTCCGCGACGGCGAGCACGAACAACGCGTGGTGTCGCCGGTGTCGCTGATCGTGTCCGCGTTCGCGCGGGTCGCCGACGTGCGCCAGGCGCTGACGCCCGAACTGCGCACCGATCTCGGTCCCAGCACGATCTGGTTGTTCGATCTGGCCGCTGGCCAGCAGCGACTCGGCGGCTCGATCCTCGCGCAGTGTTTCAACCAGCTCGGCGAGACCGCGCCCGATCTCGACGACGCAGCGCTCGTGCGCCGGTTCTTCGACGCACTGACCGACCTGCGCCCGTTGCTGCGCGCCTGGCACGACCGCTCCGATGGCGGCGCCTTCGCCGCGCTCTGCGAAATGGCCTTCGCGACCCGCTGCGGTCTCGACATCGCGGTGTCGGGCGATGCGCTGGCGGCGCTGTTCAACGAAGAACTCGGCGTGCTGGTGCAAATTGCGGACGCCGATCGCGCCGCATTCGAGGCGATGTTGGCGAAGCATGGCCTCGCGGCCATCGCGCGTCCGCTCGCGACCCCGCGCACCGACGCGCGTATCCGCGTGCAGCGTGACGGTGAGATCCTGTCCGATCAGGCGCTCACGGACGTGCTCGCGATCTGGCATTCGGTCAGCCACGCGATGCAGGTGCGTCGCGATGATCCGGGTTGCGCCGACGAGGAGCGCGATTCGGTCGTCGCCGCTGCGCATGCCCTGTCGGCCCACGTACCGTTCGATCCCGAACACGATGTCGCCGCGCCCTATATCGCCACCGGCGCGCGGCCGAAGGTCGCAGTCCTGCGCGAGCAGGGCGTGAACTCGGAAGTCGAAATGGCGGCCGCATTCACGCGCGCCGGCTTCGATTGTTATGACGTGCACATGACCGACCTGATCGAGGGTCGCGATCGCCTCGCGCACTATCACGGCCTCGCGGCGTGTGGCGGTTTCAGCTACGGTGATGTGCTCGGCGCGGGTCGCGGCTGGGCGTCGTCGATCCTGTATCACGGCGATCTGGCCGAGCAGTTCGGCGCCTTCTTCGCCGATACCGGCAAGTTCGCGCTCGGCGTCTGCAACGGCTGCCAGATGTTCGCGTCGATCAAGCACCTGGTGCCGGGCGCCGAGCACTGGCCGCGCTTCCGACGCAATCGTTCGGAACAGTTCGAGGGCCGCGCCAGCGTCGTCGAGGTGCTGGATTCGCCGTCGATCCTGTTCGCCGGCATGAGCGGTCTGCGCGCGCCGATCGCGGTTGCGCATGGTGAGGGCCGCGCCGAGTTCGACGCATACGATCATGCCGCACGCGCCATTTCGGCGATGCGTTTCGTCGATGCTACGGGACATGCGGCCGAACATTATCCCGCGAACCCGAACGGTTCGCCGGGCGGGGCCACGGCGTTCACGATTCCCGACGGTCGTGTCACGATCCTGATGCCGCATCCGGAGCGTGTGCACCGGACGACACAGATGAGCTGGGCGCCGCGCAGCTTCGGCGAGGCGAGCCCGTGGTTGCGCATGTTCCGCAATGCGCGCGTTTGGTTGGGTTGAGACGATGAGCGAACAGGAAACCAGAGCGCAGATCGAAGTCGAGCAGGTGTCGACGGAAGAAGCGGCGCGTTCGATCCGGCTCGGCACATTCTTCATGGTCGCCGTGATGTGGCTGGCGTTCTCGTTCGCGGTCTGGTTCGCGTTGCGCACCGTCATCGTGTTCCCGGTGATCCGCATGGCGCACTGGGTCCTGACGGCGTGGATGCCCGAGCTGTTCCAGGCGGCGGCGCAGTCCTACCAGCAGGTGAAGCTGTCGCTGTACGCGTCGACGCATGCGATCGGCGGCTTGCCGGATTCCCAGTTCATCGTCGACATCAGCTTCGACGCCCTGAAGTTCTGCTACGGCCTGCCGATCTATGTCGGCCTGACCGCAGCCACGGCACTGTGGAGCGATCGCTACTGGCCGAAGATCCTGCTCGGTCTGGTGATCCTGCCGGTCACCCAGGTGTTCGCCCTGGTCGGCAATGCGCTCAAGGTCGCTGGATTCGAAATGGCCGCGGCGGCATCCACCGGGCTGGTCGATGCGGGTGTTGCGCCGGCAGTCGCGCAGCAGGTGGCGATGGCGGCAAACAACGATGTGCTCGCGATCCTGTCCAAGCACTGGATGAATCTGGAACTGATTGCGGTGTGGTCGCAGTTCGGCACCCTGATCGTGCCGGTACTGGCGCCCGTCGCCCTCTGGATCGCGTTGAATGGTACGTTCCTGCGAGCGCTGCAGGGCAGCGCGCTGGCCGAGCCGGAACCCGCGCCCGGTCCGGATGGTCCAACGCAGTCCCCACCCCCGAGTTCGCCATGATCGACAACGAGACCGAGACCCCGATCGCCGACGCGCCGGCGTCCGTCGAACCCAGCTTCGACGAGCGCATCAGTGCGCAAATGATCGCGCGCGGACGGTTGAAGGAGGCCGATCTCGGCCGCGCCCGTCGCCTGCACGAGGAAAATCCGGAAGGCGATTTCATCTCGCTGATGACGCGCCTCGGGCTGGTGTCGGAACGCGACGCCGCGGAAGCCTTGGCCGAGGTGATGAAGCTGCCGCTGCTCGCGGCCAAGGAATGCCCGGATGCACCGCCGCCGAACGTGCAGGTGTCGACGCGTTTTCTGAAGCAGTATCACGTGGTGCCGATCGGCGAGGACGAGCAACACGTCAGCCTGCTGGTCGCCGAGCCGCAGGATCCGTATCCGGCCGAAGCGATGCGCCTCGCGACCGGCAAGAATGTGCAGGTGCGCGTCGGTCTGCGCTCCGAGATCGATGACCTGATCGAGCGTTATTACGGCTCGGGTCGCTCGGCGATGGGCACCATCGTCGAGAACCTGAGCGACGATGCGACGCGTTCCGAAGACGATGTCGAACACCTGCGCGACCTCGCGTCGGAAGCGCCGGTCATCCGCCTCGTCAACCTCGTCATCCAGCGCGCAGTGGAAGCGCGTGCGTCCGACATCCACATCGAACCGTTCGAGAACCGCTTGAAGGTGCGTTACCGCATCGACGGCGTGCTCGAAGAAGTCGAATCACCCCCGGCCAGTTCGACTGCGGCGGTGATTTCGCGCGTCAAGATCATGGCCAAGCTCAATATCGCCGAGCGCCGGTTGCCGCAGGACGGCCGCATCATGCTGCGCGTGCAGGGCAAGGAACTCGACCTGCGTGTCAGCACGGTGCCGACCAGCTACGGCGAGTCGGTGGTCATGCGTATCCTCGATCGCGAATCGGTCGTGCTCGATTTCCACAAGCTCGGCTTCACCGACCAGTTCCTGCCGCGTTTCCTCGAGGTGCTGAACCTGCCGCACGGCATCATGCTGGTGACCGGCCCGACCGGTTCCGGCAAGACCACGACGCTGTACACGGCGCTGAGCAAGATCAACACGCCGGACGTGAAGATCATCACCGTCGAGGATCCGGTCGAATACCAGATCGAAGGCATCAACCAGATCCAGGCGAAGCCGCAGATCGGCCTCGATTTCTCGCACGCCTTGCGTTCGATCGTGCGCCAGGACCCGGACATCATCATGATCGGCGAAATGCGCGATCTGGAGACCGCGAAGATCGCGATCCAGTCGGCGCTGACCGGACATCTGGTGTTATCGACCCTCCACACGAACAACGCCGCCGGCGGCATCACGCGCCTGCTCGACATGGGCGTCGAGGACTACCTGCTGTCCTCGACCGTGAACGGCATCCTCGCGCAGCGCCTGGTGCGTCGTGTCGAACCGACCCACGCACAGCCCTATGTCGCGTTGCCTGAGGTGGTGCAGGAGTTCAAGCTCGAGCAATACACCGAGGATCGCCCGATCCGTCTGTTCAAGCCGACGCCGTCGAACCTGACGCCGACCGGCTACCTCGGCCGCACCACGATCATGGAATTCCTGGTGATGAGCGATCCGCTGCGTCGTCTGGTGATGAAACACGCGGACATGGGCGTGATCGAACAAGCAGCACGCGAAGAAGGCATGCGCACGATGTACGAGGACGGCCTGATCAAGGCCCTGTCCGGCACCACCACGATCGAGGAAGTGCTGCGTGTCTGTCAGGAATCCTGACGCCGTGTGCGCTGAAACCCGCGATCCGGGAGGCCGCTGATGCCGATGTTCCGCTACAAGGCGGTGGCGCCGACCGGCGAGACGCTGACCGGGCAGATGGAAGCCGCTTCGCGCGAGGACGTGGTCGCGCGTCTGCAGGACGGCGGCAATCTGCCAATCGAGGCGGTCGAGGCCGGAGCAGGTGGCGGCTTCAGCTTCGAGCAGTTGCTGCGTCGCCCGGCGATGAACCAGATCCAGATCGTGATGTTCACGCAGCAGCTGTCGACCCTGCTTGGGGCCGGACAACCGCTCGATCGCGCGCTGCAGATGCTGTCCGAACAGCCGGACAGCGAAGAAGGTCGGCGCATGGTCGATCGCATCAAGGATGCGGTGCGCGGCGGAACGACCCTGTCGTCGGCGTTGGAACAGCAGCACGGCGTGTTCTCGCGCCTGTACGTGAACATGGTGCGCGCCGGTGAAGTGTCCGGGTCGCTCACCGACACCTTGAAGCGCATGGCCGAGTACCTGGAGCGATCGCGCCAGTTGCAGGGTGCGGTGATCAATGCGCTGATCTACCCGCTGATCTTGGTCTGCATGGTGATCTTCGCGGTGATCACCCTGATGGTCTTCGTGGTGCCGAGTTTCGAGCCGATCTTCGAGGAGCTGGGCGATCAGCTTCCGCTGCTGACGAAGATAGTGCTTGCCGTGGCCGGGTTTCTGGAAAGTTTCTGGTGGTTGCTGGTGGCGTCAATCGTTGGTTTCGTGTGGTGGATGTCGAAGCAATGGGCGATGCCGGAATCCCGCACGCTGTGGGAAAACCGGCTGCTCGGTTTCGGCAAGATCGGCGAACTGCTGCAGAAGGTCGAGACGGCGCGCCTTGCGCGCACGCTTGGGACCTTGCTCGAAAATGGCGTGCCGTTGCTCACGGCGCTATCGATCGCGAAAAACGTGATGGCCAATACCGTGCTGGCGGCAGCGGTCGAAGTGGCGGCGCAGGACGTGAAGACCGGATCAGGTCTGGCGTTCGCGCTCGGTTCGACCAAGCGTTTCCCGAAACTCGCGCTACAGATGATCGCAGTGGGCGAGGAAGCTGGTGAGCTGGACGGCATGCTGATGAAAGTTGCGGACACGTACGATGTCGACGTTCGCAACACCGTGGAACGATTGATCGCGGCGATGGTCCCTTTATTGACGGCAGTGATGACGGTGATGATCGGCCTGATCATGCTCGCCATCGTCCAGCCGATCCTGACGATGAGTACTTTGGTGGAGTGACGAGATGAAGATGCGCAGTTTCAGTGGTGCCCGGGCCCAGGGCTTCAGTCTGGTGGAAATGATCGCGGTGCTGGTGCTGATCGGCATCATCATGGGCGTGGTTGCGCCGAACGTGCTCGAACGACTCGGCACCGGCAAGGTGAAGGCGACCAAGGCCAAGCTTGCGGCGACCAGTTCGAAGATCGAAATGTATGCGCTGGATGTCGGCGAAGTACCGCAGCAGTTGCAGGATTTGCTGAGCAAGCCCGGCAATGCCGAGGACTGGAACGGTCCGTACGTGAAGGAGTCCGACCTGAAGGACGGCTGGAATTCCGAGTTCGTCTACAAGGCACCGGGCGAGCATGGCGAGTTCGACCTGATGTCTTTGGGCGCCGACAAGAAGCCGGGTGGCCAGGGCAACGATCAGGACATCGGCAACTGGGAATGAGCCCTGACGCTGGATGACCGGGATCATGATCATGCGCAGGCGTCGCGGCTTCTCGCTCGTCGAAATGCTGGCCGTGCTGACGCTGATCGCATTGATCGCGGGCGTGGCGGTGGCCGCGATCGGCGGCAACCTCGGTGGCGCGAAAACGCGCGCAGCCGTGCGCGACCTGACTGCGGCTCTGCGGCAGACACGTGGCCTCGCGATCGTGAAAGGCGAGGAACGATCGCTCGAAATCGATGTCGAAGCTCGCACCTACCAGGTGCCGGACAAGTCGCCGGTGCAATTGCCCGAGGAGCTTCAGATGAAATTGCTGACTGCGGCGACCGAGCAGACCGGTGACAGCAAGGGCATGATCCGTTTCTTCCCGGACGGCAGTTCCAGCGGCGGACGCATCACCCTGACGCGCGACCAGCACGAATGGCGCGTCGAAATCGCCTGGCTGACCGGCGAGGTGCGCATCGAGGAAGACCGCTGATGCGATGTGTTTCGCGCCAGCAGGGTTTCACCTTGATCGAGATGCTGGCGGCTTTCGTCGTGTTCGCGCTCGGGTTCGCGGTGATGATGGACATCGCTTCCAGCGGCATGCGCAACGCGCGCCGCGCGGCCGAACAAACCGAAGCCGCATTGTGGGCACAAAGCCTGATCGACGCCGCTGGCGTCGATGCCCAGATCGAACCGGGCGCCAGCAGCGGCAAGTTCGATCGCAAGTATCGCTGGGACATGCAGGTCAGCGACTGGGAGCCGCCCGCCGATGCCGCGCGCTTCGAAGGGGATGCGCCGCTTGAGATGTACCGCATCGAAGTCGTGGTGCATTGGGGTCCGAGTGGTGCCGAGCGCTCGTCCAAATTCGTGACCGTGCGGGCCGTGCAGCCCGGGATCGGCGGCTGATGCGCACGCGCGGCTTCACACTTGTTGAACTGCTGCTGGCGATCCTGCTGCTCGGCCTGTTGATGGCGGGCGCCTGGGCCGGGATCAACACGGCGGTCAAGGCGTCCCGCAGCGGCGAGGCTCTCATCGACCGGACCAACCGTGTGCGCGTGGCGCAGGAGTTCATCCGTCGCCAGATCCGCAATGCGCTGGCCTTGCCCTACATCGTCGACAAGAGCACGGGCGAAACGCGCACGTTCGAAGGCGACGCCGACGTCATGCGTTTCGTCGCGCCGATGCCCGGATACCTGAGCCGTGGCGGCGCCTATCTGCAAACGCTGGAACTGCGTCCTGGGCGCGGCGGCGGGCGCGAGCTGGTGTTCGCGCACGAACTGTTGAACGGTTACGACCCGGACAAGCCGCGCGAAGCCGAGCGCGAGCCGGTGATCCTGATCGAGGGCATTCGGCGCGCGACCTTCGAATATCGCGGCCTGGACGAAACCGGCAAGCTCGGCGATTGGGACGAGGAGTGGGATGAGCCTGGTTCGCAACCTGTGCTCGTCCGCATGAAGTTCGATATGGACGAGCGCAGCGGTTACGTCTGGCCCGAGATCGTCGTGCCGGTGCTGGCCAATTCCGCGAATGCAGGGTTCTTCGATCCGTTCTACGGCTCGATGAAACCGGGAGGCGGATGATCATGGCCATGCGCAATCGATCGCGGGGCATCGCGTTCATCGTCGTGGTCTGGGTGCTGGCCCTGCTGGCGGTGCTGCTGGCCGGCTTTTCGGTCATCGCGCGCACCGAGGCCCTGCAGGCGCGGCATCTGGCCGAATCGACGCGCGCCCGCTACATGGCCGAAGTCGGGATTTCGCGGGCGATCTGGGAATTGCGGAACCCTGACCCGATGACGCGCTGGGCCAGCGATGGCCGCGCCTACGATTTCGAGTTCGAGGGCGCAAAGATCAACGTCGGCGTGCAGGACGAGTCCGGCAAGATCGATATCAACGTCGTCGATGGACCGGTGTTCCAGCGCTTTCTGGCCGCGCACGGCCTCGACGAACAGTTCGCGCAGCAGATCGCCGACGCCATGCTCGACTGGCGTGATGCCGACGACCTGACCCAGCCGATGGGCGCCGAGGATGTCGACTACGAACGCGAGGGTTATCCCTACGGTGCGGCCGACAACGGCTTCCAGACCGTCGGCGAGCTGCAGCAGGTCATGGGCATGGACTACGAACTGTTCCGGCGCCTGGAGCCGGATCTGACGATCTGGGGCGGCAGCCCCATTCCCAGCGCCGGTTCGGCGTCAGCCGCGGTCCTGATGAGTTTTCCGGGCATGAGCCCGCAAATGGCCGAGCAATTGATCGCGATGCGCTCGCAGATTCCCCCGGGCGACCCGGCCGGGGCCACACTGACCCTGCCCGACGGCACGCCCTTGCTGACCAGTGGCGGCGGCGTCACCTATACTGTCCGATCCAAGGCCACCCTGCCGAATGGGGCGTGGACCCAAGTGGACGCCACGATTCGACTCGGCGGCGCCGCTGGCGCGCGCGCCTACACCATTCTGCAATGGCGCGAAGGGAGCGCCGGTTGATGCCCGACAATATCTTCAGCAAGCGATTCGCCCGCTGGCGGACCGCTTACCGCAACAGCGGGCTGCGCCGGTTCCTCGACTGGTGGGGCCGGGAACTGGCTGCCTTGCTGCCGGAGCGTGTGCGCTCGGCCCTGGTCGAACGGCGCGATGAATTGCGCGTCATGCGTTCGGAGGCGGGCGGCTGGTTGATCCGGCGTGTCCCGGGTGCTTCCGAAGCCGACCAGATCGAACTGCCGGCGGAGACGGTTGCGGAAGAC
>JAKJFE010000015.1 GCA_022705045.1 Pseudomonadota bacterium | reverse complement strand
CTGCGCAACCTCGACCTGATCATGGGCTGCGAACGCCGCGTCGTGTACGACTTCGTCAACGTCATCCAGGGCGAGGCGACCTTGAAGCAGGCGCTGATCAAGGACAAGCGTTTCGACAGCCTGCACGTGCTCGCTGCCTCGCAGACGCGCGACAAGGACGCGCTCACGAAGGAAGGGGTCGAGCGCGTGCTGAACGAACTCAAGGAGATGGAGTTCGACTACATCCTCTGCGATTCGCCGGCCGGCATCGAGAAGGGTGCGTTCCTGGCGATGTATTTCGCCGATCGCGCCGTCGTCGTCGTGAATCCGGAAGTCAGTTCGGTGCGCGACTCGGACCGCATCCTCGGCCTGCTCGCGAGCAAGACGCGCCATGCCGAGACGGGCGAAAAGCGGGTGAGCCAGCACCTGCTGCTGACGCGTTACAACCCGGATCGCGTCGAACGCGGCGACATGATGAGCATCGCCGACGTGCAGGAAATCCTCGGTCTCGAAGTGCTCGGCGTGATCCCGGAATCGGAAAGCGTGCTGGCCGGCTCGAACGCCGGCAATCCGGTCATCCTCGATGCCGCCTCGACCGCCGGCCAGGCCTACGACGACGCCGTCGCGCGCCTTCTCGGCGACACCGTGCCGATGCGTTTCACCGAAGCACAGAAGAAGGGTTTCCTCTCGCGCCTGTTCGGAGGCTGACATGGGCATCTTCGATTTCCTGAAACCGCGCGCGCCCAACACCGCATCGGTCGCGAAGGAACGCCTGCGCATCATCGTCGCGCAGGAACGTGCCCAGCGCGATGCGCCGGACTACCTGCCGATGCTGCGCCGAGAACTGCTCGAAGTGCTGAAGAAATACGTCAACGTCGATCCCGACGCGATCCAGGTCAAGGTCAGCCAGGAAGGCGGCCACGAACTGCTGGAACTGTCGGTCGCGCTGCCGGACAAGCCGGGCGGTTGATCCTCACGCGGTCGGGCGCGGGTACAACGCGCCCGCAGACAGCCGCAACAACTGCGTGCCGAGGGCAAGGAAGGCCAAAGGCAGCACGATCGCCTGCAGCAGAAACACGACGGCCAGCATGACCAGCGGTTCGGCGGCATTCTCGACGATGACGCGGATGCGTTCGACGCGATCGCGCACGTCGATCTCGGCCTTGGCCGATTCCCACCAGCGCGCGATCTGTTCGCTGATGCCGGCGGGTTCGTCGGCGACGTGCGGCTCGGCCGCCGCCTGCGCTGCTTCGGTCGTCAGCTGCAATTGCGCCTTCGCTGCCTCGAACTCCGGCGTCAGCAGCGTGCGGTCGACCAGCGCCGTCGCCAGCGCAAAACCGGGCACGAGGAAACGCAGCGCGAGCGCCAAGACCAATGCACGTGCGGCCAGCGGTTGCCACCTCGTCGCGCGCGACCAGAACTGCGCGACGAGCCACAGGCTCGCTGCAGCGCTCAGCGTCAGGTTCAGCAGCAGGCTGTCCGACAACTGCAGCGCGAATTTCTGGATGCCGAGTGCGGTCAATGCGGTGAACGCCAGCGTCGAGAACTGTTCGAGCAGGTCGTTGAGCGGATCCAGCAGCTCCCCCGGGCTGACGGTCACGCCGACGCCGGCTGGCGAGACCGACACGTCGGCGTCCTGAATCAGCGAAATGACGCCATTCAACGACCGGGCGATCGCGAAAGCCGCGAAGCTGCGCTTGAGGGCTCCGTCCAGTTCGCTGGAGGCGACGCGATCAAGCACGCCGAACCAGGCCAGCACCACGGCCGCGATCAGGGCGAGGGCGGCAATGCGCGCGCGCATCAGCGACGCCGTTTCGCGACGGCTTTCTTCGCAGGCACTGCCTTTTTCTTTGCCGATGCCGCGTTCTTCGCCGGGGCTGTCGTGCGCTTCGCGCTGGTGGCGGACTTCTTCGGGGCACTCGCCGGCAGCGCTGTCTTCTTCACCGTTGCCGGCTTGGTGCGTTTCGGTGTCGTGGCTTTTGCGGCGCGTGCGGCGTCCACCGCTTTCTTCGCCCATTCGACGAAGCGTTCGCTGCGCGCGATGACCATCGTCGGCACGCTGAAATACGCCATCGCCGGCTTGTCCGGGATCGGCTGGAAGGCGACCGAGCCGGCGCGCTTGAAGTCGTCGCGGTTGCCATCGCCGATGCGCAGGTAGACGCGATCGTCGTCGACGACACCGAAGAACACCCCGCTGCTGTACAGGCCGGCGCCGCCGAACATGCGCCGGATCGCGAGCGCCGGCAGCGACGCGAGTTGTGCGGCGATCTGTTCCAGCAATCCCGGCGCGATCGGCATGGCAGGCTCCGCAGGCAGTGTCTGGGGGTCGATCCTTCCCGGTTCGCACCCGGCGCGCAAGCGGCACGGCTAGAATCGTCGCTTCACCACACGCATGGGTTCGCGATGAGCAAGTTCGAAGGCGCCGGCGGCACCCCCGGGGGCATCCCGATGTTCCTCGTCGGATTCGTGATGGCCGTGGCGGGAGGGTACCTGCTGACCAGCCAGGTCACGGTCACGACCGGTTTCTGGTCCTTCTTCGGCCAGCACACCTTCGGCTTGTCCCTGCTGCCCTTCATCGCCGGCGTGTTGATGCTGTTCATGGACGGACGCTCGAAGGTCGGCTGGCTGCTCCTGCTCGGTGGCGTGGTCATTATCCTGGCCGGCATCCTGATGAACCTGCGCATCTATTTCGAGCCGACCAGTCTGTTCAACACCTTGCTGATGCTGGTGCTGCTGTTCGGGGGCGTGGGCCTGATTGCGCGTGCACTGAAATCGACCTGATATCGCAACAAACCGTTTCGGCGTAGCATTCCGGCGTACAACTTGCTTCGGCTTGCGCAATGGCGAACGCACGAACCCGCTACGACACCATCCTCGACTACATGGTCCGGCGACACGAAGCCGTGGCCGGCCAGTTGTACGGCAAGCCGGCGGCGCTGCTGCACGGCGAAGCCTTCATGGTCTATCACTTCGAAGGCATGGCGTTTCGCCTGCAGGGCCGCGCGCGTTTGAAGGCCAGTACCTTGGCCGGCGCGAATTACTGGGATCCGAGAGGCGGGGACACGCCGAGCATGAACTGGATCAGTGTGCCGACCGCACACTTCCTGCGATGGGACGGTTTCGCGATCGACGCCATGCATCAGATCAAGGACGGCGTCGGCAAACGCCCGGTGGCGGCACCCGTGGTCGGTCCGCCACAGGCCCCGCCTGCCTCGTTGCGATGGGCCGAAAACATCCAGAACCTGCTCACCAAGATCCAGACCCTGCAACTCGCGCCGCAAGAGGCCCGCCCGGAAAAGAAGCCGGGTCGGTTTGGTTAATGGCACAAGGTACCGGCCTGCATCTCCGGATGGGTTTCCAGCTGCTGGTGTTGGTCCTGATCAGCTGCGGCAACGCTGATCGACCCGCTGGCGAGAGTGCGCCAAAACCACCTGACGTCGGTGATGTGGATCAGTTTCTCGACTGCGCCGCGCAGCCCAGACGACCTCTCTCTGACGCGGAGCAATGCAAGTTGGCGTTGTTGCGTCCGCAGTGCACGCGATTCAAGGATTGCCTTGTCAGTTGCATTTCCTCACCCGACGGCGAGCGCATTGGTGGCGGATGCATGCATGTTTGCAGGCGCGTGCACAGCGTTCCCGGTGATCGATTGCCGGATGGGTTCTTCGAATGTGGCGAGCAGCAGGCGGCAACCGAATGAACGGCGTACTCCGGGCATTCTTCGAAGAACTGCTGGCCTTGGGCGTCAGCTTCAACGATCGAGCGCCGGTGGATCCGCTGGCGAGGGATGCGGCGGGTGACATGCCTCTGCACTACGCCGCCTATTGGGGGCGCTTGGATGAAGTGCGCGCGTTGATCGCAGCGAACGCACCTGTCAACGCCGCTGGAGAAAACGGCTACACGCCATTGCACTACGCCATCGAGCGCGATCATGCCGATGTCGTTGCCCAATTGATTGCGTCAGGCGCTGACTCCTCGATATGCGACGCGCTCGGGCGCAGTGCGCGCGCGTTCGCCGTCGAGATCGGAAATGCGGACGTGTGGACTGCGCTTGCCGGCGATCCGGCATGTGCATTGACGCGCATGTCCTGACGATCTGGCCGATATGGGCGTGGCTCAATCTGGCCAGGCATAACGTTGCAATTGGCCTGGATCGCTGCCGATCCAGAGTTCCGAGTGTCCGTTCACTCGGACATGGAAAGCGCCCCACCATGGCTGTTGTTCGTCAGGCAGGAATTGGAACAAGGCTTGGCCGGATCGGTCGAACGCGAAGATCGCGCGTTGCGGTTCCGATTCGAGCATCTCCTCGGTCAACAGCAGCAGGGTCTTTCCGTCGAAGCCCAGGGATGAGGCATAGGTCATCGCGGTCACGGGGGCCGGCCAAGTCGTTTGTAATTCTCCGTTCGGCGAAAACAGCGTGACCGTGGGCCGTCCGTCGTCGTCGCCGAGAACGGCCAGACTGCCATCCGGGGCGACGCCCGCTGCCGTCAACATCGACAACCAGCGGCCGTGCGCGTCGCGTTCGTGGCGGCGCAGTGCCTGGCCTCTCGCCGTCACGAGCGCCACTTCGTCGCGATCGATCCACCACAGCCGATTCGGCTT
Organism: Pseudomonadota bacterium; assembly: GCA_022705045.1. Classification (GTDB taxonomy): domain Bacteria; phylum Pseudomonadota; class Gammaproteobacteria; order Xanthomonadales; family Ahniellaceae; genus JADKHK01. Next base: position 31,975 of record JAKJFE010000015.1, on the reverse strand, counting down.
TGGATGCGGCAACACATTGTCCGGTTCGGCGTGGTCTTGGAATGGCTCGGCACTGACCCGACGCCCTTCGCGGTCGTAGCGCACATGACTGGCACGCGAGCGCGCTGCACGCACTTGGCCTTCCGCATCCATGACCAACCACGGGATCAACCACTCGCCGTCGTAGTCCGACGCATCGGGCGTCAAGACCTGGCGCAACAGGCCGTCCGCATCGAATCGGTGTACGGCATGAGTGCGGTCGTCCATCGCCAGGATCTGGCCATCGGGCATCACGGCCACGGTCGCGATTTCGGTCAGTCGGGTCGCATCGGGGGCGTCGCCCAAATCCGCGACCACCCGGCCGTCGGTGTCGAGTTGGAGCAGGGCGCGGCCATCGCTGGCCCAGAGATCGCCATTGGGCGCGAAGGCCAGATCGAACGCATGGAAGGAGCGGTGATCTGCATACGTCGCTTGTTCGAAGCTCGAGAGCACCTGACCATCGGCATCCATGCGCACGAACTGCGGTTTCCCGCCGAAATCATGCACGAGGAATCCTCCGCCGGGTGTCGCGACGAGGGCGGTCGGGTAGTTCGGCTCTCGTCCCCACGCGGTCGACAAGTCGAGCGTGCGCAGATGACGGCCGCCGTCGTCATAGCGTTTGATCTTCTTGCTGACATTCTCGAGAACGACAATGTCTCCGTTCGTCAGTACGGCGATGTCTTCCGGACTGAAGAGTCGAGTGTCGTCGTTGTAGTCCTCGTCGATCTGCCAAAGCCGGCGGCCTTGCGCATCGTGTCGACTGAGCACGTCTTTGCTCGTGTAGCGTTCCTGGATCAGCTGCAATGCGACGAAGCCTCCGTCCCGCGTCGCGGCGAGGACTTCAATCTGTTGTGCTTCGAAATAGGGCAGCAGTGTGGGTTCTTTCGCCTCGGGTGAAACCATGGCGGCGCGTGCATTCGGCTTGCCTGTCGGTGATGAAGCCACCACGAGCCAACGGCCGTCGGCGAGGGCAACGGTCGCGAGATCGTCCTGGTTGCGCATGTTCAGCACATCGAGTGGCACCGATGCCGCCACGTGGCCGTCCGTGTCATGCAGGGTCCAGTGGAACGTTGGATGTGCGCAATCGCATTCGGTCCGCGCGACTTGGCCGATGCGCCCTTGGGCATCGCTATCGAAGCCTAGGATCTCGGCGCGTTTCGGCGTCTTGCTCGCGGCGAGCAGATCGAGTTCGCCGAGTCGCTTCAGGTTCCGCAGGTGCGTGTCGTCGCCACGAAAACGTGCGAGCAAGGGATGGTCGTGGGCGTCCACGACCGAGTCGCCCTGCGCTTCGACACGCCATCCGCTGTCGCTCGTCGCATCTGCCGTCGTGCGGAAATTGAGCCAGCGGTTGCGCGCCAGCGATTGCACCGAAAAGGTCCCTGACACGTTGCTGCGCAGGCCGCGCATGCGTACGGCGAGGTCCCAATGATTGGTATAGGCGCCCTCGGCCACGTCGCCGGCAAGCGCATGCGTCCACACCACTTGGTTTTGAGCATCCAGCAGTGCGAACTGTGATCCGAATGACGGTGCGCCCGATTTGTCAGCGCCGGCGTCCGAGCGGAGCCACTGGACCAGCGTGAGTGGCGTGTCGGCGACCGCGATGGCGCGCACGATCGACAACAGTTGGCCGCTGTCGAGCACCGGTCGAGCAGGGGTGTCCTCGCGGAGGCGCTGCCCGTCGTCGAGCGTGAATCGCCACCAGTGCTCGTCGCGGACATTCATATCCGGATCGGCGACGCGAACCACCCATTCGTCGCGAGCGGCATCGATCCAAACGCCATTGGCGCGCGGATGCGGAAAATCGTGCAAGAAGCGCGACTCCCTGCGCGCAATCGCAAAGGTCGGCGCCATCTGGCCTGCCGCGTCGAACACCGCAACGATGAATTTGCCGGGTGCCCGCGGTCCACCAGTCAGGCCCGTGTCATAACCGGCGCCACCCGAGCGACCGTCGTCCGCCACGGCGACTTCCCAGAGCGTGAACGGATGGGTCGCCTGCCATGCGATGCGGCCACGATGGCGCATCGTGTAGCGCGCCGATCCGCTTCCGAGTCGTGTCGAGGGATCGACGCTCAACACCCATTCCCCGGATGGCGAAGCGTGATGTTCGAGCGCCAGTTCGGGCAATTCCGACATGCTGGCCTGTACGCCACAAAAGGGCAGAAACAGAGCGAGCAGCAGTCCAACGCACATCGATGTGACGCGCAATGGCAGCGGCGAATGATGGTTCATCTTGGAACCCCCAAGGCGTTCATCGCGTGTGATGGCCGGACGGAGACGAGCTTACGCAGGAACGCGATACTTGGGGTGATTGGCTCAATCCCCCAACGCCGCCCGTTCCTTCTTGGCCGCGTCGAAGAACTCGCGTTCCTTCCTGCGGTAATAGGCCGGCGCGGTTTTCTCGCGCTTGAGGATGCCCTCATACGTCTCGCGGGCTTCGCGCACCCGGCCGAGTTTGGCGAGCAGTCGGGCGTAGCGAATGCGCGCTTCTTCGCCCGGGAACGACAGTTCGAGCACGCGGTATTCATCCAGCGCCTTGTCGGATTCGCCGAGCGCTTCGAGTGTCGTCGCGTACAGCAGGTGGCCGTCGTTCGACCGGTAATCCGGGTTCTTGGCGATCAGGTATTCGAGCGTCGCGCGGGCCTGTTCGAACAGGCCAAGCCCGTTTTCGGCGCGGGCTCGACCGAGCAGGAAATTCGGGTCGTCCGCATACGGGCCGCTCAGGCAGCGCTCGTACAACATGCGCGCGTTCTGCCAGTCACCGAGTTGCAGGCATTCCTCGGCCAGGCGGACCCGGTTCTGCACTGTGTCCGCGATGTCGAGTTGCGCCGTGATTTCACGCTTGCGCTTCTCCGGATCGATGCTGCGCGCGACGTTCGCGACCACGCGTTTCGCGGTCCGGCTGTTGCGGAGTTCGGGCAGGATCTCGACCAGGAAATAGGCGAGACAGCCCACGAACGAGCCGATCAGGATGATGATCGGCCAGTACTGCACGCGGCCACTGCGGACCGCGTGCGTGATGCACGCGATCTGCAGGATGATCGAGAGGACTGCGAGAACCGGCACGTCGTCAGTTCGCGCGTTCTTTTGCCGACGCTTCACGCGCTGCGCGGAATTCGCTGCCTTCGTTCCACGTCGGCCAAACACCCGGTTCGGCCAGACGCTTGCCGGCTTCGAAATAGATGTTCAGGTCCTCGATGACGCCGGCGTAATCCCAGTCCGGATCGAACTCGTCCGCGGGCTTGTGGTAACGATTCGCGGTGTAGTCGTCCGACCACTGCTGGCCATGCGCTGCGCCCTTGTCTGCATGCGTCAGGCCGGCACGCGCGTACAGCGCGGGCACGCCCTGCTTGGCGAAGTTGAAGTGATCCGAGCGGAAGAAGAAGCCCTTCTCCGGCGAGGCTTCCGGCTCCATGGTGCGGCCCTGCGCGGTCAGCAGTTGCAGCAGCATCAGTTCCAGGTCGCTGGACTGGCCCTGGCCGATCACGCCCATGTCGAGGTTGCGGCCACGGATCGGCAGCGCGTCCATGTTGATCACGGCCGCCATCTTCGCCAGCGACACCGGCGGATGCGCGGCGAAATACTTCGAGCCGAGCAGGCCGGATTCCTCCAGCGTCGGCAGCATGATGATGATGGAGCGCTTCGGCTTCTGTTCCATCGCCGCGAAGGCATGCGCGATTTCGAGCGCACCGGCGACGCCGGTGGCATTGTCGATGGCGCCGTTGAAGATGTGGTCCTCGCCTTCCTTCGCCGCATCGTTGACGCCGAGATGGTCCCAGTGGCCCATGTACAGCACCGATTCCTCGGGCTTTTCGGTTCCGGGCAGGATTGCGACGGCGTTGTGCGAGAACTTGTTCTCCATCGTCAGCTTGATCGACGCGTTCGCTGTCGCGTTCAACGCGATCGCCTTGAAGCCCTGCGAATCGGCGTCGAGCATCAGCTTCTCGAAATCCTTGCCGTCGGCGGCGAACAGCGCCTTCGCGGCATCGAGCGTGATCCAGCCCTGCGCGTCGATGCGCTTCTCGGGATCTTCCGACAGCGGCAGGTCATGCGCCGGACCGGTCCACGAGTTCACGACCACGTCCCAGCCGTACGCAGCCGGTTCGGTGTTGTGCACGATCAGTGCGGCCTTCGCGCCCTGGCGCGCGGCTTCCTCGAACTTGTAGGTCCAGCGGCCGTAGTAGGTCATGGCGCGCCCCTTGAACAGGGACTCGTCCTTGCGCAGGAAACCCGGGTCATTGATCAGCATGACCACGGTCTTGCCCTTCACGTCGATACCGGCGTAGTCGTTCCAGTTCTGTTCGGGCGCGTTGACGCCGTAACCGACGAAGACGACATCGCTGTCCGTCAGGTCGATCTGCGGTTTTTCGGCGCGCGAACCGATGACCATGTCCTTGCCGAGCGCGAGCGTCTGCGTCTGGCCGCCGACGGTGAAGGTCAGCGTGGTGGCCGGATCGACCTTGGTTTCGACCATCGGCACGCGCTGGAAATACGAGGCGCCGTCGCAGGGGAAACTCTTGCACGGCTTGCCGTCGGCCACGGCGGGCAGGAAGCCGATGCGGCGGAACTCGTTCTCGAAGTAGTTCAGCGTCAGTCGCTCGCCGAGCGAACCCGGACCGCGACCTTCATACTCATCCGACGAAATCGTCTGCACGTGTTTCGCGAAATCGTTGGCATCGATCGCGGCGCTCATCGTCGCCTGGGCCGGATCGGCCTTCAGTTCGACATAGGACGACTTCACCGGTTCGGCGGGCGCCGGCGCGGGCGCTGGCGTGTCGCTGCCGCAGGCGGAAAGCAGAAGGGCAGTGGGAATCAGGATGCGACGCATCAATGGGCTCCAGTCAAACGGACGCCGATTCTAGCCGCGCGTCCGCTGCCTTCCCGTTAAGCCCGGCGTGTTCAATTCGCCGCGTACACGCTTCGCCACAGGGGTTCATGCCGCGACAGACAGCCCGGCCGCCTTTCCGCGGGTCGCCGCTTTCACGACGATCTGAACGTTCTGGCCGAGTGCGACGAGGCAATGCATCATTTTTTCTTCCGAGATGCCGCGGAATTGGCCGCGCAGCATCGCGGAAACCTTGGGTTGGGTCATTCCAAACAATTGCGCCGCGTCGGACTGGGTAAGCCTTCGACGCTTGATCAGATCGCCGATCTTCGCGGCGAGTTGTGCCTTCACCAGCAAGTGCTCAGCGTCGGCCAAACCCAAGTCGCGATAGACGTTGCCGCTGCCGACTTCGATTTTCATTGTGCTGCTCCTTCTTTCGCGTGCGTTGCTGCTGCCTTGAATCGTTCGCGGATCTTGTCCATGTCCGGCTTGGGCGTGGCCACCCCGCGCCGTGACTTCTTCTGGAAGCAATGCAAGACGTAAACCGCCGAACCGAATTGGACCGTGTATACCGCTCGATAGGTATCGCCATCGAAGTCTTCGACGACTTCAAGCACCCCGGCTGAGCCGAACCCCTGCAGCGGTTTGGCGGACTCCGACTTGCGGCCGATCTGGGCCAGATGCAATGCGAACCCGAACACGTCCTGCACGTCATCGGGCATGGCCAACAAATTCTTCTTGCTGGAGGCCATCCAGATCAGTGGGCGAGGGGTGACGGTCCGCATCGCCTGATTATGCCCAAAAAGGGATGAGGATCAACGTGACGGTTACGTCGGCTTTAATTCGCCGCGTACACGCTTCGCCACAGGGCGGCGAGGGCGGCGGCGGTGTCGCGGGGGCGTTCCATGATCGGCATGTGGCCGCAGTCGTCGAGGATGAGGACGCGTTCGTTCGGCAGGCCGGCTTCGAAGGTTTTCACCGAGCTGACATCGAGCACCTGGTCGTCGCGACACCAGAGCACCAGGCTCGGTATGTCCAGAGTCGGCAACACCTCGACGAGACCGTAACGCTGGTCCGGCGCCTTGAGCGCGGACATCGCCGCGTTCCAGTCGTCGGCGCGCGGGATCACGCGGTCGGCATAGGCGTCGCGCACCGGGCCCGGCAGGAACGGGCGGTGTTTGAACACCTTGTCGAGGAAGGCATCGAACTGTTCGCGCGTGGTGACCTTGTACGGATTCTCGCCACGTTCCAGTGTGCGGATGAAGTCGTTCGTGTCGAAGGGCACGCCGGCGGCATCGACGAAGCCGATGCTGCGCACCCGACTCGGATACGCGGCGGCATAACGTCCGGCGATGTAGCCACCCATCGAATGGCCGACGAGGTCGATACGTTCCACCTTCAGTGCATCGAGCCATCGGCTCACGCGTTCCGCCTGCGCGGCGGCGCGGAAATCGCGATCGGCCGGCGTCGGGCTGCCGCCGAAGCCGGGCAGGTCGGGGACCAGATAACGGCGTGTGTCCGGCAGATGCGGCAGGACGTCGAGCCAATTGCTCGAATCGCCCTGCAGACCGTGCAGCAGCACGACGACATCACCGTCGGCCGGACCGCGCTCCAGATATCGCCAATGCTGGCCGTCGACGTCGATGGATTTCTCGGCGACGCCCGCGAACCAGTGTTTGCGCGCCAGTTCGGCATCGAGCACCTTGCCGGGCGCGAGGTACACCGCGGCAACGCCGGCCACGGCGATGGCCGCGCCGATCATCAGCAGCCAGGCGAAGGATCGGCGCAGCAGGCGGGTCATGGCTTAGGGCTTGAGGCCCAGCGTCGCATCGACCGAGTTCTGCGCAATCGGATGCAAGCCGCTGCGCGCGGTCTTGTACACCTCGATCGCCCAGGCCTTGTTGGCCGGCGTCTTCGCGAGTTCCGACCATAGCGGCATCATCAGCTTGCGACGGCCGATTTCGATCAGGTGCGCACGCAACGCATCGCGCATCGGTGCGTAGTCGGCGCGGATGCCGGCGAGGAACCAGCGCATCGTGATTTCGCGATTCCGGCGTTGCGTCAGGCCGTAGTTCGCGTCGAGGTCGGCCATCTGCTTCGCATTCGCCTGCTCCGAGTAGCCGTTGAGGAAGTGCACCCATTCGGCGGTGACCCAGGTCTTGGCGTTCAGCGCGGCGGCGTCCTTCTTGCCGGCGACGAAGTCGGCGAGCGCGCCATCGATGGCTTCGAGCTTCGCTGAATGTGCGAGCAGGGCTGACTTCGGCACACCCGGCTGATGCAGCCACGGATCGAGGTCGGCGCGGTGGATCGGCGCGTCCTTGGCGTCGAGCAGGCGCGTGCCGAAGAAGTCGAGGAACTGCTCGGTCGACACCGACTGGAAGGCGTGTTCGTCGAACCATGCGCGCACGACGGCATCGAACTTGTCGCGGCCGAAGCGCTGTTCCAGCGTACGCAGCATCCATTCGCCCTTCTGGTAAGGCACACCGCTGAAGGCTTCATCCGGATCGCGGCCCGCGAGATCGAGCACGAGGTGCTGATCCTTCTCCGGCAGTTCCTTCATCTCGGCGAGCAGTTCCTGCTGGCCGACGACCTGATCCATCTGCGCCTGGTCGACGCCGAACACGGCTTCGACGATGCGGTTCTCGACGTAGCTGGTGAAGCTCTCGTTAAGCCACAGGTCGCGCCAGGTGCCATTGGTCGCGAGGTTGCCGGACCAGGAATGCGCGAGTTCATGCGCGACCACGTTGACCAGCGACTTGTCGCCGGCGATCAGGGTCGGCGTCAGGAACGACAGGCGCGGATTCTCCATGCCGCCGAACGGAAACGAGGGCGGCAGCACCAGCATGTCGTAACGACCCCAGCGGTACGGACCGTAAAGCTTCTCGGCCGCGGCGATCATCGCCTCGATGTCCTCGAACTCCTTGGCCACCGCGTCGAGACGACCCGGCTCGGTCCACACGTACGAACGCGGGCCGACCTGCTTCGAGGCGATGTCGCCGGCGGCGATCGCGAGCAGGTAGGACGGGATCGGCTGCGGCATGTTGAAGCGGAAGCCTTGCTTGCCGTCGCTGCCGGGTTCGTTGTCGGCGCTCATGACCACGCGGATGCCTTCCGGCGCGGTGACGCGGGCGCGATAGGTGAAGCGCACCGAGGGCGTGTCCTGCAGCGGCGCGAAGCTGCGCGCATGGATGGCCTGCGCCTGCGAGAACATGAAGGGCTTCTGCTTGCCGAGCGTCTGCGCCGGTTCCAGCCATTGCAGGCCGGAGGCTTCGGGCGCGGTGTGGTAGTAGACGCGCACTTTCGGCGCGGCGTCTTTGAGGCGAATGGCCAGGTGCGAACCGAATTTGGGATCGCGCTTGGCCAGCGTAAACGGGGCGTTCGCCCATGAGCCGTCGGTACGCTGCGCGCTGACGCGTTCGACGCTCAGGTCGCGCGTGTCGAGATCCAGTCGCTTTGCCTCGGGCTTCTCCCAATCGAGGCTGAGTTCGGCGAAACCGGCGAGCTGCTTCTTCTCGAACGAGATGTCGAGATCAAGATAGACGTGCTTGACGCGCACCTCGTCGAGATGTGCATACGAATGCTCGTCGCGCGCGACGTCGGCTCGCGCCACCGTGATCGGTCCCACCGCCATCAGCACGGCCACCAGGCCGCCAAACAGGTTCCGCATGATCCGTCTCCAGCAAAGAGGCGGCGAGTTTAGCGCGGGCGAGTTTCCGCCGGTTCGCGGCCGGTCCCCGCATCCGAACGGACCGCCGATGAACCGGCGCTCGTCTTCATGCGGTGGGCGAGGCCGTCCAGCAATGCGTTGATATCGGTGTCGCCGACGGACAACGGAATGGCGCCGATGTCGACGCCATCGCGGTATAGGCGCGAGTGGCCGCACTCGAAACAGATCACGAGGTCGAACTGGTGTCCGCCGTAGCTGGCGCGGATCGCGTGGCGAGGGTTGAAACACATCGCGATCAGTATTTCTTCCGAATGCTGCAGAAATGACTCCGAAGCGGCGCGGAATCGCGACAATTCGTTCGCGCGCAGGTCATGAAAAATCTCTAGTACCTGCCACTCGTCAAGGCACAGACCGCAGTTCGCGTTCAGGCTAGAAGGGTTCAGCCTCATCAGCCAGACGTCCTCGGAGTGCTCGAACGCGTATTTCGCTGCCTGGAAGTATCGCTCGGGCGGCGAGTCGTAGTTCTTCTCGAAGACAGGCTGCGCGAACAGGTTCGCGGCGAAAAGGATCGACATCACCAGGCCGCAGGATCGAACCCAGAAACGGTTCATATCCGATAACCGATGTGGATCGCGACGATGCCGGCGCTGAGGTTGCGGTAGTCGCAACGGTCGAGGCCGGCGTCCTGCATCATCGCCTTCAGGGTTTCCTGGTTCGGGTGCTTGCGGATCGATTCGGCCAGGTACTGGTAGCTGTCGGCGTCGTTCGCGAACAGCTTGCCGAGGCGCGGCAGGACTTCGAACGAGTGGATGTCGTAGAGCGGACGCAGCAGCGGTTCGGCGACTTCCGAGAATTCGAGCACCATGGCCTTGCCGCCGGGCTTGAGCACGCGGCGCATTTCGCGCAGTGCGGCAGCCTTGTCGGTGACGTTGCGCAGGCCGAAGGCAATGGTCACGGCGTCAAAATGGCCGTCCGGAAACGGCAGCGCTTCGGCGTTCAGGCGCACGTAGCGCAGGTTGCCGACGAGGCCGCGGTCGGTAAGGCGGTCGCGGCCGACGCCGAGCATTTCCGCGTTGATGTCGCCGAGCACGATCTCGCCTTCATGGCCGACGCGATCCGCGAGCAGGGCGGCGATGTCGCCAGTGCCGCCGGCAAGGTCGAGCACGCGGGCGCCGCGCTTGACGCCACTGGTCGCGACGAAATGCCGCTTCCACAAACGGTGGATGCCGAACGACATCAGGTCGTTCATCAGGTCGTATTTGCCGGCAACCGACGTGAACACGCGGCCGACCAGCTTCTGCTTCTCGTTCCAGTCGACGTCGCGATAGCCGAAGTCGATCTTCTTCTGTGCATCAGTCACGGATTCACCTCGGCATCCATTCTAGCCGGCCCGAACGTAGGTCGGATCAAGCGCAGCGGCTCTCCAACAGCGGAGCTGGTCATCCGACATGCTTCTTGTCCGGCAAGAAACGGATCAACAGCTCGTTGAGCAGGCGACGGCCATCGGCCGTGGGCTGAAAGCGGGTCGGATCGTCGACGAGCAGGCCGTCGGCGACGGCGCGAGTGATGATCGGCGCGATCGACGCCGGATCCAGGCCGGTGCGTTGTGCCAACAGTCCGGCCTCGACGCCGTCGACCAGGCGCAGCGCGTTCATCATGAATTCGAAGGCGAGTTCGCGCTCCGGAATCGGCGCCAGCGTGGCCAGTCGGTCGGGCAGGGCGGTCTTGGCCAGGTAACTCTTCGGCGTCTTCAGCTTGGCGGTGCGCACGACGCGACTGCCATCGCTGAGCTTGCCGTGCGCGCCGGCGCCGATGCCGAGGTAGTCGCCGAAGGTCCAGTAGTTCAGGTTGTGCCGGCAGCGATGCGCCGTCTGCGCGTAGGCCGAGGTCTCGTATTGCGGGAAGCCGGCCTCGGCCAATCGTGCCTGGCAGGCGTCCTGCATGTCCCAGCCCAGTTCGTCGTCCGGAAGCGGCGGCGGCTTCGCGGCGAACACGGTGTTCGGCTCCAGCGTGAGCTGGTAATGCGACAGATGTGTCGGCTGCAACGCGAGGGCGCGTTCGACATCGTGCAAGGCGCCGTCCAGCGTCTGCTCGGGCAGGGCGTACATCAGGTCGAGGTTGATCTCGCCGATGCCGGCGTCTTGCGCTTCCTTGACCGCGCGTTCCGCTTCCGCCGCGCCGTGGATGCGGCCGAGTCGCGCCAGTTTGTCGTCGTCGAAACTCTGTACGCCGAAGCTGATGCGGTTGACGCCGGCGCGCAGGTAGCCATCGAAGCGGCCATGTTCGACGGTGCCCGGATTCGTCTCCATCGTGACTTCGGCGTCGTCGACGAAATACAGGCGCTCGCGGCAGCCGTCGAGAATGCGCGCGATCAGGTCGGGCGCGAACAGGCTGGGCGTGCCACCGCCGAAGAACACCGAGACGATCGGGCGATCGCGCGCGAATTCGAACTGCGCGAGATCGGCCTCGAGATCGGCGAGCAGCGCATCGACATAGGCGCGATGCTGTTCCGGACCGCGTTGCTCGTGTGAGTTGAAGTCGCAATACGGGCATTTGCGCACGCACCACGGGATGTGGATGTAGAGCGCAAGCGGCGGCGCGTCCAACACCTACCCCCTCCCGGCCTCCCCCTTGCTGCGCAAAGGGGAGGAGAGAAGCGGCCAGCGGGCACGCAACGCGGCGAGCGCCTGCGCGCGATGGCTGATGCGATGCCAGTGTTCGGAAGGCAGTTCGGCCGAGCTGCAGCCGAGCTCCGGCAGGAAGAAGATCGGCTGGTAGCCGAAGCCGTTGCTACCGCGCGGCGCATCGAGGATGCGGCCTTCGATCACGCCCTCCGCGATGACGGGTTGCGGGTCAGCGGCGTGGCGCATCAGCACGACGACGCTGTAGAAGCGCGCGCTGCGTCGTGCTTCCGGCACATCACGCAATTCATCGAGCACTTTCGCGATGTTGCGCGCGGCATCGCCGTGCACGCCGGCATAGTGGGCGGAGATCAGGCCGGGGGCACCGTTCAACGCGTCGACGATCAGTCCGGAATCATCGGCCAGTGCCGGCAAGCCGCTGAGTGCAGCGGCCTGGCGTGCCTTGATGATCGCGTTATCGACGAAGGTGGTGCCGGTTTCGTCCGCTTCGGGGATGCCGAGTTCGCCCTGGGCGACGAGTTCGACCGCCATGTCCGCGAGCACGTGGCGGATCTCGGCGAGCTTGCCCTTGTTCCCGGTGGCGACGACGACACGCATGGCCTAGCGCGCCAGCGCCTCGCGCTGGTGCGCGTGCAGTTCGCCGATGCCCTTGGCGGCGAGCGCCAGCAGTGCATCGAGTTCGTCGCGGCGGAAGGCATGGCCTTCGGCCGTGCCCTGCAGCTCGATGAAACCGAGCGCGTCGTTCATCACCACGTTCATGTCGGTTTCGCAGTTCGAATCCTCGGCGTAGTCGAGGTCGAGCACCGGTGCGCCCTTGTAGATGCCGACCGAGATCGCGGCGATCTGGCCATGGATCGGGTCGGTCTTGATCAAACCCTTCTTCATCGTCGTGCGCACCGCGTCGACCAGTGCGACATAGGCGCCGGTGATGGCCGCAGTGCGCGTGCCGCCGTCGGCCTGCAGCACGTCGCAGTCGAGCGTGATCGTGCGTTCGCCGAGTGCGGCGCGATTCACCACGGCGCGCAGGCTGCGGCCGATGAGGCGCTGGATCTCCAGCGTGCGTCCGCCCTGCTTGCCGCTGGCGGCCTCGCGATTCGTGCGCGAATTCGTGGCGCGCGGCAACATGCCGTATTCGGCCGTGATCCAGCCTTCGCCCTTGCCGCGCAGGAAGCCCGGCACCTTTTCCTCGACGCTGGCCGTGCACAGCACCTTGGTGTCGCCGAAGCTGACCAGTACCGAGCCCTCGGCGTGACGGGTGTAATGGCGTTCGATGGTCACCGGACGCAGGGCGTCGACGGCGCGGCCGCTCGGGCGTTGGATCATGCTCATGGGCGCGGATCGCTTGGGAAAAAAGGGCGCGGAGCGTAACATGGCCGCCCTTTCGCGAAGGACAGCCCGATGATCCGCAGCATGACCGCCTACGCCAGCGCCGAAGGCCCGAGTGCGCGCGGGCGCCTCGTGTTCGAACTGCGCTCGGTCAATCATCGATTCCTCGAGATCGGTTTCCGCCTGCCGGAGGAATTCCGCGCACTGGAGCCGAAGTTGCGCGAACGCATCGAAAAACGCGTGTCGCGCGGCAAGATCGATGTCGCGATGCGCTTCCGCGCCGTGCCGAGCGCGGATGCGCTGAGCCTGAACCAGACCCTGGTCGACAACCTGCGCCATCTCGAGCAACGGCTGCTGGTCGCGTTCCCGGAGTCGCGGTCGCCGTCGCGCATGGAAGTGCTGGCGTTCCCGGGCGTGATCAACGAGCCTGAGATCGACAATGCCGCACTCAGCGCCGAAGCGATGACGCTGTTCGATCGCGCGCTCGACGATTTCATCGCCACCCGGACACGCGAAGGCGAGCGCCTCAAGGCGACGCTGGTCGAGCGACTCGACGGCATCGCCGCCATCGTCGCCCAGGTGCGACAGTGGCTGCCGGACATCCGCGCTGGTCTGCGCCAGAAGTTCGAGGCGCGCATCGCCGAACTGAAGCAGCCGCTCGATCCGGGGCGGCTCGAACAGGAGCTGGTGCTGGCCTTCCACAAGCTCGACGTGGACGAGGAAACCGACCGCCTGACCGCGCACATCGCCGAGGTGCGCAGTCGCCTCGACACGCCGGAACCGATCGGTCGTCGTCTCGATTTCCTGATGCAGGAATTCAATCGCGAATCGAACACGCTCGGTTCGAAATCGATCGATACCCGCACCACCCAGGCCTCGGTCGAGCTGAAAGTGCTGATCGAACAACTGCGCGAACAGGCGCAGAACATCGAATAAGGAAGGAGCGACCATGCCCGGTTCCCTGTTCATTGTCGCGGCGCCGTCCGGTTCCGGCAAATCGACGCTGGTGAACGCGCTGCTGGCGCGCGAGCCGGACATCTGTCTGTCGATCTCCTACACCTCGCGCGGTCCGCGCCCGGGCGAAGAGGACGGCAAGCACTACCACTTCGTCACCCGCGAGAAGTTCGAGGAAATGGCCAGTGAAGGCGATTTCTTCGAATACGCCATCGTGCATGGCGACCTGAAGGGCACGGCGCGCCAATCCGTCGAGCCTCTGCTCGCGGCCGGCAAGGACGTGTTGTTGGAGATCGACTACCAGGGCGCGCAGCGTGTACGGGCGCAGGTGCCGTCGGCGGTCAGCATCTTCATCCTGCCGCCGTCGCGACCGGAACTGGAGCGCCGTTTGCGCACGCGCGCCAAGGACAGCGAGGCGACCATCCTTCGCCGCCTCGCCGATTCCCGCAAGGAAATCGCGCACGCCTGGGAGTTCGACTACGTCGTCGTCAATGAGGACTTCGAAGTCGCGCTCGGTCAGATCAGCACCATCGTGCGTGCCACGCGGCTGCATCGCCGGGTCCAGCAGCAGCGCTTGAAAGGCCTGGTCGACAGCCTGCTGGCCTGAACGTCGGCCATACAAATCAACAGGTTGGCTGATCTGGGCGCTGTGGAACATTGCCCGGTCGGCGGTGCGCTGCTAGCCTGCGCGGCCGTTTTTCCCGAATCCCGCGATTTTTCAGGAGTGGCCCATGGCCCGTATCACCGTCGAAGACTGCCTTGAAGTGGTCGACAACCGTTTCGAACTCGTGCTGATGGCGACCAAGCGCGCACGCCAGATCGCCAAGGGTGCGGACCCGCTGATCGTCTCCGAGAACGACAAGCCGACGGTGCTGGCGCTGCGTGAAATCGCGGGTCGTCACATCAACCAGGACATGCTCGCCGAGATCGAGCGCCAGGAACGCGAACGCGCCGAACGCGAAGCGCTGGAATGGGCCGCGCAGGAAGTGGCCGATGACGATCTCGCCAAGGGCGGCGACGATCTCTGATCGTCGGCTCGTCGAAGTTCTGCAACACTCGGACTCCCGTTGATGCATTGAGGAGCCGAGCACCGTGACCGAGGCCATCGTCCGCGAACGTGCAGACGTGATCGCCGGCCTCGCGGTCCATTGGCAGGCGCTCGACCAGAAGCTGGCCGAATACCTCGGTACCGAAGCGCGCTCCAAGGTCGAGCGCGCTTTTCGTTTGGGCGCCACGGCGCACCACGGCCAGACCCGCAAGTCGGGTGAACCCTACATCACGCACCCGCTGGCGGTCGCCGGCATCCTCGCCGACATGCGTCTCGATGCCGACGGCCTTTGCGCCGCCATCCTGCATGACACGCTGGAAGACACGCCGGTCTCGCATGCCGAACTCGCCGAGCAGTTCGGCGCCGACGTGGCCGAACTCGTCGATGGCGTCACCAAGCTCGACAAGGTCAAGTTCCGCAGTCGCCAGGAAGCGAACGCGGAAAGTTTCCGCAAGATGATGCTGGCGATGGCGCGTGACCTGCGTGTCATCCTGATCAAGCTCGCCGATCGCCTGCACAACATGCGCACGCTGGATGCGATGAGCGACGAGTCGCGCCGCCGCATCGCGCTGGAGACGCTGGAAATCTACGCGCCGATCGCGCAACGCCTCGGCATGAATGCGATCAAGGCGGAACTGCAGCGTTACGGGTTCGCGGCGTATCACCCGTTGCGCCATCGCGTGCTCGAGGACCGCCTGCGCCAGCTCTATGGCAATCGCCGCGAGGGCGTCGAGAAAATCCAGCACACCATCGCCGCCAAGCTCGACCACGAAGGCATTCCGGCGCGACTGGTCTCGCGGGTGAAATCGCCATATTCGATCTACACGAAGATGAAAACCGAGCACAAGACGCTGGCCCAGGTGCTCGATGTCTACGGCGTGCGCGTGGTCGTGCGCGAGACCATGCAGTGCTACATGGCGCTTGGCGCCGTGCACAGTCTGTTCAAGCCGGTCGATGGCCGCTTCCGCGACTTCATCGCGATGCCGAAGGCGAATGGCTACCAGAGCCTGCACACGGTGCTGTTCGGTCCCGGGGGCACGCCGATCGAAGTGCAGATCCGCACCGAGGACATGGACCTGCTGGCCGAACGTGGCATTGCCGCACACTGGGCCTACAAGAGCGACGGTTCTGCCGGCAACAACGCGCAGTCGCGGGCGCGCGAGTGGGTGGCCGGCTTGGTCGATGCGCAGGCGCGCGCCGATTCGTCGATCGAGTTCGTCGAACACGTCAAGGTCGACCTGTTCCCCGACGAGGTCTACCTGTTCACGCCGAAGGGCGACATCCTGGCTCTGCCGCGCAACGCGACCGCGCTCGACTTCGCATATGCCGTGCACACCCACGTCGGCGATCATGCGGTGGCGGCGCGTGTCGACAAGAAGCTGGTGCCGCTGCGCACGCGATTGTCGAGCGGGCAGTCGGTCGAAGTGATCACCGCCGCGAGTGCGCAGCCGCAGATCGGCTGGCTCGAATTCGTTGTCAGTTCGAAAGCACGTACCGCGATCCGTCACGCACTGAAGCAGATCCAGCACGAGGAATCGATCGAGATCGGACATCGCCTGCTCGATCGCGCGCTCGAAGGCCTGGGCACGTCGATCGAGCAGATTCCGGCGCCCCTGCTCGATGCGTTTCTGCAGGAACATCGCTTGCGTCGCCTCGAGGATCTGCTCGCCGAGATTGCGCTCGGCAATCGCATGCCGCAGCAGGTGGCGCATGCGCTGGCGCGCGATGCCGCCACGCTCGATCTTGGGACGGCGTCGCGCGGCCAGGACAAGATCCTGATCTCCGGCGCCGAACGCGGCGTCGTGTCGTTCGGCAATTGCTGCCATCCGCTGCCGGGCGACGACATCGTCGGTTACCTGTCGGCCGGCAAGGGCATCGTCGTGCACCAGGCCGAATGCCCGAACATTCCGGAGTTCCGCAAGAATCCGGACCGTTTCGTCGGCATCGCCTGGGACCGCGAGATCAGCGGCGACTTCAAGGTCGCACTCAAGGTCGTGGTCGACAACAAGCCGGGCGTGCTCGCTACGGTGGCTGCGGCGATCGCCGAGTGCCAGTCGAACATCGACACCGTCGAATACCAGGAACGTGACCTGCGCACCGCGGCGATGCTGTTCGTCATCGAGGTCAAGCATCGCAAGCACCTCGCCGAAGTGTTGCGCCGCCTGCGGCGCCTGGCGGTGGTGCATGCGGTCAGTCGTTACGTCGGCTGATCGGCTAGCATCGGCCTCTTCAAATCGACTCGCATCGAACCGGGAGCTGATCATGCGCGACATCATCCATACCGACGCCGCGCCGGCGGCCATCGGCACCTACTCGCAGGCGGTGAAATGCGGGCAGACGGTGTACCTCTCCGGCCAGATTCCGCTCGACCCGGCCAACGGGCAGATGGTCGAGGGCGCCATCGACGTCCATATCCGCCGCGTGTTCGACAACCTGCGTGCACTCTGCGTTGCAGCGGGTGGTGACCTGAAGCACATCGCCAAGCTCAATGTGTTCCTGACCGATCTGTCGAACTTCGGCGAAGTGAACCGGATCATGGCCGAGTATTTCCAGGCGCCGTATCCGGCGCGTGCGGCGATAGGCGTCGCGGCGCTGCCGCGCGGTGCGCAGGTCGAAATGGATGCCGTTGTCGTCCTGGACTGACAGCGCATGAGCGATGCCGCATCGCGGCCGCTGAAGGATCTGCGCGGCGTCGGCCCGGCGATTGCCGAGGCTTTGTCGCGGCTGTCGCTGCAGACGTTGTCGGACCTCTGGTTCCACTTGCCGTTGCGCTACGAAGACCGCACGCGCATCACCCCGATTCGCGACTTGCGGCATGGCGAAAGCGCCCAGGTCGAGGCCGTGGTCGATGCCGTCGAGCGCGGTTTTCGTTTCCGGCCGATGCTGCGTGTCACGGTGTCCGATGACAGCCGCTCGACACTGACATTGCGGTTCTTCCACTTTTCGAAGGCGCAGGCCGAGGGCTTCGTGCCCGGACTGCGTCTACGCATCTATGGCGAAGCGCGTGAAGCCCCGGGCGGCTTCGAGATCGTGCATCCGCGGTATCAACGTGTGCAGCTGGACACACCGCTCGACAGCGCGCTCACGCCGGTTTACCCGGCGACCGAAGGCATCGGTCAATCGACGCTGATCCGGCTCGCGAAACTCGCGCTCGCAGCATTGCCAGACGACGCCGAACTCGACGTATTGCCCGAGGCCTTGCGGCGCATGGCGCATCTGCCGAGCCTCGGCGAAGCGCTGCGTGTGGTGCACGCGCCGCCGAATTCGACTGATGTTGCCGCGTTGCTGGCGCGTTCGCATCCGGCGCAGCAGCGGCTCGCCTTCGACGAACTGCTCGCGCACCAGATCGGCATGCGCAAGCTGCGCCGTCATCTGCGTGCGATGCCGGCGCCGGCGATCAAGCACGACAAGAGGCGGCGTCGCGCTTTTCTCGATGCACTTCCATTCGCGTTGACGAAGGCGCAGGGTCGTGTGCTCGGTGACATCGATCGCGATCTCGCGGCGGGCAAGCCGATGCTGCGACTGGTCCAGGGTGATGTCGGCTCCGGAAAGACCGTGGTCGCGGCGTTGGCGGCGCTGGCTGCCTCTGATGCGCATGTGCAGACTGCAGTCATGGCGCCGACCGAACTGTTGGCCGAGCAGCATTTGCGCAATTTTCTGAATTGGTGCGAACCGCTCGGACTGCGTGTGGTCTGGCTCGCCGGCAAGGTCACGGGCAAGGCGCGCGCAAAGGCGCTGGCCGATATTGCCGCGGGCGCCGATATCGTCATCGGCACCCATGCGTTGATGCAGGAAGGCGTGGTGTTCGCGAACCTCGGCCTGGCCATCATCGACGAGCAGCATCGTTTTGGTGTGCACCAGCGTCTAGCGCTTCGCAACAAGGGTCGCGATGGCACGCGTACGCCGCATCAGCTGGTGATGACGGCGACGCCCATCCCGCGCACGCTGGCGATGGCGGCGTACGCCGATCTCGATGTCTCGGTGATCGACGAACTGCCGCCCGGGCGCACGCCGGTGCAGACCGTGGCGGTGTCGGATGCGCGCCGTGACGAGATTGTCGAGCGCATTCGTGTCGCTTGCGCAGAAGGGCGCCAGGCGTATTGGGTCTGTCCGCTGATCGAGGAATCCGAACAACTCGAAGCCAAGGCCGCGCAGGCGACCTACGAGGACTTGCAGGGCGCGTTGCCCGACGTGCGCATCGGCCTGCTGCACGGACGCATGAAGCCGCGCGACAAGCAGTCAGTGATGGACGCATTCAAGGCAGGTGAACTCCGATTGCTGGTGGCGACGACGGTGATCGAAGTCGGCGTCGACGTGCCGAACGCGAGCCTGATGGTGATCGACAACGCCGAACGCCTCGGGCTCGCGCAATTGCATCAGTTGCGCGGGCGGGTCGGGCGCGGCGCAGCGGCGTCGAGTTGCGTGCTGGTCTGGCAGCCGCCACTCTCGGCGCTGGCGCGCGAACGCCTGGCGGTGATGCGCGAGACCAATGACGGCTTCCGCATTGCCGAGAAAGACCTGGAATTGCGCGGGCCGGGCGAGGTGGTCGGCACGCGTCAGACCGGCGAGATGAATTTCCGCGTCGCTGATCTGGTCCGCGACGCCGAGGTGATGCCGAAGGTGGCGCAGGCCGCCGACTGGCTGCTCGAACATGATCCGCGTGCGGCCGACGCGTTGGTCTCCCGCTGGATCGGCCAGGCCGTGGAATACGCACAAGCATGAGGAACGCACGATGCAACGATTGCTGATCGATACCGACCCGGGCGTGGACGACGCCCTCGCCTTGCTGATGGCGTACGCCCATCCCGGTACCAAGGTCGAAGCCTTGACCATCACTGCTGGCAACGTCGGCATCGAACACACGCTGCGCAATGCGCTGAATCTGGTCGACCTGGTCGGTGCCGACACGCCGGTCTATGCCGGCGCGCGTGATCCGCTGGTGCGTCCCGCGGAAGACGCCGCCTTCGTGCATGGCAACGACGGTTTTGGCGATGTCGGCTTGCCGGCACCGAGGCGCGTGGCCGAAACCGAACATGCCGCCGCGGCGATGGTGCGCCTCGCGAAGCAGCATCCCGGTGCACTCACCTTCGTGATGCTCGGCCCGCTGACCAATCTCGCGTTGGCGTTGATGCTGGATCCGGACCTGCCGAAGCGGGTGCCGCGGCTCGTCATCATGGGCGGCGCCGTGAACGGGCGCGGCAACGTGTCGCGCGTGACCAGCGAGTTCAACATCCACTTCGATCCCGAGGCCGCGGCCGTCGTCTTCAATGCCTGGCCGCAATTCGAACTGGTCGACTGGGAAGCGACGCTGGCACATGGCATCCTGTTTGCCGATCTGGCCGGATGGCTGGCCGCGGACAACCCGCGCGCACGTTTCTACGACGCGATTTCGCGCAAGACCCGCGCATGGATGCAGCGCACGCGGGACATCACCCATTGGCACGCCGCGGACGGATTGGCGATGGCGGCTGTACTCGATCCGGCCGCTGCAGTGCATTGGGAAACCCGGGCCGTGAAGATCGAACTGGATGGCGCGCTGACTCGTGGCATGACGGTGGTCGACTGGGCCGGACGCATGGATTGGCGGGTCCAAAGCCGCATCCTGATGCGCTATCAGCTCGACCGATTCGCTGAACTGATCCGCGCAGCCTTGTCCTGAGCCTTGATTTTCAAGGGAATGAGTGTTGGCTGAAGTCAGAATGTCGCACCGCCTTGCCAAGCCCGGTCGAGGTGGCTACGATGCGCCTCTTTTTTACGGCCGGTTCCTCGCCATGAAAGCTGACATCCATCCGAAGTACAACGAAGTCGTGTTCCACGACGTCACGGCCGATTTCAAGTTCCTGACCCGCTCGACCATCACGAGCAAGGAAAAGACGACTTGGGAAGACGGTAAGGAATACCCGCTCGTGAAGCTGGAACTCTCGTCCGCTTCGCACCCGTTCTACACGGGCAAGCACAAGATCGTCGACACCGGCGGTCGCCTCGAGAAGTTCCGCAAGCGTTACGCGGGCAAGTAATCGCACCAGTCAAAGACGTCCGGCGCAGGATCGCGCCGCACGGGGCAAGCAAACGCCGTGGCCGAGAGGCTGCGGCGTTTGTGTTTTCGGGCTTTGCAAAACCACGTGCCGCGATGCGGAAATTTCAAACGCCCGTGCGATAATCCGCCGTGAATTCAGCGAAGGAGTGTCCCGTGTCGAACCACAGCGTCCTGGTCAGCGACAATACGACCAACAAGAATGCCAACCTGCCGGTCCTGTCCGGCACGCTCGGTCCCTCGACCATCGACATCGGCAAGCTGCACAAGGAAACGGGTCTGTTCACTTACGACCCGGGTTTCATGTCGACGGCGAGCTGCCGCAGTGCGATCACCTACATCGACGGCGATGCCGGTGTGCTGATGTATCGCGGCTACCCGATCGAGCAGCTCGCGAAGCATTCGAATTTCCTCGAAGTCGCCTATCTGCTGATGAACGGCGAGCTGCCGAACGCACAGCAGTTCAGTACCTTCGAACACGAAGTCACGCATCACACGATGATGCACGAGGCGCTGAAGAGCTTCCTCGGCGGTTTCCGCCACGATGCCCATCCGATGGCGATGCTCTGCGGCATGATCGGTTCGCTGGCCGCGTTCTATCACGACTCGCTCGATATCGAAGACGCCGAACAGCGCCGCCTCGCTGCGGTACGACTGATCGCGAAGGTGCCGACGATTGCAGCGGCGTGTTATCGCTATTCGATCGGCTGGCCCAATCGTTACCCGCGCAACAATCTCGACTACTGCACGCGCTTCCTGCACATGATGTTCGAAGTGCCGTCCGAGCCACTGGTGCTGCCGCCGGTGGCGTCGAAGGCGCTGGACCTGCTCTTCATTCTGCACGCCGACCATGAGCAGAATGCCTCGACTTCGACAGTGCGCCTGGTCGGCTCGACCGGTGCGAATCCCTATGCCTGCGTCGCGGCCGGCATTGCCGCGCTGTGGGGGCCGGCGCACGGCGGTGCCAACGAAGCAGTGTTGCAGATGCTCAACGAGATCGGTACGGCCGATCAGGTCGGCAAGGCAGTCGAGAAGGCCAAGGACAAGAATTCCGGTTTCCGCCTGATGGGCTTTGGTCACCGCGTCTACAAGAACTTCGACCCGCGCGCGACCATCATCCGCGAGATGTGCCACCAGGTGTTGAACGAACTCGGCGTGCACGACCCGTTGCTCGACGTGGCGATGAAGCTCGAGGAAGCGGCCCTGAAGGATCCGTATTTCATCGAGCGCAAGCTGTACCCGAACGTCGATTTCTACTCGGGCATCATCTACAAGGCGCTGAAGATCCCGACCGAGATGTTCACCGTGATGTTCGCGATCGCGCGCACGGCCGGCTGGGTCGCGCATTGGCTGGAACAGAACGTCACCTCGGACGCCAAGATCGGTCGCCCGCGCCAGCTCTACGTCGGCTCGCCGGCACGCGACTACGTCGAACTCGCGAAGCGTTGATTCCTCGCGGTATCGGCATCGGAAAAGGCGGCGTCAGCCGCCTTTTTCTTGAGCAAGCAGGGTACGCACGGCGTTGATCGACGCGCGCTGCATCGGCGTGTCGGCTGTACGCGACAGTGGTGCCTGGCGCTGGTGCATTCGTGGCAGCACGGTCAGGTCGATGCTGGCGTCGTCGGCGTCGAAACGCAGCACGGGCACGTCGATGCTCAGTTCGCGCGAATAGCGCAAGACGCGTTCGTCCTCGTCGTAAGGAATGCGGTGGTCGTCGAGGAAACGCAAGACTTCGGACGGATCATCCTCGAACAGGTGCAGGCAGACCGCGGAGAATTCGTCGGCCGTGCCTTCGAGCACGGCACCGACCAGTCGCGGTTCGAAACGCGCAAAGAAGGTCATCGCCTCGATGGCCACCTCGCGCAGGCGGCGCAGGCGTTGTGGCTGCGTGCCCGACTGGAACAGGCGCTGGTAATCGCGCAGCGCCGCCTCGATCTCGCGATTGGCCGGCAGGTCGCGTTCGTCCCGGATTCCAGCGCGTTCGGCGGCCTTGCGTTTGGCGACACCGTAGTCGCGGATGCCTTGCTCCGCCATCAGTCTCGCGGCCTCGTGGGCGAGGCGCGTGCGCAGGTCATGGTGGCGGCTATTCATTCGCGAATCAGAACAGGTCGATGCCCTGCTGCTCGGCGTCCTGCTTTTCGGGGGCGTTTTCGTCGACCACCGACAGGCGCATCAGGTCTTCGGTCTTGAAGTATTCGACGATGCCGCCTTCGCTGCCCTCCGCGAGCAGATTGCCGGCGCCGTTGATGTGCGCGGTGGTGATGCCGTTTGGCACCACGAGCTCCATCTCGGGCACGCCATCGAGCGCTACGCGCATGTAGTCGATCCAGATCGGTAGCGCCGTCTGCGCCGCGAATTCGCGGTCGCCGAGTGAAGTGAAGTCGTCGTGGCCCATCCACACCGTGGAAACCAGGACAGGATTGAACCCGGAGAACCAGGCGTCGCGATAGTTGTTGGTGGTACCGGTCTTGCCGGCCAGGTCGTTGCGTTCCAGCACCATCGCACCGCGTCCGGTGCCGCGTTTGACCACGTCGCGCAACACGCTGGTGATGAGGAAGGCATTGCGCTCGTCGATGACGCGGGGTGCCAGCGCCGCATCGTCCTTGTTCGTTTCGGCCGGTGGCGGCGTCAGCGGTTGTGGTGCGGCCTCGGTCGGCGTGGGGGCGCCGTTGAGCATCGCCGAGAGATCGTCGGCGCTAGCCGCTGTCGTGGTTTCGGTGCCGGCGATGCGGGCGATGCATTCGCGGCAGGCGCGCTTGGGGCTGGCGGTGTACACGGCATTGCCGGTGTCGTCCTCGATTCGCTCGACGCTGTAGGTGTCGACGAGATAACCGCCGTTCGCAAACACCGAGTAACCGCGCGCCAGAGCGACTGGCGGCAACGAGGAGGTGCCCAAGGCCAGCGACAGGTTCTGCGGCAATGCTTCGGGAGGGAAACCGAAGCGCTGGATGTACTCGCGCGCAAAGCCGACGCCGACCGCATCGAGCAAGCGCACCGACACCAGGTTGCGGGACAGCACCATCGCTTCGCGCAAACGCATCGGGCCGAGGAATTTCTCGTTGTCGTTCTGTGGTTTCCAGACGCCGCCTTCGGCCGAAGGATCGGCGAAGGCGAGCGGAGCATCGTTGACGATCGATGCCGGGTTGAATCCACGCTCGAACGCGGCCGCGTAGACGAAGGGCTTGAAGCTGGATCCCGGCTGGCGATTGCTCTGGGTCGCACGATTGAACTTCGACAGCGTGAAACTGAAGCCGCCGGTGATGGCCCGGATCGAGCCGTCCTCGGGATCGACCGAGGCGAGGGCGGCCTGGGCGCGCGGGATCTGGGAGAGTCGCCAGACGCCTTCGGCATCGCGAGCGATACGGACGACATCGCCCGGCTGCAGCACTTGCGAGACTTCCTTTGGCTTCGCGCCCAATGCGCCGGTTTCGCTTCGCGGCCGCGCCCATTCCACGGTCGGCAGGTCGAGCAGCACGACCTGGCCGTCCGCGAGGATCAATGATGCAGACACTGCATCGCTGGCGGTGACGAGCGCCGGCATCAGTCCCGAGACCGAGCGATAAGCACCGACGGCGGCCCGACGCTGTTCCACCGTGGCCAGCGTGGCGAGATCAAGTCGGGCTTCGGGGCCGCGAAAGCCCTTGCGCTGGTCGAACGCGAGCAGACGATTTCGCACCGCTGCATTGGCGGCTTCCTGCAGCTTCGAATCGACTGTCGTGTAAGCCTTGTAGCCGTTGTTCAGCGCGTCGGCACCGACGCGTTCGATGACTTCGAGGCGGACCATTTCGGCCAGATAGGGAGCGTCGAGTTCGATCGCGGGTTCGTGCGGGAAGGCGTGATTCGGTTCGGCCTGCGCGGCACGCATCTGCTCGGGCGTGATCATGCCGAGCTCCGACATGCGCTGCAGCACGTAGTTTCGGCGTTCCAGTGCTCGGTCGGGATTGGTCAGCGGATTGCCGCTGGAAGGGAATTTCGGGATCGAGGCCAGCATCGCCGCTTCGGCGAGGTCGAGTTCCGCCAGCTTCTTCCCGTAGTAGAACTCCGCCGCCGCAGCGATGCCATAGGAGCGGTACCCAAAGAAGATCTTGTTGAGGTAAAGCTCCAGGATCTCGTCCTTGCTCAATTCCCGTTCAAGACGCAGCGCCAGGAAGATCTCGGCGACCTTGCGGGTCATCGAATATTCGTTGCTGAGAAAGAAGTTGCGTGCAACCTGCTGGGTGATGGTGCTGCCGCCCGGGACGCGACGGTCGTCAGTGGTCGCCAACAGCCAGACCGCGCGCAGGATGCCGCGCCAGTCGATGCCCGGGTGTTCGTAGAAGCGGGCGTCTTCGATCGCCAGGAACGCATTGCGCACCATCGGCGGGACCTCCGCGATGTCGACCGGCGTGCGCTTGGTCTCGCCGAACAGGGCGATCAGCTTGCCGTCGCGGGAATACACCCGGAGTGGCACCTGCAGGCGGACATCGCGGATTTCGGCGGCCTTGGGCAGGCGCGGCTCGATCATCCAGTAGGCCACGCCGATCGCGGCAACCCCGAGAATCGTGCCGGTCAGCCCCAGGATCAGGCCCCATTTCAGCAACCGTCGTAACAGGCGTTTCACCGCGTCGGACCTGCGTTTGAGCCAAAGGGGCGCGAGTATAGGAGGCATTGCCAAGGAATCGGCCCGGGAGTAGCGTCAAGTTGACGATTCAAGGGGGCAAAACGGGGGCTGTTGCTAGATGGTTAAGATTGGGATTTAATGTAGCTACGCATGAACCGCTCGTAAGAGCCCGTGGCAAGGGGAAAAAGTGTGGGACTGTTCACAGCAAGTACACCTCCTTTGATCGGCGTGGACATCAGCTCCACAGCGGTGAAGCTGCTGCAATTGTCACAGTCGGGCGGCCGCTATCGCGTTGAGCACTACGCAGTCGAGCCCCTGCCGCCGAATGCGGTGGTCGAGAAGAACATCGTCGAGGTCGAGGCGGTCGGTGAGGCCATCAAGCGCGCTTTCGCGCGCAGCGGTGCCCGCACCAAGTTCGCGTCGGCGTCGGTGGCTGGCTCAGCGGTCATCACCAAGATCATCCCGATGCAGGCCGACTTGTCCGAGGACGACCTGGAAGGCCAGATCATGGCCGAAGCCCAGCAATACATCCCGTACCCGCTGGAAGAAGTCAGCCTGGACTTCGAGATCCTCGGTCCGGTCAAGGACAATCCGGAGCTGATGAACGTCTTGCTGGCGGCATCGCGCACCGAAAACGTCGATGTGCGTGTCGCCGCGCTGGATGTGGGCGGCATGACGGCCAAGGTCGTCGACGTCGAAGCCTTCGCGATGGAAAACGCCTACAAGCTGCTCGCCGATCAGCTCAGCGTGCCGAAAGACGCCACCGTGGCCGTCGTGGACATCGGCGCGACCATGACGACCCTGTCGGTGCTCAAGAATCAGCGCACGATCTACACCCGCGAACAGGTGTTCGGCGGCAAGCAACTGACCGACGAAGTGATGCGCCGTTATGGCCTGTCGTACGAAGAGGCCGGCATGGCCAAACGCCAGGGCGGCCTCCCGGAAAGCTATGAAATCGAAGTGCTGGAGCCGTTCAAGGAAGCGATGGTCCAGCAGATCAGTCGTTTGCTGCAGTTCTTCTTCGCCGGTACCGAATTCAGCAAGGTCGACCAGGTCGTGCTTGCGGGTGGTTGTGCATCGATCGCCGGCGTTGCCGAGATGGTCGAGGAGCAGATCGGCGTACCGACCATCGTCGCCAACCCGCTGGCTGGCATGAGCCTGTCGAATCGCGTCCAGGCGCAAACGCTGGCTCAGGATGCGCCGGCGCTGATGATCGCCTGCGGCCTCGCACTCAGGAGCTTCGACTGATGGCCAAGATCAATCTATTGCCCTGGCGCGCCGAACGGCGCAAGCAGCGGGAGCGCGAATTCCAGACCATGCTGGGCGGCGCCCTGATCATGGGTCTGCTGGCGGTGGGTGTCGCTATCTTTCACTGGGACGGCCTCAAGGAAGACCAGAACAATCGCAACCAGTTGCTGGAGCGCGAGATCACGGCGCTCGATGCGAAGATCAAGGAAATCGAGGCGCTGCAGGCAACCCGGGAACAGTTGCTGCAACGCAAGCAGATCATCGAGCAGTTGCAGTCGAGCCGCACGCAGATGGTGCACATGTTCGACGAACTCGTCCGCACATTGCCCGACGGCGTGCGCCTGACGTCGTTGAAGCAAAGCGCCGACTCGATCGAAATCGAGGGGATGACACAGTCCTGGGCTCGGGCTGCGCAATACGTGCGCAACCTTGAGAAGAGCGAGTGGATTCGCAAGCCGGACGTGAAGATCATCGACTCGACGACGCCGGACAAGGCAGCGCGATACCGCTTCTCATTGACGGCAAACCTCCGCAAGTCCGAGGACGAGAAGGCTGATGCGGTTGAAGGCGATGCTGACCTCGCCAATCCGGGTGCTCAGGTCGGAGGTGCGCCGTGAAGCTGTCCGATATCAACAATCTGGACGCCAAGAACTACGGCTCATGGCCGATGCCGGTCAAGTTCGTCTCGGCGCTGCTGCTGTTCATCGTCGTGCTGGTCGCTGGCTATTTCATGAAGATCAAGCCGGCCAACGACGAGCTTGACGTGCTGCGTGCGAAAGAGCAGGAGCTGGTTGGCGTCTTCACCGAGAAGCAGGGCAAGGTAGTAAATCTTGAGGAATACAAGAAGCAGCTCGAGGAGATGCGCGAGTTGTTGCGTCAGATGATCCGTCAGCTGCCGAGCAAGACGGAAATGCCGGACTTGTTGATCGACATCTCGCAGACTGCGTTGTCGGCGGGTATCGACAACGAACTGTTCGAGCCTGGTCCCGAAGTGGCCAAGGAGTTCTACGCTGAGAAGCCGATCACACTGCGCATGAAAGGGACCTACCACCAGTTCGGTGCATTCGTCAGTGGCGTCGCATCGCTTCCGCGCGTCGTCATCCTCACCATGCACGATGTTTCGCTGACCCCGTCGGACAAAGCGCCCGGGTCGGCAGCCCGGCCCGGCAGTCCGCCCCTTGCTTCGGGGACCTTGGTGCTCGAGGGCACCGTCAAGACGTATCGCTATCTTGACGACGAGGAACTGTCTTCAATGAATGCAGCGTCGTCGCCCGCAGGTACACAGCCTGTTGCACCTCCGGCCGCATCGGCAACGCCGGGATCCTGAGGACGCGCCATGGGGAAAATCGCCATGCAATCTGAAACCAAGTTCCGCCTCGGCGTCCTGGTGGTGATGGCCTTGCTCGCTGGTTGTGCGAAAGGTACGCGCGACCTCGAAGAGAAGCTGGCTGAGATCCGCTCCCGTCAAGGGGCTCCGGTCGAGCCTTTGCCCGCGATGCGGGACTTCCCGCCGTTCCCGTATGCGGCATTCGATTTGCGCGATCCGTTTGCGCCGTTCTCGGAGGACGAGAACGCGCCAAGTGGGGGCGGAGCAGGCCCGAAGCCGGACCCGGACCGTCCCAAGGAATATCTTGAGTCCTACCCGCTGGACAGTCTGGACATGGTCGGCACGCTGGGCACGGTCGACAACCTGACGGCGCTGCTCAAGGATCCGGACGGTGTGGTGCATCGACTCCAGCCCGGCAATTACATCGGGCAGAACGATGGCCAGATCACGGCCATCTTCGAGGACCGTATCGAACTCGTCGAATTGGTATCCAACGGCAACGGCGGCTGGATCGAACGTCCTGCCTCGATTGCGTTGGACGATGAATAATCAGGAGTGGCAAGCATGAGCACACACACGGTCACGCAACGGCACGCGCAGGTTTCAGGCGCCGGCTTGTTTACGACGATCGGCCGCCGATTCCTGGCGGTCGCGCTGACGTTCGCTGCGGTCGGTGCCACAGCGGCCAATCGCGTCGAAGACATCAGTTACGCGTCGGCACCTGACGGCACGACTGAGATCACCATCAAGCTGGCTGCACCGCCGTCGGCGCCGCGTGCCTTTGCGACCGACTCGCCGCCGCGTATCGCAGTGGATTTCGAAGACACACAGAATGGACTGACCGAGCGCCGGATCAATGTCGGCAGCGGTGCGGCGGCCTCTGTTTCAGCAGTAGAGGCGGGTGGTCGAACGCGTGTCGTCGTCGAATTGTTCCATCCGGCGGCGTTCGATTCACGAATCGATGGAAACAACCTCGTGCTCTCCGTCGGTAAAGCCAGCACCTCGAGCGCCGCTGTTTCGGCCGAGCCGACGAGTTCGGGTGTGAGCCAGCCCGTCGTCAAGCAGGTGGACTTCCGTCGCGGAACCAATGGAGAAGGCCGAATCCTGGTCAGCTTCGACAAGGATGGCGCGGGTACCGATCTACGTCGCGAAGGCAACAAGCTGATCGTCGATCTGTTCGACGTGACGCTCTCCAACGATCTGCCTGTCCGTCTCGACGTGACCGATTTCGCGACCCCCGTCCAGTTCATCGAGACGCGTGAGCGTGCGGGTGGCGCGCGCATGGAGATCCAGACTGGCGGCGTCATCGAACACATGGCCTACCAGACCGGCAACGAACTCGTCATCGAGATCGCCAAGGCCAGCGTGAAGGAAGACGAACGTCAGAAACTTGGCGAACCCGTCGAGTACAAGGGGACGCCGGTCACGTTCAACATCCAGGACATTCCGGTGCGATCTGCATTGCAGCTGATCGCCGATGTGTCCGAAATGAATATCGTCGTCGCCGACAGCGTCTCAGGCAACGTGACGCTCCGTCTCGTGAACGTGCCTTGGGACCAGGCACTCGACATCATTCTCCAGGCCAAGGGGCTTGACAAGCGCCGCCAAGGCAATGTTGTCTGGATCGCACCGACTGCCGAGATTGCACAGCGCGAACAGGCGCTTGAGGATGCGCGTATCGCCTTGGAAGACCGCGCGGAACTCGTCACCGAGTACATCCCGATCAACTATGGCAGTGCCGAAGAAATCGCCAAGTTGCTGACGGAAAACGCGCTCCAGGGAGAACAGCAAGGCCAAGGTGCCGACCAGGACAAGAATCTGCAGAAGGGATTCTTGTCCAAGCGAGGGAGCGTCACGTTCGACAAACGCACCAACACGCTCTTGGTCAACGACACCGCGGACAAACTCAAGGAACTGAAAGAACTGATCGCGCTGCTGGATCGCCCGGTTGACCAGGTGCTGATCGAGTCTCGAATCGTGGTTGCGACGGATTCGTTCTCTCGCGAACTTGGTGCTCGATTTGGCGTGTCTGGTGCCTATGAAGACCATCACGGCAACGTGATCGCATCGTCCGGCACCATCACCGCAACCGACCAGATGATCAACCGGGCTCTGGCGAATCGACTGGCTGGTCGACCCAGTGGGTTGCCGGTCGCGACGCCCGGATCGAATGGATCAGGCATCGTCGGTCCATCTCTTGCCAATCGCTTGAACGTGAATCTTCCTGCCTCGACGGGTGCTGGCAGTTTTGGCTGGTCTGTGCTGGCTGCCGATTACATCCTCGATCTAGAACTCTCCGCATTGCAAACCGAGGGGCGAGGAGAGGTGGTCGCCAGTCCGCGAGTCATTACCGCAAACCAGCGTGAGGCCGTGATCAAGCAAGGCGACGAGGTGGGTTACGTCACGATTTCCGCACAAGGAGGCGGCGGCGGCGTTCCGATTCCACAAGTCCAGTTCAAAGAGGTGCTACTGGAGCTGAAGGTGACACCCACCATCACCCAGGACGACCGCATCTTCCTAGCGATGAATGTGAAGAAGGACGAGGTCGCCGGATTCATCTCCACGTCGATCGGCGACGTGCCGCAGATCAACAAGCGCGAGCTGAATACGGCGGTTCTGGTGGAAAACGGACAAACCGTCGTCTTGGGAGGTGTGTACGAGTTCAAGACACGCGAAGACTTGGCCAAGGTACCGTTCCTCGGCGATCTGCCGGCACTGGGCAACTTGTTCAAGAAGAAGACTCGGGACACGTCCAAAGCCGAGCTGCTGATCTTCGTCACACCGAAGATTCTCCGGCAACGCGGAAAGAACTGATCGCAATGATGCAAACGAATTCGGGTACAAAACGTGGAGATCGACATGACTAAGTTCGCGAAGGCGGTGGGTGCGTGGATCGCAGCACTCGCTCTGGCCAGCTGCGGTGGCGGCGGCGGCAGCGGCAATGATGGGGGCTTCACCGCGCCCGGCCTGCGGGTCTCCATCACGCCCACACAAACCCAAACGACCCCGTTTTCCCTGGTCGACGTGCCAGTTCGCGTCACCTCTGCTAACGGCGCGGCTGTCACCGATGGCACGCAGGTGACAATGCAGGTTTCTTCCGGCAGCCTCGGGCTTGTATCGTCGCTGCAGCGCGTCGGTACAGGCGCGCTGATCGGCGAGCGCATCACGTCGACAACCAGTGGTGGTACGGCACTGTTCCGGTTCCACAGCCGCGCGGTTGGCTCGGTGACGTTGACCGCGACGGCGACTGATACTGCTGCAGGGTCCGCCCAAGTATCAGCGAGCACGGCAATCAGCATCGCTGCGGGTACGCCTTCGGATCCGCGCTTGCAGATGGTTTCACAGGCCTCGACACTTCCGATCAATCGGTTCGGGGTCAGCCCGTTCCTCGGGTCGCCTTTCATGAGCGAAATCACCGTGACGTGGCGTCGACTCAATGGCGAACTGGTCACCGTGGTTCCTCAGGGGCGCAACTTGGTTGTCTCGGCCTCGGTGAATCCGGTCAACTCGGTCGGTGGATTCTCGATGCTTGATGATCCGGAAACCGAGGACAACGACAGTACGCCGGAAATCGAAAACAACGAATTCTTGACCATCATGGGTCAGGCGCCGGTGGACGTTGTTGCGGGCAAGGCCACGATCTTCTTCCACAGCTTTGATCAGGCAGGCAATGCGGTCCTGACCGTCACAGCGCAGGATCCAGATACCGACGAGACGCTCCAGTCGCAATTCACCTTCACGATGGTGTCCGGTACGCCGGCCCTCCCGGCGTCTGTCAGTCTTTCGCGTACCGGCCGCAATGTGTATTCGGCCGAGTCTGGAGGCAACACCGTCGATCAGCTCGAAACCTATGTGTACGACGCCACCAGCAATTTCGTGCCTGATCCGGGTACCGGCTCGTCGGCGTACAACAATGTCCGCCTCGAGATCGTTGGTGGCGCCCAAGGTGGTGAGCGCCTGCGTGCCGTGAGCGCTCAAGGACAAACGGTTTCTGGTGGCACCATCTCGGTGCGCACCTTCCAAGGTATTGCCGGTGCGGCATTCGAAGCAGGCTCGCGTCTGGGCGCGCTGCAAATCAAGGCGACCGCCGATCGCGCCGACAACAACGTCGACAACGGGATCTCCGATCCTGTGTCGGCTCTGACTTCGATCACCGTGGGTGATGGTCGCCTGTTCGATCTCGACATCACCACGCCGACCAGCGAGTCGATCAGCGAGATCGTCTTCAGCGATGACGCCGGCGAGGCGAACACGGGGAGCTACGTGTTCAATGTTTCCGCCTTGGCGAC
>JAKJFE010000128.1 GCA_022705045.1 Pseudomonadota bacterium | reverse complement strand
CTTCAGGCCGACGAAAACCTCAATACGCTGATCGATTTCCGCCACGAACGCGTGTTCCGCGCCAAGCGCGGCGAAAACGGCATGGGCCGGCAGATGACCGGTGCGGCGGGCGAGGACACGGTGATCCGCGTGCCGGTCGGCACCGCCATCGTCAACATCGACACCGAGGAAACCATCGCCGACCTCACCCGCCATGGCCAGCGCGCACTCGTCGCGCAGGGTGGCAAGGGCGGCGCCGGCAACATGGTGTTCAAGTCCTCGACCAACCGTTCCCCGCGCCGCGCCCAGCCGGGCACGCCGGGCGACGAGCGCGAGATCCGCCTCGAACTCAAATTGCTGGCCGACGTCGGCCTGCTCGGCTTCCCGAACGCGGGCAAGTCGACGTTCATTCGCGCGGTCTCGGCGGCGACGCCCAAGGTCGCCGACTATCCGTTCACGACCCTGTATCCGAATCTCGGCGTGGTCTCGATCAGTCGCGACCACAGCTTCGTGATTGCCGATATTCCGGGCGTGATCGAAGGGGCCGCCGAAGGCGCCGGGCTCGGCATCCAGTTCCTCAAGCACGTGTCGCGCACCAGCCTGCTGCTGCACGTGGTCGATGTGGCGCCGATGGATGAATCGATCGATCCGGTCGAGCAGGTCAAGACCATCGAGAAGGAATTGAAGAAGTTCGATGCCGAACTGGCCAAGCGTCCGCGCTGGCTGGTTTTCAACAAGATCGACCTGATCGCAGAGGAAGACCGCGAGGCGCGCCTCAAGGACTGCATCAAGCGCCTGCGCTGGGGCAAGAAGCCCTGGTTCGCAGTGTCGGCAGCGACCGGCGAAGGCTGCGATGCGGTGGTCAAGAAGGCGATGGCCTTCATCGAGGCCGAGAAGCGTGACGCGGCCGACGCCGACACCAACGCATGACTGTGCCCGTAGGAGCGCCGCGTGCGGCGCGAATGCTGTTGACCGGTGTGGCGAAAGATAGCGCCGCACGCGGCGCTCCTACCGGCCCGACCCAGACCCAGGCAACAAAAAAGCCGGCGTTGGCCGGCTTTTTCGTCAACACGAAGCAGGGCAGCTTCGTCTCATGCCATCGCGCGGATACGGGCCGTGATACGGCTCTTGTGGCGCGAGGCCTTGTTCTTGTGGATCTGACCACGACCGGCAAAACGGTCGAGCAGCGATTCCGCGGTCTTGTAAGCGGTTTCGGCGCCGGCCTTGTTGCCCGACTCGATCAGCTTCAGCACGTTCTTGACGGCCGTACGCATCTGCGAACGCTGACTGTTGTTGTGCAGGCGGTGCTTTTCCGCCTGGACCGCGCGCTTCTTCGCGGACTTGATATTGGCCACAGCTGGACTCCGGTATTCGGGGGGGTGAAAAAGGCCGCGAATTATCCGGGCATCGCCCATCCGAGTCAATCGGCCGGTCGGGAGGGCCGTTCATGAAGCTGCTGCGCTCGACCCTGGTGTTCACCGCGATGACGTTTCTGTCGCGCATCGCCGGTTTCGTCCGCGACATGCTGCAGGCGACGCTGTTCGGCACCGGCGGGGCGATGAGCGCCTTCATCGTCGCCTACCGGATCCCGAATTTCCTGCGCCGGGTGTTCGCCGAAGGTTCGATGTCGATGGCGTTCGTGCCGGTCCTGAACGAGATCCGCGAACGCAAGGACCAGGCCGCGCTACGCGATTTCATCGACCACATGGCGGGTTCGCTGGCGGCCGTGGTCTTCGTCGTGGCCGGCATCGGCATGCTGGCGGCGCCACTGATCGCAACCGTATTCACGCCCGGCGCGCTGGACGAGCCCGAGAAGTTCGCGCTCACCACCGAGATGCTGCGCATCACGTTCCCGTACCTGATCTTCATCTCGCTGATGGCCTTGTGTGCGTCGGTGCTGAACAGTTTCGGCAAGTTCGGTCTGGCTGCGTTCACGCCGGTGTTGCACAA
Organism: Pseudomonadota bacterium; assembly: GCA_022705045.1. GTDB lineage: Bacteria > Pseudomonadota > Gammaproteobacteria > Xanthomonadales > Ahniellaceae > JADKHK01. Next base: position 6,885 of record JAKJFE010000128.1, on the reverse strand, counting down.
CCTGACGGTAATCGCGGCGATGTTGCTGCTGGCGCCGCACATGGTCGTGCCGCCGAAAGCGCTGGCTTGGGGCGTGCTGGTCGCCGGATTCCTGCAACTGGCGTTGTTGTGGCCAGCGCTTGCACGACTCGGGCTGCGACCGCGCTTCAAACTCGGCTTCAACCACGCCGAAGTGCGGCGCGTCGGCAAGTTGATGATCCCGACGCTGTTTTCCTCGTCGGTGGCGCAGGTGAACCTGCTCGTCGGCACCGTGTTCGCATCGCTGCTGGCCGATGGCTCCCAGGACTGGCTGTACTACTCGGATCGGCTGATCGAGTTTCCGCTCGGTCTTTTCGGTGTCGCCATCGGCACGGTGATCCTGCCGCATCTGTCGCGCCGCTTCGCTGCGCAGGACCAGGCCGGTTATTCGCATTCGCTGGACTGGGGTCTTCGTCTGGTGCTGCTGGTGGGCTGGCCGGCCGGGCTTGGTCTGATGTTTCTCGCCGAACCGATCACCGCCACCGTCTACAACTACGGCCGCTTCACGGCGCACGACACCCAGATGGCGGCCTGGAGCCTGATCGCGATGAGCATCGGCGTGCCGGCGTTCATGGCCAGCAAGGTGTTGTTGCCGGCGTTCTACGCCCGACAGGACACGAAGACGCCGATGCGTGCGGCCCTGTGGACGGTCGGCAGCAATGTCGGATTGACCTTGCTGATCGTCACGCCGCTGGCGATGAACCAGGTCGTCGGCGGTCATGCCGGCATCGCGCTGGCGACCGGGCTGGCGGGCATCGTCAACGCCATGTGGCTGTTCGTCGCCCTGCGCCGCCAACAGATCTTCGCGGCGCAGGCCGGATGGCCGGCCTATCTGCTGAAGCTGCTGCTCGCCGGTGCCGCGATGGTCGCGACGCTGGTCGGTCTTCGACAGTGGATCGGCGATTGGGCCGCGCTGCATGCCCTGCATCGTGTGGCCTGGCTGCTGGCGTTCGTCGGTGCCGGGGCGATCGTGTATGGCACGGTTCTGCTCGCGCTCGGACTCAGGCCGAGGCATTTGCGCGACCGGGGGTAAGCGACCTCGGCGACGTTCGCCTTGACTGAACGCCCGCTGTGTCGATCACGCTGCGAACGGCGCGCCAGAACTCGGACGTATTCGCGCCACCGTGTCGCCCGCGTCGCAGTTCTAGGATGCGATGCATCGGAGAGGTGTGGCATGCGCAACGAAGAGACGTCCTTGATCGTGGTCCTGTTCGCGGTGCTGGTCGCGAGCGTCGTGCTCAGTTTTCGATGCCTGCCGACCGGATCCGCTGCGGTCAGGCCGATCGCCTGTCCGTGACCCTAAGCCGGATCAGGGTGCGATGAAGGCCAGCGCTGGATTCGCGGGGTCGACACGGCAGCGATGGTGCGTGCCTTCGTCGTAGCGTGCGAGGAAGGCCTGGGCTTCCGCCTCGCCGAGCGTGCGCGACACCGGCGAGAAACGACGTGATTGATGGGTCTGCCCGGCGACGATGTATTCGAATGCGATGATCGGGTCGTAGCCGCTGGGGACGGACTGCTTGCGTCCGCCGATCGTCTCCACTCGGGTCAATGGACGGACCGCCACATCGACGACCACGCAGTCGACATCGCGAAACGTGGTCGCGACCCGCTCGGTCATCGCCCGATCGGCCTGCTTCGAAGCGAGCATGGCCCAGGCCAGCAGCAGAAAAGGCGCGGCCACCAAGGCCACAAGCAGGATTTCACTGGTGCGCCAACGCTGCGGGCGTGATCGTCTTGGTCGGGACATCGCATGCTCCGGGTTCACCGGGTGGAACGGGAATCGAGGCATCGACCGGACAGCGACCGACGATGGCATTGGCGCGGCGATCGCCGCCGTGAGGCCGCTATACTCCGCCATTCCATGAATTTCCTGTTTCGCGACACGCGCGGGCCGCGCCTCTGCCCGCGTGGCTCGGTGGTCGCCATCGGCGCATTCGACGGCGTGCATCGGGGCCATCAGGCCCTGATCGGGCGCGCGTTGGCGCGGGCGAAGACGCTGGGCTGCGACGCCGTCGTGCTCGGTTTCGAACCGCTGCCACGTGAATTCTTCGGTCGTGGCGGGCCGCTGCCCAGGCTGACGACGGCGCGCGAGAAAATCGCGCTGACGCAGGCACTCGGCATCGACCGGCTCGGCCTGCTGCGGTTCAACGCGGCGTTGTCGAACACCTCGGCCGAAGACTTTGTGCAGCAGATCCTGGTTGGCCGCCTCGGCGCGCGTGAAGTCTGGATCGGTCCCGACTTCCGTTTCGGCCACGGCCGTCGCGGCGACGTCGCGATGTTGCGCGACCTGGGCGCCGAACTCGGTTTCAGCGCCCACGCGATCGAACCCGTGCTGATCGACGGCGAACGCGTCTCGAGCACGCGCATTCGCGCCGCGTTACTCGCCGGCGACCACGCGCTCGCACGCAGCCTGCTCGGTCGCGATTTCGCGATCGGCGGACGCGTGATCCACGGCCAGAAACTCGGCCGCACGCTCGGTTATCCGACTGCGAACATCGCGCTGCGCAAACGTCTGCCGCCCGTGCACGGCATCTACGCGGTGCGCGTGAGCGGCGCCGGCTTGCGCGACTGGCCCTCGGTCGCCAGCCTCGGCACGCGCCCGACCGTGAACGGCCGCGAGTTGTTGCTCGAAGCGCATCTGTTCGACTTCGACGGCGACCTGTACGGTCAACGCCTGCGTGTCGATTTCGTCGGCAAGATCCGCGACGAAGCCCGTTTCGCCAACCTCGACGACCTGACCGCGCGCATGCACCTTGATTCGATCGAGGCGCGCCGCATCCTTTCCGAATCCCCATCGACCCAGCGAGAACTCGCGTGAGCATCGACTACAAGTCCACCATTCATCTGCCGGAAACCAAGCTCGCGATGAAGGGCGATCTGCCGACGCGCGAGCCCCAGGCGCTGGCCGCCTGGGCCGAATCGAACCTGCATGAGCGCATCCAGGCACACACGGCTGATCGCCCCAGCTACGTGCTGCACGACGGTCCGCCGTATGCGAACGGACAGATCCACATCGGCCATGCGGTCAACAAGACGCTCAAGGACATCGTCGTCAAGGGCAAGCTGCTCAGCGGCTTCCGCTCGCCCTACGTGCCGGGTTGGGACTGCCACGGTCTGCCGATCGAACTCGCGGTCGAGAAGGAGATCGGCAAGGTCGGCGTCAAGGTCGATGCGCGCACCTTCCGCGCCAAGTGCCGCGAATACGCCGCGAAGCAGATCGACAGCCAGCGCGAGGACTTCAAGCGCCTCGGCGTGCTCGGCTACTGGGACACGCCGTATCGCACGATGGACTTCAAGTTCGAAGCCGACATGTTGCGTGCGCTTGCGAAGATTGTCGCGAACGGGCACCTGTCGCGCGGCGCCAAGCCGGTGCACTGGTGTTTCGACTGCGGTTCGGCGCTGGCCGAGGCCGAGATCGAATATGCCGACAAGGTCTCGCCGGCGATCGATGTCGCTTATGACGCGGTCGACGCCGATGGCCTCGCGAAGAAGTTCGGCGTCGCGCAGACCAGTGCCATTGTTGCTGTGCCGATCTGGACGACCACGCCATGGACGCTGCCGGCGAGCATGGCCGTCACGCTGAATGCGGAGTTCGATTACGTGCTGCTGGAAGGGCCGGCGCGCGACGGGCGTCGGGTGTTGCTGGTACTGGCCGAAGCGCTGGCGGAGGCAGTGCTGAACCGCAGCGGCGTCGATACCGTGACCGTGCTCGGTCGTGCGCGCGGCGCCGATCTCGAAGGCTTCAAGCTGCAGCATCCGTTCCTGTCGCGACAGGTCCCGATCATCCTCGGCGACCACGTGACGGCCGACGCCGGTACCGGCGCCGTGCATACCGCGCCGGGCCATGGCCAGGAAGACTTCGCGGTCGGTCAGAAATACGGCATCGAGGTGGTCAATCCGGTCGGCGGCAATGGCGTCTTCGTGACCGGCACCGAATTCGTCGAAGGTCTGCATGTCTGGAAGGCGAACGACGCCATCATCGATCTGCTGAAGTCGCGCGGCGTGCTGCTGGCGTCGGGCAAGCTCGAACACAGTTATCCGCACTGCTGGCGCCACAAGACGCCGGTGGCCTTCCGCGCCACGCCGCAATGGTTCATCGCGATGGACCAGGCCAACCTGCGCACGCAGGCGCTGGCCGCGATCAAGCAGGTGCAGTGGCTGCCGGACTGGGGCGAGGAACGCATCACCGGCATGATCGCGAACCGCCCGGACTGGTGCATCTCGCGCCAGCGCACCTGGGGCGTGCCGATCGCGTTGTTCATCGACAAGGAGACGCAGGAACCGCATCCGGATTCGGTGGCCCTGCTTGGCAAGGTTGCCGAAGTCGTCGAACGCGATGGCGCCGATGCCTGGTATGAACTCGATGCGACCACGCTGCTCGGCGCCGATGCGGCGAAGTACGACAAGGTCACCGACATCCTCGATGTCTGGTTCGACTCCGGCGTCACCCATGCCGGCGTGCTCGATGCGCGTCCGGAGCTGAACGGTGAACGCGTGGGCACGATGTATCTCGAAGGCTCGGACCAGCATCGCGGCTGGTTCCATTCGTCGCTGCTGACCTCGGTGGCGATGCATGGTCGCGCGCCGTACACGGCGGTGCTGACGCACGGCTTCACGGTCGATGCGCAGGGCCGCAAGATGTCGAAGTCGCTTGGCAACATCGTGGTGCCGCAGAAGGTGATCGGCCAGATGGGCGCCGACGTGTTGCGCCTGTGGGTCGCGTCCACCGACTACCGCAACGAGATGACGGTGGGCGACGAAATCCTGAAGCGCGTCGGCGACAGTTATCGCCGCATCCGCAACACTGCACGTTTCCTGCTCGGCAACCTGCACGGCTTCGATCCGGCGCGCGACCGCATGCCGGCGAACGAGATGCTGCTGCTCGACCGCTGGGCGATGCAGCAGGCGAAGCGTGTGCTCGAGCTGGCGCAGCGGGTCTATGGTCCCGATGCGCGCGACGCGAACAACGTCAGCCGCGATCTCTGCGAGTTCGCGGCCATCGTGCAGGAACTGATGCGTTTCTGCACCGTCGACATGGGCGCGGCCTATCTCGACATGACCAAGGATCGTCTGTACACGATGCAGGAAGGGGCGCGCGCGCGTCGCTCCGCGCAGACGGCGATGTACGCGGCGCTGGAAGTCCTGGTGCGTGCGCTGGCGCCGATCAGCAGCTTCACCGCCGAAGAAATCTGGGCGCAGATGCCGGGTCGTGCGCACGATTCGGTGTTCTTCTCGACCTTCGCCGACGTCGAGCCGCTGTTCGCGGGTCTTGCCGTGTCGTCCGACGAACTGGCGCTGATCGCCGACCTCACGACGCTGCGTGGTGCGGCCCTGAAGCGCATCGAGGAATTGCGCAACGACAAGCAGCTCGGCGGTTCGCTCGAAGCCGAGGTCGATGTCTATCTCGATGCGGCTTCCGCCGCGCGCCTGGCTGCGTGCCGCGACGAATTGCGCTTCTTCTTCATCACCTCGGATGTGCGCGTGCACGATCTGGCCGCTGCGCCGGCCGATGCGATTGCCGGCAGTTTCGGCGCCGCGAACGTCAAGCTGGTCGTGACGCCCACCGAAGCGGCCAAGTGCGTACGCTGCTGGCACCACCGCGCCGATGTCGGCACGCATGCCGAGCATCCCGAACTGTGCGGCCGCTGCGTGAGCAATGTGGCCGGCGAGGGCGAGCGACGTGACTGGTTCTGAGCGGGAGCGGGCTCCGTCCCGCGATCTTGTCGGGGCCGCCGGCCTGCTGCGCTGGCTGTCGCTGTCGGCACTGATCATCGTGCTCGACCAGATCACCAAGTGGTACGCGCTTCAGCACCTGTCCTACGGCGAACGCATCCCGGTCATTGCCGGCTACTTCGACTGGACCATGGCCCACAACACCGGCGTCGCCTTCTCGATGTTCGCCGACGGTGAAGCATGGACGCGCTGGGGCCTGTCCGGCTTCGCCGTGATCGTGTCGATCGGCTTCGCCGTCGCGCTCGCACGCCTGCCGAAACACGATCGTTTCAGCGCACTCGCGTTCGCGCTCGTCATCGGTGGTGCCATCGGCAACATCATCGACCGCGTGCGCTTCGGTTACGTCGTCGACTTCATCCTCTGGTACTGGCGCGACCACCACTGGCCCGCGTTCAACATTGCCGATTCCGCCATCGTCTGCGGTGCCGCGATCCTGATCCTGTTCGGCTGGCGCGAGGGCAAGCGCGGATAGCGCGTTGTCCGACAGCGTCAATCGAATCCGTCCGCGAACACGCCATCGACCACGGCCTGCGCCGAGAGTGTTCGAACATGTGGCGCGCCGAGGCCGTCATTGGGTATGGCGAGCGACGCGGTTTTGTTGCCTGCGCTGATGGGTGTCGCGCGCACGCCGACGCTGCAACTGGCTCCTGCTGCGAGCAATTGGCCGCTGCATCCGTCCGAGGCGAGGACAAATTCGGGCGAGTCCGTGCTGATTGCGCCGATCTGTAGTGGCACGCTGCCGTTGGCGGTGATCTGGACCCATTGGATTGCGCTGCTCGTACCCACGACCACCGTTCCGAACGCGATGGACATCGGTGTGATGGACGGGGCCGATGCCACAGCGCGTCCGCGCAGTACGAGGGTGTCAGGACTGCTGTTCGCATCGCTCGTCAATGTGATCCTCTGTTCGAACTGGCCCTTGGTGACGGGGCTGAAACGCATGCCCAGCGTGCAGAAGTCGTCTGGCAGGATGGCCGTCGGAGCCGGTGCGCAACCGCCGCTTTGTTCTTCGAACGGCGCCATGGTCGCTGTGCGTCCGTCAATGCTGATTTTGACGCCGCCAGCGGCGTAGAGCACTGCGGTTTCAGTGTTCGAGCTTTGTCCAACGACAACGGTGCCGAAGTCGATGAGCTG
>JAKJFE010000127.1 GCA_022705045.1 Pseudomonadota bacterium | reverse complement strand
GTGCTTCGACAGGTCGGTGCCGACGCGCGCGACCAGGGCGACCGGTGCATCGAAGGCATCGAGTCGCTTGATCACTGCGAGCGTCTGCGCCGCCGCCTCGGCCTGTCGATCCGGCGAGATGGCTTCGCTGCGACAGTCCTGTCCGGCCTGCGTGACGCTCGCGATGCTCGCCAGGATCGCGAGCAGCAGCGCGCGCTTCACGGCCATTGCCGGTGATGACGATGCGGCGACGCGTCCGGACTCAGCAGGAAGGCCACACTTTCGCCGCCAATGATCAGCAGATGCCCCGCCGTTACCGCGACCGCTTCGACAGCGACACCGACCGACTGCGCGAGCACGCGCGCCGTGGCGGCCGTCACCTTCAGCGACACCGTCACCGAGCCTTGTGCGCCCTTCAGCACCAGATGGGCCGATTCGCCGACGATCTCGACCGCGGCCAGGGTCAGTTCGCTGCCGGCGCCAATCAGGGCAGCGCTGCCGTCGATGACCTGCGCCGAGGCCTGCACGCTGGCCCGCGACGCGGCGCTTGGATCGGCGGCGTGCAGCGCCGGTGGTGTGGCGCATCCGATCATCAATACAAGACCCCAGAAACCTCGCATCGTTGTTCTCCATGGCGGCCGACCGCCGGCCACGGCCAGCTTGCGCGGGGCTGCGTTCGACGCGCCCGAACCGTTACGATGGTGCGGCTTCCGATACCGAAGGTTGCGAGGAACGTGGATGGCCCTGCGTTATGAATTGATCGATGCGCTGAAGCGGCTGCTGAAGGGCCGCGGCATGACCTACGCGCAACTCGCCGCGAAGATCGACCTGAGCGAAGCCTCGGTGAAACGCATGTTCTCGCAGCAGACCATGACCCTGGCGAGACTCGAGGAGATCTGCGAGGCGCTCGGCATCGGCCTGACCGAACTGGTCGAGCATGCCCGCCCGGAACGCGAACCCTTGTCCGAACTTAGCGACGAACAGGAAGAGGAACTGGTCTCCGATCCGCGCCTGTTCCTGACGCTGTATCTCGCGCTGAACCGCTGGCGCGAGGAAGACGTGTTGCGTCGCTACAGCTTCACGAAGCCGGAATGGATCGGCCTGCTGGTGCGGCTCGACCGCATGGGCATCATCGAACTGCAGCCGGACAATCGGGCGAAGCTGCTGACCGCGCGCAACTTCCGCTGGCGCGAAAATGGCCCGGTGATGCGCCTGTTCGCGAAGAAGCTGATTCCGGAATTCTTCGCACGCCCGTTCGCCGGCGAGAACGAACAGATCCTGCTGCTGGCCGGCATGGTGTCGCGGCCGACCGGGCAATTGCTGAAGCAGCGCCTGAAAGAACTCGCCCACGAGTTCGATGCGCTGATGGCGCGCGACAGCGTGCTGCCGGTGGCCGAACGGGTCGGACTCAGCCTCGTGCTCGGCGTGCGCCCGTGGGGCCTGCCGGATTTCGAGAAGTTCCGCCGCAAGAACGATGCCACGCCGGCCTGACGGAGACACCATGAACGCCATGCCCCTGCTGCGCTCGATCCCGATGTTCGCCGGCCTCAACGACGACGACCTGGCGGCCCTGTCCACCGCACTCGCACGCCGCGAGTTCAAGGCCGGCAAGATGATCTTCGCGCTCGGCGACGCCGGCAACGCGATGTACATCGTCGACAGCGGCGACGTGAACATCCACCTGCCCGGCCAGAATTCGCAGCGCATCTCGCTGAAGGACGTGAGCCGCGGCGAATACTTCGGCGAACTCGCGCTGTTCGACGAAAAACCGCGCAGTGCGAGTGCAGTCGCGACCAGCGACACGGTGCTGCTCGAACTGAAGCACGACACGCTCGCCGGTTACCTCGAGCGGCGTCCGGCCGCGGCCATGGCCATCCTGCGCACGATGAGCGAACGCCTGCGCGAGACCAACGAATTGTTGTCCGCGCGTGCCGCGAAGAACGTCGACGCCGAGTTCGACAAGAACCTGTCCTGGAGCGAACGCCTGGCCGACAAGGTCGCCGAACTCAACGGCTCCTGGGCCTTCATCCTGTTCCTGCTGCTGCTCACCGCGGTGTGGTGCAGCATCAACGTGCTGAACGTGCTGCCGAAGCCGCTCGACCCCTACCCGTTCCAGTTCTTCAACCTCGCCCTCGCCATCCTCGTCGGCCTGCAGGGCCCGCTGATCGTGATGAGCCAGAACCGCCAGTCGCTCAAGGATCGCGCCCGCGCCGAGACCGACTACAAGGTCAACCTCAAGAACGAAGTGAATATCGAAACCCTGATGCGCGAACTCGCCGAACTCCGCAACGAAGTCAAAGGCGTCGCCCTCCACCAGGACGACCGCCGCGGCACCACGGCGGATGCGACGGAGGGGTGATGCGCGAGATCACTCGTCGTCCGGCAATTCCAACGCCTTGAGCCGAGGATTGGGTTCGTCGGAAGACGAATCCGCGGGTGATTCGTCCGTCGAGAAATCTTCGGGAAGCAGTTGCACGTTCACACGCAGCGTGCGGTTGGCGCGGACGACGAGATCGTTGCGGACGAACGTCAGGTGTGTCGGATGCTCGAAGCGGATTTCGTAGCGACCGGGCGGTATATCGGCGAAGGCGTAACGACCGTCGACATCGCCACGGGTCTCGCGTTGGAGTGAGGTGTCGCGGCTGGTGAGCTGGACATCGGCGAAGGCGAGATGGATGGTCTTGCCTTCGTGGGTCAGCGCGGTGATTTCACCGGTGACCTGACCCGCCTCCGTGTCGGACGCCAGCGCAGCGACGCCGAACAGGAGACCGAAGAGACCGAGCAGCCCGGCGCGGCGGCGCATCAGCGCGGCCCCGTCTGCAAACGGTCGAGGTAACGCGCGAGCAGGTCGACTTCGAGGTTCACGGCGCTGCCGACGGCGGTTTCGGCGAAGGCGGTGACGGTCTGCGTGTGCGGGATCAGGGCGACTTCGAAGTGCTCGTCGCCGACCGAGTTGACGGTGAGGCTGACGCCATCGACCGCGATCGACCCCTTCTCGGCGACGAAGCGCGACAGCGCGCGTGGCAAGGCGAAACGCCAGCGCGTGGCGCGGGCATCGGCCTCGATCGAAACGACCTGGCCGACGCCGTCGACATGGCCACTGACCAGGTGGCCGCCGACACGATCACCGAAGCGCAGCGACTTCTCCAGATTCACCAGGCGCCCGACCGTCCACGCGCCGAGCGTCGTGCGCGCCAGGGTCTCGGTCGAGACATCGGCGTCGAAGCTGTGTGCATCGAACGCGACCACGGTGAGGCAAACGCCATTCACGGCGATGCTGTCGCCGAGTTGCACGTCGGCGAAACCGAGCGTGTCGGAGGCGATGCGCAAGCGCACGTCGCCGCCCTTGGCTTCGATGGCGGCCACGCGGCCGGTGGCTTCGACGAGTCCGGTGAACATGCTCAATCCTCGGGTTTCGGGCGCAGCACGAGACGACGATCCGGCCCGATACGGCGCTCGTCATGCAGGGTCCAATGACGCATCGACGCAAGCGCTCCGGCGAACACGGGGCGTGCGTCGGCGCCCAGCAGCGCGTGCGACTGGTAGAGCACACATTCGTCGATCAGGCCCGCGTGCAACAAGGCACCCGCCAGCGCGGCACCGGCTTCGACATGCAATTCGTTGACGTGTCGCTCAGCGAGCAGCGCCATCAGTGCATGCAGATCGATGCGCCCGTCGGCGAAGGGCAATGCGACGACCTCGGCACCCGTCGCCTCGAGCGCACGACGCCGTTCTCCGTCGGCCGTTTCGCCACAAACGATCAGCACGCGGGCAGCGGTGTCGCGCAACAGGCGTGCCGTCGGCGGTGTACGCAACCGCGTGTCGGCGATCACACGCAAGGGCGTCGTGTGCGGCACATCGAGCCGCACGGTGAGCTGCGGATCATCGGCAAGGACGGTGTCGACGCCCGTCAGGATGGCGGATGCCCGCGCGCGCCAGCGATGACCGTCACGTTGCGCCGCTGCACTGGTGATCGTCAGGCGCGATCCATCGGCCGGTGCAGTTCGACCGTCCAGTGTCGTCGCCAATTTCACGCGCACCCATGGGCGACCGCGCTCGATGCGGGAGAGGAAACCGATGTTGAGTTCACGCGCGGCAGCGGCCATCAGACCAACATCGACCGCGATGCCCGCGTCGCGCAAGCGCACAATGCCTGCGCCAGCAACACGATCGAAGGGATCGCCGATCGCCACGACGACGTGTGCGACCCCGGCACGCACCAGCGCATCCGCGCACGGCGGCGTGCGGCCATGATGCGCACAGGGTTCGAGCGTGACGTAGGCGGTGGCACCACGCGCCGCGTCTCCGGCTTCGCGCAGCGCGAACACTTCCGCATGCGGTGCGCCGGCACGTTCATGGAAACCGCGACCGAGCACGACTTCGCCGTTCGCGATCACGCAACCGACGCGTGGATTCGGTGCCGTCGTGTACAGGCCGCGCATGGCGAGGCGCAGCGCTTCCGCCATGTGCAGGTGATCGATGGCGCTGAACATGGTCACGCGTCCGGCAAGGCGCGCGGCGCGATGCCCATGACCGTCGCGCAGACACCGCGCAGCGACACCGTCGCGACATCCTGCCAGCCGAGTTTGCGATAGAACGGTTCCTGCCCCGAGGTGTACAGGTAAAGGCGCTCGACGCCGAGCCGCTGCGCCATATCCTCGCAACGACGCACCAGATCGACGCCGAGCCCGCGGCCGCGCTGATCAGGACGCACGTACAAGCTCGCGAGCCACGGCGAATAGGCGCGGATGTCGTCGTGGTCGTTCTCGAGCAGGCTGACCGAGCCGAGCAGCGCATCACCTTCGAGCGCGATCAGCGTCGTCGGAATCTTCAGTCCACCGTCATGCGTCGCGAATTCATCCAGCATGCCGGGCACATTGAAACCCGGAATCAGCGGCGACCACTCGGCCACATGCCATTCCGCCAGTTGCTGTGCGTGGCCGGGTGCTTCGCTCAGCCATACGTATTCCACACTCACGGCTTGCGCCCTTGCGGCGGCGGATCGTCGAGCAGGGACAGCTGCTTCTCGGACAAGGCCGGCAGGTCGCGCTCAAGCTGTTCGACTTCCTCGCGGAAGGCTTGCACGTCCTCGAACTTGCGATAGACCGAGGCGAAACGCACATAGGCGACCTGGTCGATGCGGCGCAGTTCGCTCATCACCCAGTCGCCGACGCGGCGCGAGGGCACTTCGCGATCGCCCCAGCCGCGCAGGCGCTTGGTGATCGCCGCGATCGCCGCATCGATGCTGGCCGCGCCCGCCGGACGCTTGTGCAGACAATGCTCCAGGCTGGCGCGCAGCTTGTTGGCGTCGAAGGCTTCGCGGCGGCCGTCCGTCTTCACGATCATCGGCAGCTTGAATTCCACCGACTCGAAGGTCGTGAAGCGCTCACCGCAGGCCTCGCACTGACGCCGACGCCGCACCTGCGCGCCGTCGTCAGTCAGACGCGAATCGACGACGCGGGTATCGGGCTTCTGGCAGAAGGGGCAATGCATCGATCAGCGTTCCTGGCTGTTGTCTCCCCTATCCCCTCGTGGGAAAGGGGCTGGGGGAGAGCGGGCGTGCGAAGCGTACAAGATGGCTTCCAAGACCTGTTGCGTACGGAGCAGGATGTCGTCGTTCCAGAATCGCAAGACGCGATAACCCTGCGCGCGAAACCAAGCGTCACGATCCCGATCGGCATCCGATCCCAGATGATGGGCGCCATCCGCTTCAACGATCAGGCATAGCTCGAAACACATGAAATCGACAATGTAGGGCCCCAACGGCTGCTGACGCTTGAACTTCAAGCCACCCAGACGATGCGCGCGAAGGTGATGCCACAGACGCATTTCCGCGTCGGTCGATCGCCCTCGCAACTCACGCGCCGCATCCGTCAATCGCTTTGGCATCCACTCGAGTCCAGTTCCTCGCTTCTCCTCTCTCCCCTCGTGGAAGAGAGGTCGGGAGAGAGGGGAAGTGCGAAGCCGCGCTTCGAATCCACCCTCTCCCCTGCACCTCTCCCATCAAGGGAGAGGGGAAAAACAAAAGCTGCTACGTCATCGATACGCCGAGACATCAGCGCTTGTCTCCTCTCTCCCCTTGTGGGAGAGAGGTCGGGAGAGAGGGGAAGTGCGAAGCCGCGCTCCGAATCCACCCTCTCCCCTGCCCCTCTCCCATCAAGGGAGAGGGGAAAAACAGGCTACGCCTCCGCCATCGAAGAGGCGGGAAAATCGATCAGGCGTAGACCGGGAATTGTTGGCACTGCTTGGTGACGTTGGCGCGGGCGCCGGCGATGACGTCGGCGTTGGTCGGGTTGTCGAGCACGTCGCAGATCCAGTTCGCGAGCGCGACGCAGTCGGGCTCCTTGTAGCCGCGCGTGGTGACGGCCGGCGAGCCGATGCGCAGGCCCGAGGTCACGAACGGCGAACGCGGATCGTTCGGCACCGAGTTCTTGTTGACGGTGATGTGCGCGGCGCCGAGCGCGGCTTCCGCGTCCTTGCCGGTGACGTCGCGGCCGATCAGGTCGACCAGGAACAGATGGTTCTTGGTGCCGCCGGAGACGATCTTGTAGCCGCGACTGATGAAGGTGTTGGCCATCGCCTGCGCATTCAGCACGACCTGGTGCTGATAGGTCTTGAACTCCGGCTGCAGGGCTTCGAGGAAGGCGACGGCCTTGGCCGCGATGACGTGCATCAGCGGGCCGCCCTGCGTACCCGGGAACACCATCGACTGCAGCTTCTTCTCGATCTCGGCATTCGCCTTGGCGAGGATGATGCCGCCACGCGGACCGCGCAGCGTCTTGTGCGTGGTCGAGGTCACGACATCGGCATGCGGCACCGGGTTCGGGTATTCGCCCGCCGCAACGAGACCGGCGACGTGCGCCATGTCGACGAAGAAGTAAGCGCCGACCGCCTTCGCGATCTCGGCGAACTTGGCCCAGTCGATGATCTGCGAATAGGCCGAGAAGCCGGCGACGATCATCTTCGGCTTGTGCTCTCGGGCCAGGCGCTCGACTTCGGCGTAGTCGATCAGGCCGGTGTTGACGTCGATGCCGTATTGCACCGCGTTGAAGATCTTGCCGGAGAAATTCACCTTGGCGCCGTGGGTCAGATGACCGCCGTGGGCCAGGCTCATGCCGAGGATGGTGTCGCCCGGGCTCAGCAGCGCGAGATAGACCGCGGCGTTGGCCTGCGAACCCGAATGCGGCTGCACATTGGCGTAGTCGGCGCCGAACAGCTGCTTGACGCGTTCGATCGCGAGGTTCTCGGCGATGTCGACGTATTCGCAGCCACCGTAGTAGCGCTTGCCCGGATAACCCTCGGCGTACTTGTTGGTCAGCACCGAACCCTGAGCCGCCATCACGCGCGGGCTGGCGTAGTTCTCGGAGGCGATGAGTTCGACATGGTCTTCCTGGCGCTGCACTTCGGCGGCGATGGCCTTGGCGAGTTCGGGATCAAAGGCGTCGATCGACGTGGTTTGGCGATACATCGGCGGGCTCCGGAGCGGGGAAAATGGCAGGCCCGGATGGTATCGCAGCCACTGCATTGGCTCGTCCCGGACCGCACATCGGCGCTAGTCTTGGCGGTCTTCTGCCATCGTTCCGCCCGATTCGGACCGCCCCGATGAGTTCCAACACGCCAGCGCTGATCGCACCGATCCTCACGGCCCTCGCCCGGCACAAGCCGGACGTGGCGGAACGGGCGCTTGCGGACCTGCGTCGTGCGCAACCGGTCGAGACCGCGACGGTCGCGATCAACGCACTGTTGCAGCAGTACCCGAACTGGATCCCCGCTTTGCACGAACTCGGCCACTGCATGTTGCAGATGCGCCAGCATCGGGCGGCATTCAATATCGGCACGCATGTGCAATCGCTGGACGCCGACGACGCACGCGGCGTGGCCTTGCAGGTGCTGGCGCTCGAGTACGCGACGGCCCGACCCGAACATGTGCTGCCGCTGCGGCGACGGCTGTCGCAGTTGAAACCGGATTCGGCCGCCGACTGGTTCCTGCTTGCGACCACCGCGTCGCGGGTCGGCTACTACACCGAAATGCACGACGCACTCGACGCGGCCTTGCGCTTGAACCCGGACCTGCTGCTCGCGCGCTGGGCGAAGTTCCTGACACCGCGCGACAAGTTCTTCGCCAGTCGCGACGACATCGACGCGTTCGTGCAGCACTGGGACCAGGGCTGCGCCGACTTCGAACGACTTGACCTCGAAGCACCCGCGATGCGGCATCGCCTCGAAGGCTTGCTGCTCGCACAATGCAATTTCCATCTCGCCTACACCGGCATCGACGTGACCGCGCGACAGCAGCGGCTCGGCGGCGTGCTTCGGCGCATGGCGGCAGCGGCATTTCCGCAGTTCGAATCGATGCCGCAGCGACCATGGGCCGGACGCAAGTTGCGCATTGGTTTCCTGACGGCAACGCTCCGTCATCACACCGTACTCAAGCTGTTCGGTGGCCTGATGCGCCGCTTGCCACGCGACCGTTTCGAAGTGCACGCCTACGCGCTGGAGTCCGGCAGCGACGTCGTGACCGAACAGCTGCGCCGTGAACTCGACATGGTACGCACCGAGATTGGTCCACTCGCGTCCATGGCGCAGCAGATCCGCGACGATGCCTGCGACGCGCTGGTCTACATCGACATCGGCATGCATCCGCGTACGGTGGCGCTTTCCGCGGTGCGGCTCGCGCCCTTCCAGGCCATGCTCTGGGGCCACCCGGTGACGAGTGGTGTGGATACCGTGGACGCCTTCATCAGCGGCGTGCTGATGGAACCGGAGGACGGCATGCATCATTACCGCGAGCGTCTGCTGACCCTGCCCGGACTCGGCTGCTGGTACGACCAGACCGTGCTGCCGGTACAACCCAGCTCGGACA